>CAYTHB010000001.1:0-152328 GCA_964437515.1 uncultured Sterolibacterium sp.
CCCCTCAAGGGGCGGCTACTGATTGGCTCGCTACGCTCAAAGCTTCAACCCGACTTCGTTTTCGTTGTTTCACGCTAACCTTTCCCTTTCGTTCGCCCCACCTCCGCACAACAAGGATCATCATGAAGTTTCTGCGCCTGTTTTTCACCTCCCTGCTACTCTGCTTGCTGAGCACGGCTCACGCACAGGAAGTGGCACCTGACGTTCTCATCAAAAATGTCACCCACGAAGTGCTCGATATCGTGCGCCATGACAAAGACATTCAATCGGGCAACACCAAAAAGACGCTCGATCTGGTGGAAACCAAAATCGTCCCGAATTTCAACTTCAACCGCATGGCACGTCTAGCCATGGCACGCGACTGGAACAAAGCCAGCGCAGCACAGCAAAAAGCCCTGACCGATGAGTTCCGCACGCTGCTGGTGCGCACCTACTCGAAGGCACTCAACGAGTACAAGACGCAAACCATCGACTTCAAGCCGATGAAGGCCAAACCCAGCGATACCGATGTCAAGGTACGCACCCAGATCAATCAACCCGGCTCCGCCAAGCCCATTACCCTGGACTACTACCTCGAAAAACAGACCGACGGCTGGAAGGTGTACGACATTGAGGTGGGCGGCATCAGCCTCGTGACCAACTACCGCGACTTTTTCACCAGTGAAGTGCGTCAAGGCGGGGTCGATGGTTTGATCAAAGCACTGCACGCCAAGAATGCCAGCAATGAAAAAGTGGCTGAAAAAAAATGATACGTGACACCGGTGACCGCCTTGAAATTTGTGGCGCCATGACGTTGGCAGGAGCGACAGCCCTGCTTGCACAGGGAAGCGCCGCACTCAAGCCAGGTGCTGCCACTACATTTTTTGACCTCAAAGCCGTCGAAACCGTCGATTCATCAGCATTGGCAGTTATTTTTGGCTGGCAGCGAGCAGCCAAACAGCAGGGCAAGCAACTCACCCTCCTCAATCCACCCCAAGATCTGCTCAGCCTCGCCGCACTTTACGGCGTGACCGAACTCCTCCCTTTGAATGCTCCGGCATGAAAAGAGGGCGAGACAATCTCGCCTTCTTTTGAATGTCTCTTCTTGACGCATCATGCCCGCCGCCATTGAAATTCATCAGGTCGTCAAACGCTACGCAGCGTTAACCGCGCTCAACGGCATCGATCTGAACATCAACCAAGGCGAATTCTTCGGCCTGCTTGGCCCCAACGGTGCGGGCAAAACCACCTTGATCTCCGCCATGGCGGGGCTGGCTCGACTCGACGCCGGACACATCCGGGTAATGGGCCACGATGTCATCCGCGACTATCGTCTTGCCCGTCGCAGTCTGGGCGTCGTGCCGCAAGAACTGGTGTTTGACCCATTTTTCAGTGTGCGTGAAACACTCAACATCCAGTGCGGTTACTTTGGCATCCCCGCCACGCGCCAGCGCGATGACTGGATTGATGAAATCCTCGACAACCTCGACCTTACCCACAAAGCCCACGCCAACATGCGCATGCTCTCCGGCGGCATGAAGCGGCGCGTGCTGGTGGCGCAAGCCCTGGTGCATCGCCCGCCGGTGATCGTGCTCGACGAACCCACTGCCGGCGTGGATGTCGAACTGCGCCAGACGCTCTGGCAGTTCATCCGCCGCCTCAATCGTGACGGTCACACCATCGTCCTCACCACGCATTACCTCGAAGAAGCCGAGTCGCTCTGCCAACGGATTGCCATGCTCAAGGCCGGCCGCATCGTCGCTCTCGACAGCACCCACAACCTCCTGCAACGCTACGCCAGCCATGCCCTGTGTTTTCGTCTACTGGATGCCGGAGCGCAGCACCTACCAGCCGCCCTAGCCAGTCGCGCCGAAAACAAGGAAGACCGCTGGCATCTGCCCTTCGATGATTACGCGGAAATCGAGCCTCTGCTCGCTGCCTTGCGCGCCCACGGCTGCCTGCTCAGCGAACTGGAAATCGGCAAGCCCGATCTCGAAGATGTCTTTGTGCACATGATGCGTGACGAACCTGTTCGTGCCCATAAAGAGGATGCCATCGTATGAGCTTCGATCGTGCTTACTCAGGATTTTCCACCCTGTTCTACAAGGAAGTCTTGCGCTTCTGGAAAGTCGGCTTCCAAACCATCGGCGCGCCCGTGCTCACCGCCCTGCTCTATCTGATGGTCTTCGCCCATACCCTCGAAGACCATGTGCGCGTCTATGGCAGCATCTCCTACACCGCCTTCCTGATTCCCGGGCTGGTGATGATGTCGGTGCTGCAAAACAGCTTTGCCAATGTCTCCTCATCGCTGATCCAATCCAAGGTCACCGGCAGTATCGTATTTGTCTTGCTGCCGCCGATCTCCTACCCGGCTTTCTTTCTTGCCTATGTGATGGCCGCGCTCGTGCGTGGCATCGCCGTCGGCATTGGCGTATTACTGGCGACCTGCTGGTTCGCGCCGCTGAGTTTTGCCGAACCGCTCTGGATCATCGTCTTTGGTCTGCTCGGCGGCGCGATCCTCGCCAGTCTGGGTGTCATCGCGGGCATCTGGGCAGACAAGTTCGATCAGCTCGCCACCTTCCAGAACTTTCTCATCATGCCGCTGACCTTTCTTTCCGGCGTGTTCTACTCCATTCACAGCCTGCCTCCCTTCTGGCAAGCCGTATCGCACTGGAACCCGGTCTTCTATATGATAGACGGCTTCCGTCACGGCTTTTTTGGTGTTTCCGACATTTCACCCTGGCATAGCCTGGCCATCGTCAGTGTCTGCTTTCTCCTGCTCGCCGGACTCGCCCTGACTCTACTCAAACGCGGCTACAAACTTCGAACTTAACGTACATGGTCGCTATCTCTACTCACAGAAGATGAAACAAACGTTACCCTAAACGCCCACCCCACCCATCCCCCACGGACGGCTTTGCACAGCCGTCCGGCTTCGGCGGCACGGAGCAGTGCTCCGTGAAACCCCGCCTACGCCCCCTCAAGGGGCGGCTACTAATTTGCTCGCTTCGCTCGAAACTTCAACCGGACTCCGTTTTCGTTGCTTCACTACAAGACATTCAAGGACACATCATGCTGGACCCCAAACTCATACAAACATGGATAGCCGCAGGCTTGCCTTGCGAGCATCTGAACGTCGATGGCGATGGCCATCATTTTGAAGCCATCATCGTCAGTGCCGAATTCGCCACGCTCAATCGCGTCAAGCGTCAGCAGCGCGTCTATCAGACCATCCGCGACAAACTCGATTCTGGCGAACTGCACGCCCTGTCGATGCAGACCCTCACCCCCGAAGAATGGAAAGCCGCGCAATCCAATGGATAAGCTGTTGATCGAAGGCGGCACGCGGCTGGCGGGTGAAGCCGTCATTTCCGGTGCCAAAAATGCCGCTCTGCCGCTGCTCTGCGCGGCACTCCTGACGCGCGAACCGCTCACCCTCACCAACGTACCGGATCTCAACGATGTCGGCACGATGCTCAAGCTCCTCGAACAGATGGGCGTGCGCGTCAGTCGTGAAGCTGCACGCGATGGCAA
Source organism: uncultured Sterolibacterium sp. (assembly GCA_964437515.1). Classification (GTDB taxonomy): domain Bacteria; phylum Pseudomonadota; class Gammaproteobacteria; order Burkholderiales; family Rhodocyclaceae; genus Sterolibacterium. The sequence goes on from CAYTHB010000001.1 coordinate 3,514, forward strand.
CGAAGGACTCACCGTCACCCTCGATGCCAGCGGGCTCAACAATCCCGTCGCGCCTTACGAACTGGTCAAGACCATGCGCGCCTCGATCCTGGTGCTCGGCCCCTTGGCCGCACGCTGTGGCGAGGCGCGGGTATCCTTGCCCGGCGGCTGTGCCATTGGCGCGCGCCCGGTCGATCAGCACATCAAGGGGCTGACCGCAATGGGCGCGGAAGTCAGCGTCGAGCATGGCTATGTGCATGCCCAGTCGCCCCGCCTCAAGGGCGCACGACTCTTCACCGACATGGTGACGGTGACCGGCACTGAAAACCTGATGATGGCGGCCTGTCTGGCTGAGGGCGAAACCGTCATCGAAAATGCCGCACGCGAACCGGAAGTGGTCGATCTGGCCAACTGCCTCGTCGCCATGGGCGCGCAGATTTCTGGTGCGGGTTCCGATGTCATTCGCATTCGCGGCGTGCCCGCATTGCATGGCGCAACCCACCGCATCATGCCCGACCGCATCGAGACCGGCACGTATCTGTGCGCAGCGGCGGTCACCGGCGGCCACATCCGTCTGACCCGTACCAGTGCGAGCTATCTCGATGCGGTCATCGACAAGCTGATGGATGCCGGTTGCGAAATTCACAGCGAGCGCGATGCCATCACGCTCAAGGCTCCGGCTCGACTAACGTCCGTCAGCCTGCGCACCTCGCCCTACCCCGCCTTTCCCACCGACATGCAAGCGCAATTCATGGCGCTCAACTGCGTCGCCGAAGGCACGGCGATCATTCGCGAAACCATTTTCGAGAATCGTTACATGCACGCCGTCGAGTTGATTCGTCTCGGTGCGGATATCAAGATCGACGGCAACACGGCGGTCGTCAAAGGCGTGAGCAAGCTCGAAGGCGCGACCGTCATGGCTACCGATCTGCGCGCCTCGGCGAGCTTGGTCATTGCTGGCCTGGTGGCACAAGGCGAAACCTTGATCGAACGGATTTACCACCTCGATCGTGGCTATGAAAAACTCGACCAGAAACTCACCGCGCTGGGCGCAAGAGTACGGCGCGTCAAGTAACGCTCATGGTTGCCACCTCCATCCGCCCCTCAAGGGGCGGCTACTGACTTGCTCGTTACGCTCGTAGCTTCAACCCATCGCTGATTTTCACATTAAAATCACACTTTAATTAATCGGGGTTCCCACGTGAACGACGGCATCACCATCGCCCTTTCAAAGGGTCGCATCTTCGAGGAAACACTGCCGCTGCTAGCAGCAGCCGGCATCGTGCCGAACGAAAACCCCGAACAATCGCGCAAGCTCATCATCGGCACCAACCGCCCTGATGTCCGCGTCGTCATCGTGCGCGCTTCTGATACGCCGACCTATGTGCAATACGGCGCGGCCGACCTCGGCATTGCAGGCAAAGACGTGCTCATCGAACACGGAGGCGCAGGCTTGTATCAGCCGCTCGACCTGAAAATCGCCAAATGTCGCATGAGTGTCGCCGCCCCGGTGGGCTTTGACTATGCACGCGCCGTGCAAAGCGGGGCGCGGCTATCCATCGCCACCAAGTATTTGCACACCGCCCGCGAACACTTCGCTGCCAAGGGCGTGCATGTCGATCTCATCAAGCTCTATGGTTCGATGGAACTGGCACCGCTGGTCGGGCTGGCCGATGCCATCGTCGATCTGGTGTCGACCGGCGGTACGCTGCGCGCCAACAACTTGGCGGAAGTCGAAGAAATCATGCAAATTTCATCCCGACTGATCGTAAACCAGGCCGCCTTGAAGGTGAAACGGGAAATACTCCAGCCGGTGATTGACGCTTTTGCCGGAGCCGTTGCATGAGTGCCGCCCTGCAACACCTAAAACGCATGCAACGTTTGACGACCCGCGATCCAGAATTTCTCCAACGTCTCAACACGCTGCTAGCTTTCGAGAGCGAAACCGATGCCGCGATTGAATCCAGCGTGGCCGAGATACTGAAGAATGTACGCACGCTGGGCGATGCCGCCGTGCTCGATTACACCCGTCGCTTCGATCAACGCGATGTGCAGGGCATGCTCGACATCGAACTACCCAAAGAGCAACTCGCCGCCGCCTTTCATGCCTTGCCGGAGACACAACGCAAGGCACTGGAACAAGCCGCCGCCCGCATCCGCAGCTTTCATGAACGCCAAAAAGCGGATTCCTGGGAATACAGCGAAACCCTCGTCGAACTGGCCGGCACGCGGCTCGGGCAAAAAGTCACGCCGCTCGACCGTGTCGGACTGTACGTCCCCGGTGGCAAGGCCAGCTATCCCTCGTCCGTGTTGATGAACGCCATTCCCGCCAAAGTAGCCGGCGTGCATGAACTCATCATGGTCACACCCACCCCGCGTGGCGAAAAAAATCCGCTGGTGCTGGCTGCCGCGCACCTGGCCGGGGTCGACCGCGTATTTACACTCGGCGGCGCGCAGGCAGTTGCTGCGCTGGCGTATGGTACGCAGACCATCCCACAAGTCGATAAGATCGTGGGACCAGGCAATGCCTATGTCGCCGCCGCCAAGCGTCGTGTATTTGGCGTGGTCGGCATCGACATGGTCGCCGGCCCCTCAGAAGTGCTCATCATTGCCGATGCCACGGCGAACCCCGATTGGGTGGCGATGGATCTCTTCGCCCAGGCCGAACATGACGAACTGGCGCAGTCCATCCTGCTCAGCCCAGATGCCGATTTCATCGAGCGGGTCGCTGCCAGCATGGAAAAACTGCTACCGAGCATGCCCCGTCAGGCGGTGATTACAGCCTCACTCAACGGACGCGGCGCACTGATTCACACCCGCGATCTGGCGGAGGCCTGCACTCTTGCCAACCGCATTGCCCCCGAACACCTCGAACTGGCGGTCGCCGAACCGCGTGCGCTACTGGAGCACATCCGCCACGCCGGAGCGATCTTCATGGGGCATTACACCAGCGAATCACTTGGCGACTACTGTGCCGGGCCGAATCATGTGCTGCCCACTTCACGCAGCGCGCGTTTCTCCAGCCCGCTGGGGGTGTATGACTTCCAGAAACGCAGCAGCCTGATCGACGTTTCGGCACAAGGGGCACAGCAACTCGGTGAAATTGCAGCGACATTGGCACATGGCGAAGGGCTCACGGCGCATGCGCGTGCTGCGGAGTTACGCCTCAAACATTAAACCTAGAAACCGCAGTTGACCGCTTGTCATCATCACAAACGCCAGTCATGCTATGTGTTCTTCATTACTTATCAACTTCACCTTGCGGGTGAGACCGCTACGCCGTCGATTGCACGCTTTTTGGGCTGCCTGGCTTCGTTGCTCTTCGTTGCAGGGAGCGGCCATGCGCCTCATCGCGCCTTGCCAAACAGCCCAAAAAGCGCACACTCGAAGGCGTCCAACTACGGTTTCTAGGTTAAACAGTTTTTGAACGTCTGATACGGAAGAAATAAAGATCTCACGCCGTAGCGCGTATGGCGTTCATTTGCGCGCCTTGATCCGTTTGCCCCATATTTCCCATGTTCCCCATACCCGCGATATGGCGATACATATCGGCACCAGTACGTCGATCCTGCGCACCGGGATGTAAGCTCTGCTGCTGTTCCTTCATGGCTTCGATCATGGCCTGCTGCTGCATTTGCCGCGCTTGCGCTGCCACGGCACGATCGGCCCCCGAAGGTTCTGCCGGTGCCAGCGCAGCAGCAATGATGGTCTGGGCACGGGAAATGGTTTCCTGAGGAGTGCGTCCCTTGGACACATCGATATTCACTTCTCCTCCAACGGCATACGACTGCCCATCAGGCCCTCGCTGGAAGGAATAAATCGCACCCGATGTCGCCAAGCCCCCACTGGCTGCCAGATGCGCCATTTCGTGCTGGCGCACCTCACGATCACGCTTTTGTAATTGACGAACTTCAGCCTGTTGCTCGGGTGTTAATTCTCCCGCTTTCTCTGCCGCTTTTCCTGCAGTTTTCTCTTTGCCCGTCTCCGGCTTTTTATCGCCTTGCGCCGATGGGTCTACACTGCGCGCTGCATCCTCCCTCGCCCTACCAGTGCTGGCCGCAGCCATACCCGCCATGCCACGCATCATCGATGCATCGGCATAGCTACGCGGGTTATAAGCAGAAACAGCAGGAAAATCCATGATCTCGCGGCACTCGCTAGGGTTACCTTGGAAGCATAGCACAAGACAACAAATACTAAAATGAACATAGGCTTACATCAGGGCAATCGCACTTACCCAACCGAAATCAAACCGAGCAATGAAGCTCGATAGTCTGAATTTAACGATCATGGTAGCCATCTCCACCCACAGAGGATGAAATAATCGTTACCCGATACGCCCACCCCACCCATCCGCCCCTCAAGGGGCGGCTATTGATTGGTTCGCTACGCTCATAAATTCAACCCGACCCTGATTTTTGTATTTCACACTAATGTAAACCAGCCATTGGTAACGCAGTAATCGTGAACGAATATTTCGTGGGGGCTACGGCGATGTCATTCGTGCGATTGCCCTGTTAGCCCGAACGGTTTCAAATAAATCAGCGTTTCCCTAGGCTATACTTCGAGCTTATGCGTCGTTGGATTGCCATCTTCTTCTTGGTGCTGTTCCCGCTGCAAGCCGTCTGGGCTGCGGCGGCACCGTATTGCCAACATGAGAAAGAGCCAACCAGTTTCCATATTGGACACCACACCCATGAGCACCATGGCGTGAGCAACGCTGACAGTGCCGATGCTGACAAACAACTGCTCAGCATGGACGATGGCGACTGCCAAGCCTGCCATGCTTTCTGTAGTGCTTTGTACAGCGATGCGACACGCACCGAAGCACTGGCCATCGCATCCACACCTGCGACAACCCCGCTGATTGCGCTCCCCACATCACCGCAAACGCAGCCCGAACGCCCCAACTGGAAGCGCTTCGCCTAACGGCGAGGCGGGTCTAGGCATCCCTCTCTCCGATTGAACTCCCGCCGGGCGGCATTGCACCCTCGTTGGGAGTTTTCAGTCGACCCCTCGCCGATTCCATCCCCATGTTTCGCTGGAGAAGAATCGGATGCACCGACGCAAACTCGAACAATTATTGCCCATCGTCGCCACTGTCTGGCTGATGGGTACCCCGTCTATCTGGGCTCAAGCTCAAGCAGAGAGTAAGCCGATGTCCCTAGTGGCCGCTCAGCCTCAGGCGCGACAACTCACCCTCAAAGAGGCTTTTGAGCTGGCTTGGAGTCGCCAGCCCGAAGCACGTTCGCAAGCTGTTCGTCAGGAAGCGGTGAGCGCAGCACGTTCTGCTGTCTCAAGCTGGACCGTCGAACCTCCGGCCTTGGAGCTCCAAGCCAGGTCCGACCGGATGGGCTCGAACAATGGTAGCCGGGAGTATGAAGTCGGCCTGGCGGTGCCCTTGTGGCTGCCGGGCGAACGAGACCGCTCCGGTGAACTGGCTGATGCCGAAGCCAAGGCATTGGAGAGCCGATTTCTAGCGGCCAGGCTACGACTAGCCGAAGTTGTCCGAGAGCGCTGGTGGAATTACTACCGTGCCGAGGCCGAACTGACGCTGGCCAACGAGCGTCAAGCCAATGCCCGGAAACTGGCGGATGATGTAACGCGACGATTCAAGGCCGGCGACCTCTCCCGAGCCGACCAGCATCAAGCCGATGGCCTGCTCGCCCAAGCCGATGTCGGCATGGCCGAGGCTCAAGGCAACCGTGATGTCACCCTGAATGCCTTGCGCAGCCTGGTTGGCAATGCCGCGCTGCGCCCTGACATGCAAACCATCGCCCTCGAACCGATGCCGGACGCGAAAGCCTTGGGCGAGTCTCCAAATCACCCGGCACTGACCGAGTTACTGGACCGGGCGAGCCTAGCTTGGCGTGCGGCCGGCCTAGCGAGCGTCAGAACCAGGGGCAATCCGGAACTCCTGATGGCCACGACCCGCACGCGCGCCGAAACCGGTGCGGCGACGGATCAGACCTACACCCTCGGCATTCGTTTCCCCTTCGGTGGCAGCTCCCGTGCCGCAGCCCGCCTGGCGAGCGCACGAGCCGAAGCCTTGGATGCCGAATCGTCGGCTGATCTGGAGCGCAGCCGTATCGTCGCTGGTATCGAGTCAGCTCAGGCTCAAATCCTAGCGACCCAAGGTCGTCTTGCTGCCGCAGAAAAACGCGCCCGCTTCGCCCGTGAGTCGCAGGGCTTCTTCGAGAAATCCTTCCGACTGGGAGAAACCGACCTGCCCACGCGTTTGCGTATCGAGCTTGAAGCAACCGAGGCAGAACGTCAGTTGGTCAGAGGGCGTATCGACGTCGCCGCAGCGATTTCCTCTCTTCGCCAGTCGCTGGGGCTGCTCCCCGAATGAGCCCGATGACATCCAAAAATCCTGATTTGAGAACAAGCATGAACAAAACCATACTGACTCAACTGCTCGGAGGATTTGTTTTCCTCTGGGCGATTATCCTTCCCGCCCAGGCCGGCGACGGCCACGACCATGGTGACGCACCTGCTGCATCTACGGGAGTCGCATCACCGCGCTTTTCTGCCACGTCGGAAACCTACGAATTGGTCGGAATCCTGCACGAGCGGAAGCTCTCGCTTTACCTCGACCACGCTGGCGACAACAGCCCGGTCAAGGATGCCAAGCTGGAACTCGAAATCAGCGGCAAGGCGGTTGCGGTAAACAACATCGGCGAAGGCGAATTTGAAGCAACGCTGGCTACGGAACCGCAAGCCGGCGAACTCCCGGTTACAGCGACCGTCGTGGCAGGCAACGACTCCGACTTGCTGGCCACCAACTTGGACATTCATACCGAATCCCATGCAGACCAAAAAACGGGGGGGTTGCCTTGGCAGCCCGTTGTGGCTGGAGCGGCGTTGCTGCTGGCAGTTGTTGGCGCGCTACGGCTGAAGCGCAATCGCATGACGGGAGGTGCCGCATGAGTACGCCCCGTTTCGTCCTGCAGCGGCTCACCTGCATCTCACTGGCCGTCTTGAGTCTGGCACTGCCATCGCCGGCCAGCTTCGCCGGCGAAGGTCACAACCATGGCGACGCCCCGCAGGCAGCCGGCGGCAACAGCCCGAAACGCCAGCCGGATGGCCGCGTCTTCCTGCCCAAGCCGGCCCAGCACCAACTGACTATTCGGACACTGACGGTGACGGAATCCAAGCAAGCCAAGGTGCTCGAGTTGTCCGGCAAAGTGACCATGGACCCCAACGCCGGTGGCAAAGTGCAGGCGGCCTTGGCCGGCCGACTGGCTGCCGGCCCGCAAGGGCTCCCCGTGCTCGGCCAGCGCGTGCGTAAGGGTGACATCCTGGCTTATGTGATTCCGACCTCCGGGGCCATCGAACGCTCCAACCAGGTCGCCCAGCAAGCCGAGTTGCAGGCGGCTCGCGCCTTGGCCGAGAAGCGTCTGGCACGCCTGCAGGAGCTGGCGGATACCGTTCCGCGCAAGGATATTGAGGCCGCCGAGAGCGAGCTGGCCAGCCTGAGCGGACGTCTTCAGGCGGTCGGGGCCGGGTTGACCAACCGCGATGCATTGCTTGCCCCGGTTTCGGGGGTGATTGCCTCCGCCCATGCCGTCGCCGGCCAAGTGCTCGAAGCCCGCGAACTGGTCTATGAAGTCGTTGACCCGTCTCGTCTTCACATCGAAGCCTTGGCCTACGATAGTGTCCAAGCCCAGAGTATTACGGGAGCCTATATTGCAATTGGTACGGAGCGCGTTGCGCTCAAACTGCTTGGTGCCGCAAAAAGCCTGCGCGACCAGGCATTGCCCATCGCCTTCGCCGGTCAATCTGATGCGTTGGCCATGCTAGCAGTGGGGCAACCGATCAAGGTGTTTGCCCAGACGAATCAGCGCACCAAGGGAGTTCAGGTACCGCTCGGCTCGGTTCTAAAGAATCCGGCAAACCAAGCGATTGTCTGGATCAAGGAAGCCCCGGAGGTCTTTGAGCCGCGCCTAGTGACCTATGAGCCGCTGGATGGCACTTCGGTCACCATCACCTCCGGTGTCAAGACCGGCGAACGGGTGGCGACGCAAGGTGCGCCATTTATCAACCAGGTTCGCTGAGGAGTGACCCATGTTTAAGTCGCTACTCGACAACAGCATGGCCAACCGTTTGCTGGTGCTCATCACCTGCCTAGTATTGGTCGGCTACGGTGTCTTCACGCTTTCCCGCGCACCGGTTGATGTCTTCCCCGACCTCAACCGCCCAACCGTCACCATCATGACGGAAGCCGGCGGCATGGCGGCTGAAGAGGTGGAGCAACTCATCTCCTTCCCGCTGGAAACCACCATGAATGGTTTGCCCGGTGTGGATAGCGTGCGCTCCAGCTCCAGCGCGGGCCTGTCATTCATCTACGTGACCTTCGACTGGAGCATGGACATCTATCGCGCCCGGCAGATGGTTTCCGAACGCCTTTCCTCGATGGAGCAGACATTGCCAGAGGGGATCGTGCCACGCATGGGGCCCATCAGTTCCATCATGGGCGAAATCATGCAGGTCGCCATTCCCATTGATGTCCAGACGATGTCGCCGATGGCTGTTCGTGAGTACGCCGACTGGGTGCTCCGCCCGCGCTTGATGGCGATTCCGGGCGTGGCTCAGGTCATCCCCATCGGCGGCGAGGTGCGCCAGTTCCAAGTGCAGCCGAATACGGTGCGCATGGCCGAACTGGGTATCAGCCATGACCAGTTGAAAAGCGCCCTGAAGGGTTTCTCTTCGAACACCTCCGGTGGTTTTTTGGAACTCAACAGCCGCGAATACCTTATCCGGAACATCGGCCGGACTTCCCGCCTCAATGATCTGATGGACCTCGCCTTGACCGCCAAGGACGGCCAGTCGATTTTGCTGCGCCAGATTGCCGACGTGACTTTCGCCCCTGCCATCAAGCGGGGTGATGCGGGGTTTGAAGGCAAGCCGGCGGTCATCCTGGGTATCCAGAAACAGCCGACAGCTGACACCATCAATCTGACCCGCAAGATTGAGGAAGCCCTGGGCGACCTCAAGAAGTCATTGCCAGCCGGCATGGAGGAGCCGCGGGTCACCTTCCGTCAGGCCAGTTTCATCGAGGCCTCGATTTCGACGCTGCAAGGGAAATTGATTGGTGCCTCAGTGTTCGTGGCGATCATTCTGTTCGCCTTTCTTGGCACACTACGTCCGACCATCATTGCGTTGACGGCGATTCCCGTTTCCATCTTCATCACGGCACTAGTCTTCCGTTATTTCGGGATGTCCATCAACACGATGACGCTGGGTGGCCTGGCTATCGCCATCGGCGGCCTAGTGGATGACGCGGTCGTGGGTATCGAGAACATCCTACGACGTCTCAAAATGGACCGCGAAAAGCATCCGCAAAGCCGCCTGCACCCGATTGAGTTGGTCAAGACAGCCACCCTGGAAGTCCGCTCGGCCATTCTCTACGCCACCATCATCATCGTCCTCGTCTTCCTACCGCTGTTCGCCTTGCCGGGTATGGAAGGTCGCCTGTTCGTACCGCTCGGCATTGCCTTCATCGTCTCGACGCTAGCTTCACTGGTGGTCTCGGTGACCGTCACGCCGGTGCTGGCCTTCTACCTGCTGCCACGAATGAAGTCGCTCGACCACGGCGACACACGCTTGCTAGCCTGGCTAAAGACCAGTTATCGCGGTACCTTGCAGAATGCGCTGAACCGCCCCAAGGCTGTACTGGGCGCGGGCGTAATCGCGGTTGTCTTAGCGACCTTGGCGGTGCCATTTTTCCCGACGACCTTCCTGCCACCGTTCAATGAAGGCACCTTCCTTATCGGGATGCGCCTGAATCCAGGCGTGACCCTCGCTGAATCAGCCAGCTTAGCTCGCCAAGCCGAGGTGCTAGTACGTCAGGTAGCGGAAGTCACCCACGTCGGACGGCGTAGCGGACGAGCAGAATTGGACGAGCATGCCGAGGGTGTCCATGTCAGCGAACTGGATGTCGGCCTGATTCCAGCCTCCGACATGAAGCGTAGCGTCGGCGAAGTGCAGGCCGATATCCGTGCCCGCCTAGTCCATCTACCGGCGGCCATTGTCATCGGCCAACCGATTTCCCACCGCATCGACCACATGCTGTCCGGGGTTCGCTCGCAAATCGCCATCAAGCTGTTTGGCGAAGACTTGGATACCTTGCGCGGCCAGGCCGATGCCTTGCGTGCCCGATTGGCCGACATCCCCGGCCTGGCCGACCTGGAGGTCGAGAAGCAAGTGCTGGCACCACAAATCAAGATTCACGTGAACTACGCGGCTGCAGCTCAATACGGCATCCCGACGCCCCAAGTGCTTTCAGTATTACAGAGCCTCATCGAGGGCGAAAAGGTCACGCAAATCGTTGAGGGCAACCGCCGCTTTGCTTTGGTCGTCCGCCTTCCCGAGACGGCGCGCTCCCTCGATGGACTGGGACAAATCCTTCTTGAGACACCCAAGGGACGCGTGCCCTTGTCCAAGCTGGCGACCATCGAGGACAGCGATGGCCCCAATCAAATCAGTCGGGATGACGGCAAGCGCCGTATTGTGCTCTCGGCCAATGCCCAAGGGCGGGCGCTCTCCGAGGTTGTGACGGACATCCGCAAAGTCGTCGCGGAGACAAAGCTGCCGGAAGGCTACTTCGTGACGCTGGGGGGGCAGTTTCAGGCGCAGGAGGAAGCCAGTCGGCTGGTTGGCCTGCTGGCGATTGTCTCCCTGGCACTGATGTTCGTGGTGCTCTACAGCCGCTACAAGTCGGCCACCCTGTCGGCACTAATCATGGCCAACATCCCGCTGGCCTTGGTCGGCGCCGTCGTCGGTCTGTGGCTATCGGGGCAACCGCTCTCGGTGGCAGCGCTGATTGGCTTCATCACGCTGGCTGGTATTTCAGTGCGGAACGGCATCCTAAAAGTCAGCCACTACCTGAACCTGATGCGCATCGAAGGCGAGCGCTTTACGCCAGAAATGATTGTGCGCGGCTCGATGGAACGTCTAAGCCCGGTGCTGATGACGGCCTTGGTGACGGCCTTCGCACTGGCTCCCTTGTTGTTCGAGGCCGAGCGACCGGGTACGGAAATCCTGAACCCAGTGGCGGTGGTGATTTTCTCGGGACTGGTCAGTTCGACCTTGCTCGACACCTTCCTGACCCCGGTCATGTTCTGGATGTTCGGTCGCAAAGATGCCGAGCGGCTCCTTGACGAAACCAATGCTGAAGCTTTTTAGTGTGAAACAACGAAAACGGAGTCAGGTTGAAGCTTCGAGCGTAGCGAGCCAATCAGTAGCCGCCCCTTGAGGGGGCGTAGGCGGGGTTTCACGGAGCACTGCTCCGTGCCGCCGAAGCCGGACGGCTATGCAAAGCCGTCCGTGGGGGATGGATGGGGTAAGCGTATCTGTTATCGGGTAACGATTATTTCATCCTCTATGGGTGGCAGTGTGGAGATGGCTACCATGATCGTTAGCTCAATATCTCACGCAATACATCGAGCAGCAGCGCACTTTGGTCATCCGTACCAATGGTGATCCGCAAATACTGCTCAATCCGCGCCTGCTTGAAATGGCGCACGATGATGCTGCGCGCACGCAAGGCCGCCGCAAGTTCTGCGGCATCGCGAGACGGGTGGCGCACAAAGATAAAATTGGCGGCCGAGGGCAATATCTCGAACCCCAGTGCCTGCAAACCAGTACAAAGCGTTTCCCGACTGTGGATGACCGCCTGACAGGTCTGCTCAAAATACGCACGATCCTCCATGGCCGCCACCGCGCCGACGATCGCCAGGCGGTCGAGCGGATAGGAGTTGAAACTGTCTTTGACCCGCTGCAAGGCCTCGATCAGATCAGGATGCCCCACGGCAAAGCCGACGCGCAAGCCTGCCAGTGAACGTGATTTCGACAGCGTATGCACGACCAGCAGATTGGGATATTTCGCAATCAGAGGAATGGCCGAAGCCGCCTTGCCACCAAAATCGACATAAGCTTCATCCACCACCACCACCGATTCCTGATTCGCCTGCAACAATCGCTCAATCTCGCCACACGCCAGCAAGCGGCCGGTAGGCGCATTGGGATTGGGGAAAATGATGCCGCCGTTTGCACGCCGGTAATCATCCACCTTGATTTCAAACTGCGCGTCCAGCGGAACCGCGACATGCTCGATGCCATACAAGCCGCAATACACCGGATAAAAACTATAGGTGATATCCGGAAACAATAACGGAAGCTCGTGTTTCAGCAGACCGAGAAAGATGTGAGCAAGCACTTCGTCCGAGCCGTTGCCGACAAAGACCTGCTCGATTTTCAGGCCATGATGCGTGGCGATCGCTTGCCGCAACTGTGTCGCCGAGGGATCGGGATAGAGCCGCAAATTCGCACCATCCGCACCGATTTCCGCCTGCATCGCCGCAAGTACACGCGGCGAGGGCGGATAGGGGTTTTCGTTGGTATTGAGCTTGACCAGATTGGCGAGTTTGGGCTGTTCGCCGGGAATATAAGGGGTCAGCGTGCGGGCGGTGGCACTCCAGTAACGGGTATTCATGCGTAGGTATATATAAAGTTTTGAGACAACGAAAGTATGAATTATCCTAGAAACTGTAGTTGGACGCCTTCGAGTGTGCGCTTTTTGGACTGTCTGGTAAGGCGCGATGAGGCGCATGGCTGCTCCCTGCAACGAAGAGCAACGAAGCTAGGCAGTCCAAAAAGCGTGCAATCGACGGCGTCCCCCAAGGGGATTTCCTGCGGGGCATAGCGGTCTCACCTGTAAGATGAAGCTTGTAAACAGTTTGAAATTCACAGCAATAGCGGAATTTTTTGCCAAGACAAGCGGTCAACTGCGGTTTCTAGGATTATCATTCACCCATTGTTTTTTCGCGCACCTTTGCGTAACGTCCGGATTTTGTTCTAAAACTCAATATCATGCGGCAAGGCGACATCACTCGCGACACTTTGGAAACCCAAGTGCGCGTCAAACTCGATCTCGATGGCAGCGGCAAAAGCCAGTTGGTCTCGGGCGTGGGTTTTTTCGATCACATGCTGGATCAAATTGCTCGTCACGGCCTGATTGATCTCGACATTTCAGCCAACGGCGACTTGCACATCGACGCACACCACACCGTCGAAGATATCGGCATCACTCTGGGACAAGCCCTGGCACAAGCCATTGGCGACAAAAAAGGCTTGCGCCGCTATGGTCACGCCTATGTGCCGCTCGATGAGGCTCTGTCGCGCGTGGTGGTCGATCTTTCCGGCCGTCCCGGCTTGGTATTCAATGTGGCGTTCACCCGCGCCACCATCGGTGAATTCGATGTCGATCTAATCCGCGAATTCTTTCAAGGGCTGGTCAATCACGCGGGTATCAGCTTGCACATTGACAACCTGCGCGGCGAAAATGCACACCATCAAGCCGAAACCGTATTTAAGGCCTTTGGCCGTGCACTCCGTATGGCGACCGAACTCGACCCGCGTGCCAGCGGCAGCATCCCTTCCACCAAAGGTACTCTTTGATTTTTGAGTTGATCGCACCATGAGTAGCACAGTCGCCGTCGTCGATTACGGCATGGGAAATCTGCGCTCGGTCGCCAAAGCCATCGAGCATGTCGCCCCTCACCATCGCGTCTGCGTCACCGACCGCGCAGCCGATATTGCGGCGGCCGATCGCGTGGTCGTCCCCGGTCAGGGTGCCATGCCGGATTGCATGCGCGAACTCGAACAACGTGATTTGCGCGAGGCAGTCATCCAGGCTGCTGCCAGCAAACCATTCCTAGGCATCTGCGTCGGCCTGCAAATGCTTTTTGGCGCAGCCGAAGAAGGCCATGTCACCGGACTCTCCATCCTTCCCGGGCGCGTGCCACGCTTCCCCCATGAAAAAATGCGGGCATCGGATGGCAGCCGCCTCAAAGTTCCCCACATGGGCTGGAATGAAGTGCGCCCCACCCAAGCGCATCCCTTGTGGGAAAACATCGCAGACGGGGCGCGTTTTTACTTCGTTCATAGCTACTACGTCGCACCGGATGAGCCGGCACTCACGGCCAGCATCACCGACTACGGCATCCCCTTTACCAGTGCCGTGGTACGCGATAACATTTTCGCCGTACAGTTTCATCCAGAAAAAAGCGCAAAGGACGGCCTGCAACTGCTCGCCAACTTCATGCGCTGGAATCCCTAAATATTGACCCCCTCCTATCACTACTCACGCCTTTACTCCCATGTTGCTGATACCTGCCATCGACCTCAAGGACGGTCACTGCGTGCGCCTCAAACAAGGCGATATGGATGACGCGACCGTATTTTCAGAAGACCCTGCCGCCATGGCGCGCCACTGGATCGAACAAGGCGCGCGCCGTCTGCACCTCGTCGACCTCAATGGTGCTTTTGCCGGAAAACCGAAAAACGAAGCGGCGATCAAGGCGATTCTGCGCGAAGTCGGCACTGAAATTCCCGTGCAACTGGGGGGTGGTATCCGCGATCTCGACACCATCGAGCGTTGCCTGGACGATGGGCTTGCCTACGTCATCATCGGCACGGCCGCCGTGAAGAACCCCGGCTTCCTGCATGATGCTTGCGGTGCCTTTCCCGGTCACATCATCGTCGGACTGGATGCCAAAGACGGCAAGGTGGCCGTCGATGGCTGGTCGAAACTCACCGGCCACGATGTCATCGATCTGGCGAAAAAATTTGAAGACCATGGCGTCGAAGCCATCATCTACACCGATATTGGTCGTGATGGCATGCTCTCGGGCGTGAATATCGATGCCACCGTCAAGCTGGCACAAGCCCTCTCCATTCCCGTGATTGCCAGTGGTGGCATTGGCAGCCTGAAAGATGTACAAGCCCTATGTTCCGTGCAGGATGAAGGCATCGTCGGTGCCATTACGGGGCGCGCCATTTACGAAGGCAAACTCGATTTCCAGAAAGCCCAGGCCGAAGCCGACAAACTCTCAACCACATACAAACTCTGATTTTCACTTTGACGCCGCCATGCTCGCCAAACGCATCATTCCCTGCCTCGACGTTTCTGCCGGACGTGTCGTCAAAGGCGTTAACTTCGTTCAGCTCCGCGATGCGGGCGACCCTGTGGAAATCGCGCGGCGTTACGATGAGCAAGGGGCGGACGAACTCACCTTTCTCGACATTACTGCCAGTTCCGACCAGCGCGACATCATCCTGCATGTCGTCGAGCAAGTCGCCGAGCAGGTGTTCATTCCGCTGACCGTCGGCGGTGGCGTGCGCGCCGTGGCGGATGTACGTCGCTTGCTCAATGCCGGCGCCGATAAAGTCAGCATGAACACCGCTGCCGTGGAGAATCCGCAACTCATCCACGATGCCGCCAGCAAAGTCGGCAGTCAATGTATCGTCGTTGCCATCGATGCCAAACAAAGTGCTCCCGGACAATGGGAAGTATTCACACACGGCGGTCGTCGCGGCACCGGGCGCAATGTCGTCGCTTGGGCACAGCAGATTCAGGCATTGGGGGCAGGTGAAATCCTGCTCACCAGCATGGATCGCGATGGTGCCAAGATCGGTTTTGACCTTGCCCTCACCCGCGCTGTGGCTGAAGCGGTCGATATTCCAGTCATCGCCAGCGGTGGCGTAGGTAATCTGCAACACCTCGCCGACGGGGTCACCCAGGGCAAGGCTGATGCCGTGCTTGCCGCAAGCATTTTTCATTACGGCGAATACACGGTGCGCGAAGCCAAGGAATTCATGCGTGCGCAAGGCATTGAGGTGCGGCTATGAACGGCAAAACGGATTGGTTGAAGAGAATCGCATGGAATGAACAGGGGCTCGTCCCGGTCATCACGCAAGATGCGGCCAGCAACGAAATCCTGATGTTCGCCTGGATGAACCGCGAAGCCGTACAACTCACCGTCGAGCGGGGTGAAGCCGTGTATTGGTCACGCACGCGCCGCAAACTGTGGCACAAAGGCGAAGAGTCCGGCCATACCCAAAAGATCATTGATATCCGACTGGATTGCGACTGCGACACGCTGCTGCTCAAAGTCGAGCAGACAGGTGGCATTGCATGCCATACCGGGCGACGTCACTGCTTTTATCAGAAACTGATCAATGGACAATGGCAGGATGTCGAACCGATATTGAAAGACCCCGGCGAAATCTACAAGCCTCAGCAGTAAAGCCAAAGCCCTACCTCAAAAACCGCCTGCGTTTGCCCCATCGACATCCGGGTTTTATGTGTAGCGGAGTCGATGATCGCCCCGTAGTCGTTCTCCCGCTTGAGTCAGCTTCCAGAGCCAGATTTTTTCAGCGTTCATATTGTCGAACTCCCGCTGTATTTTCCACGCATCAATTCCATCCGCATCATCACGTTTCGTCGTGTGTGCGTGCGTATATGTGTATGTTCACTTGTACCTGAGAATGACAAGAGAACGAAAGATCAACCGAAGTTTCAGTCAATCGTTCCGCATTCTGCTCTTGTAACCTTGAATACCCGGAAGAAAGCGTCGGCTCAAAGCCTTGAACAAGGCCACACAGAAGCCATGCAGGGTATATAGCCCTGGATGAAGAATCAGCTCACGCAACCAATGGCCGGCCATTTCAGCGTATCCTGATTTCGTGGCAATGGATTGCTGGTCATGAACCCGATAGCGCAACAAGACTTCGGGCAGATTTTCCATGCGTACTCCCGCACTGGCTGCCCGTATCCACAAGTCGCTATCTTCTGAAGCGAACCCTCCGAGATAACCTCGCATCTGAATTAAAAATGCGCGGCGTATCGCCACGGCTGGGTGACAAAAAACGGTTCTGCTTTTTAACGCGCGACGAATCTCCTCCGTCGTTTCCGGAAAATTCATTTGCCCCAGAATATTTCCATTGCCATCGATCAGCATCGCGGCCGACCCCAGAATATCCACGGGAGAGTCCACAAAGTCTCGCGCCAAAGCCCGGCGCAAACATTGCAGGCGCTGTGGTTCGGAAACATCATCGGCATCCATACGCACCAGATAATCGCCTTGCGCCTGATCCGCCAGCAAATTCAGATTGAACGTTAGCTGGCCAATGGATGAGCGAAACAGACGCACACGGGAATCATGCGACGTCAATGTTTGCAACTCACTCCAAAAATCATCCGAGCAGGCATTGGCTGCAATCAGGAATTCAAAATCGCTGTCGGTCTGTTGCAAAACACTGTCAATGGCCATTGCCAGCCAGGGGTTCGTGCGATGCACGCAAAGGATGACCGAAAAAGAAGGCGTGCCTAGGCCGCACGCGCCCTCACTCGGCTTCGTCAAAATTGAAGACTCAGCTCTCATGGTAAAACAGCCTTCCTGGCCAACCGCCTGCCGTATAGGTGTGACCTCCCGTCACCCGCCAACTCAACTCATAAAGCAGGCGACGTGCTGCCCGAGGACCGCGTTGTGCTCCCCAGAGCAAGCGACACGGCCACACCAGCAATTGTCGAAGCAGATGCAATCCTCCGCGCATACGATGGGCTTCAGCGAGCTGGTCGAATACCCGCCAATCCACGCCCTTACCACCCTTTTGTGTATACGAGTGAGAGCCACGTTCAAACAGTTCTTTGAACCGTTGCTCATACGTATGCTCGCAACGCGTGCGCTCGTATCCCGCCTGAGCCATGGCATCCCGCTGAGACGGACTCCCTAGCAAATCTGATATTTTTGAAACCAGATCATCGATGCCATGAAATATCCCGATTTCTTGATCCGGTCGATAACACGTCTCCAAGTCTTCTGCAGCTTCCGTCAGCAAACAGCCTCCGGCTGCTGGCACCTCAAAGACACGCGCCTTGATCTGCCGGTTGTAGCGCAATCGCCCCCCCTGCAATCTCAATCCCGAATCTCCGAAATTCAGGCTCACGACGGAATCACGCATGATGCGTGGAATTTCTTCTGCAGCCACCACACCGCCATCCCATCCATGGCCAAAGCATGTCACCTCGATGCCATGCTGACGTAGTTGCTCCACCCAGCGCAAACGATTCCCGTAAGCTGCGCCCACGAAACTGACCGGATAGCGACATTCGCTTGCAGGCTTGGGCGCATGAAGCACCTGTGCAGGAGCTGCCCATTGCGTCAGCACAAAATTCGTATGGCCATCACGTTGTGCCTTATCCAGCGCAGAACGATAGGTCGTCGCATAGACATCGAATGCACCCGCTACCCAGCGTGAAAACTCTTCATATTTCCAGGAGTCATCCGTCGCCCAGTTGATTAGACAGGCACCGCTCGCCTGTTTGGCTAAGGCCAGCGTTTCCAGCCAAAGCTCATACCCCAGCAAAACACAAAAGATGATGTCGGGTTGCTCCTGTTCCACCGTCACCAGAAAAGCGCGATTGAGCTCGATGAAGTCCGCATGGGCTTCTCTGTCCCAGCTATCAAATAGCACCACCTCATGTCCCATATTTTTCAATGCAGGGATGAAGTTGGCGGCCTCGTAAGAGTCACCCCGCTCCGCACGTCCATAAGCGTGGCGCCCAAAAGCACAAAGGATTTTCATCGTGATTCCCGCATCCTTTATCGCTTATGCGGAAACCGCATGAACGGGCTTTTCAAAAATGAAAAGCCCGCATCCATAATCGGATTGTTCCGCCTGAATCAGGTTTGTATTCATATCAGCAGCATCAAGCAATCGACCCTCATCGGAAACCAATGAAAACGCCAATAATCGGAGCCCTGTAAATAATGTGCTGAAGTTCTGTGGCGAAAAAACGCGATGCGCGTTATAGCAAACTCGCTCGCGCCCCACCGGCACAGAGACATACAGACGGCCACCCGGTGCCAGCACGCGGCTCAATTCCCGTGCGGCCTTACGACTCCCTTCCGGATCCAGTGGATCGCCATAACGCCCCAAGCCGACATGTTCGATGACATGAAGACAAGACATGGACGGTACGCTGTTCATGGGATACGGAAGATCAAGCACCGTACCAACGCGACAATCCAATCCGGGTAACTGAAGTGCCAACGGGCGAATATCCACAAAGGTCACCGGCACAATCTGGCTCAACATGCCGATATAGCGGACATCCGATCCAATATCGACATGATGGTCGGGTTGCATTTCGTGGATGCGACGCATGGCCCATGCCGCTTGATAAAAATAATGTGGGTCGGTGGGGGTTGCGCTGGTGCGATCAAACAGGCAGGGATAAAAATCCGCCAGCTCGGCTTGTCCTCCCAAACGACGATAGCGTCGCCAGTCACCGAACAGTCTCCCGTAATAAGGCAAGGCTCGTAGTGGATGCAGACGTAAGGGTTGCAACCAGCGATACATCCCGGATGCCCATCGCAACAATCGCGGCCTGCTTCGGATGAATTGTTCAAGCATGAGAATGACTCACACTCGTGCGACGGGCACTGACGTGATAGCCCACGGTAAAAGTACGATCACGATCGTAACGATCCAGCCACATCGCAAGTGGCGGCAGCAATATGCCGAAGAGTGGAAGCAGCATCAGCCAGCAGGGAAACCATAACAGCGATTGCGGAAAGGGCAGACGCAACGGCCAGGAAAGGCGCATGAAACGGATCGCCTCTTGTGAAAAAAATGCAAAAAAATTTGCGTTGGGCTCGATTTCGATCGGAGAGAAACCGGCTTCGCCTAGAAACTTCTGATACCAGAACGGCGTGTAACCTCCATAAAAATGATAAGGCTCCTGATGCAGACCCGAGCCTAAAGGTGCCGTCAATAACAGCGTCCCACCGGAGCGAAGGATACGGGCAAACTCCCTGACCATCCGTTGAGGTTCAGGCACATGTTCGAGCACTTCGGTACACAACACCACATCGAAGCTGGCATCTTCGACCGGAATATCCGTGGCGTCGCACACATAGTCAATACGCCCATAGTTTCCGTAGCGCAACTGCGAGGCTTCGAGCCCGGTGAAATCCTGTGTTCGATAATCGCAATGCGAAAACAGGGCACGATAAGGGCACGAGCCTGCCCCCACATCCAGAACACGCGCACCCGCTGGAATCAATGCGGCCTGCTGTCGAACCCATCGGTCACGATTGACCTGATTGAAGGCATAGACAGGAGACTCGCGAAGCCAGTCTTTCAATTTTGAAATCATGAAATCAAATCAGTCAGAAGACGTTGGTTAAAGGCTCATCGATGAAATCAAATCGCCGCCCTGTTTAACAAGCGTGTGACGACATTTCGCACGACGCCCTTTGGAGCCACCGCTTCGAGCGGAGGCAGAAGCAAAGCAATGTCATTCGTTTTTTCAATCGAAAAAGCATGCACGAATTCAAAGCCTTCAAAGAACAGGGGCTTGTTGGCAGCACAAAGATCGTCCCAACCCTGACTGAGCATGTGGCGGAACAAATCCGTTACCGGAGAAAACTCACTCAGTGGGGATTCACGTTTTGGCAGATAGCGCAGGATGCGTCGTTCGGCATCAAACTTGACGAAGTTCAGGTGAACATCGAAGTCGTAAAGATATTCATAAGTCATCAGCGGATATTCAAGATAACCTCGCCCACCGCCTACACGGAAGACCTCCGCAAGAAAACGGGTCGGATCGGGCACATGCTCGATGACATGTGAACAGATCACATAGTCAAATTGTTTGTCTACGAAAGGGAAACACTCGCCCTCGTAATAATGCACCGGGCGTTGTCCGAAATTGGCCTCTTGCTCGCCGCCCCCTCGTTGCTGCTTTTTTGCTTCGGCAGTATCGAATACAAGTTCCAGAAACGCATCACTGCGATGATGAGGTGTCGCACCCGGTCCGATCTCCAACACCTTGTCATGCGCACCAATTCCACACATCTTGTTTTGAAAAAACATTGCCACAAACTTTCGGATTTGATTCAACACGTCCTTGCATCATTTGAAAGATGCTGCCTGACCCAGCCCAGGCTCAATACAAAGCCAAGCAGATTGATCGTCAGCCAGCCAAACGTCGCACCCATTGTACCTTTCCATGACACCAGCAGAGGGATCAACATCACGGCAATGCCACATGACAACATATTCACCCAAAATATATGGCGAACCTGTCCATGCACGATCCAGTTGATATAACCGATGGCATAAAAGGCATTCAATAGGGTTCCAATGAGCAGAACTGACAGCAACGATCGAACTTCTTGCACAACACCCGGATCATGTAGCCATACTCCGAGCAGCCATTCGCCCAGAAACAAATAGCCCAATGTTGCAGCAAGGCTGATCGCAGCGATGATTCCGAACAGCTTCCAGTACAGCCGATATAGAACGGCACTATTCTCCCGTAAGGAAACCGCGTGAGGTAGCACGGCTTGCTGCAAGGGATTGATAAGCTGCAAGAGGCCGATGGCAGCGCTGGCGGCCAAGGTGTAATAACCCAACTGTTCAATAGAAACCATGCGGCTCAATACGATGCGGTCCATTTGCACGGTGAGGGTTCCAAGCAAAGCCGATCCTGACAAGCCCGCCACCATTTTCCACACGGCAGGAGGAATCACGACTGGCTCATTGAGAGCCCGACGTTTTCCCCCCAAGGTGCGCCACGCCAATGCACCCCGTACCCATGTTTCCATCAAGGCCAGTGCCACATGCCAGATCAAATAAACAAGGAGACTCGGAAACAGCATGACGACAACAACCCCGCCCCCATGACGCAACACGGCGAACCCCAGCATGACGTGACTCAAGGGTACGTGTGCCTGAGCACCCACCAGCAAGCTGCGATAAAGTGATCCGGGGAACTGCGCCGCGAACAATGCTGCACTACCTTGCACCGCCAGCACGCCCAAAGCAAGAGGAACATCCCCCAGCCTCAACCAGTGCCCAGCAATGACGCCCGACAGCAGCAAGGCAATACCTGCCACAGCAAACCCTAAAAGCCAGTAAACGCGCTCAAAGCCCAATAGAAGCCGTGCAGCGCCCTGATCGTCACGCAGCGTGTCATTGCCATGCAAACGCTCCGCAAACTCGCGTACCAAAGCCTGACTCATGCCGGCATCGAGCAGCCCGAATACGGCCTGCAGCATCATCACAAAGCTGATGAGGCCAAATTGTCCTGGCCCCAAGGCCGCCAAGTACCATGGCATGGCAAGAATCGGAGCCAGCGCAATGACACCCGTCGCCCCATAAATGGCCAGAATATTTTTTTTCAGCGACATGGGGCTCAGGTCAAACGCGATGAACTCACGCGATCAGGACAGATACCCGACGCGCAACCAAGCTGCGTGAACATCATGGTTGAGATGTTTGTGATGGGTTTTGCACACCGAAAGCGTGGAACCCCTCATCAAACCTCATTCCCAAAGGCATATCCGTCAGACGTTCGCTTTCCTTGCCTTCATACAAGGACGCAGAAAAAGAGGGCGGGATAGCCGACGCATTGCCATGCTTGTTTCCATCCAGCCTTCCCTCAGCAGGGCTTGCTTCTGGCACCGTCATCGCCATCTCTGGGAGATTCTGGGTATCGACAGACAGCCACGCCATAAGAAACCCAAGCCCACAGCCCAGCAACACCAATAACAGACTCATTCCTGCAAGCCAATATCTGCCCATGACCCGCAAGCTACCGCAAAAAGCCTGCCACTCGATTTGAAGCCGCTGCTCTCGTTTCATTCCGGCTTCATGAGCAGCCGCACGCTGTGCGTTCATTTCGATTTGCAATTCTTCCACCACCAGGATGCGTTCTTGTGCAGCCGCATCGGCTTTGCGTTCCAATTCGATACGAACCTTGTTGTGCTGTGTCAGCTCAGCCTCGATATCGAGTTTTTCACGCTCGATCCGGGCAGCGGAGTTTTCAGCCTCCAGTCGTTGTGTTGCGGCCTCAGCCGCTTCACGCTCCGCATCGATCAAAAGCTGCGACTGGCTCATCAACTTTTTGTCTGCCTCCGCTCGTGCATCGGCATTCGCTTTCGCTTCTAGATCGGCTTTCTTGCGCAAACGGAATGACTCCAGGGCTTGCTGGTCGCCTTCCATGCGCTCGCGCATCAGTCGATCCGCTTCTGCCTCTGCTTCAGACTGTTGATCATGTAGATGCAATGACTGCTGCTCTCGTTCGACACGTTGTTTTTCCGCTTCAATCGCGGAAGCCTCCGTTGCGATTCGGGCGCGCATGGCGTCCAGAACCCTGGCATCATTTTCGATACGAAACGCAAGTTCTTGAGCCGCCTGTGCATCGGCTTGTTGCCGTTCCTGCGCAGCCTGCTCCAATGCACGTTCTGCAGCAATGCGATTTTCTATGGCCTGGGCAAGCTGAGTTTCGAGTCGGTCATGTCGCAAAGTTTCAGCAGAAACTTTTCCTTCCATTTTGATCCGTTCAAAGGCGATCGCCTCAGCTGCATGCTCCGCTTCGATGGCGGAAGTGAATTGTTGCGTCATCACACGCATCTGCTCTACCTTGCTGTGTGCCGTATCCAGCAAATGCTGCTCAGTAGCGATGTCTGCCACCGCTTGTGCAATGGCAATGCTCTCATCGGGTGCAGGGGTCTGGGAGGAATCACTCATGCAATGCATGCAAGTCGGGTCAGCAATGGTTCTTTGTTTTTCCTGAATGTCTCGGGATTATCGCGAATATCTTGTCGCATGTCATTGAGAAAACGATGAAAATCATCATGATTGATCGCGGTACAATGCCAGCCTCACGCACTGCTCCACCTTGCGCTTGGTTTCTATTTTTCAGCTACTCATGACTGAGTCTGCCTACCAAACCCTCATCGTCATCACCCATCTTCCGGATGAAGCGGCTGCTCGCACACTGGCAACACAGTTGATCGAACAGCGTCTGGCCGCCTGTATCAACCTCATGCCGCCCTGTCGTTCCATCTATCGCTGGCGTGATGCCGTAGAAGAAGCCACCGAAATTCCCTTGTTCATCAAAACAAGTGCTGCACGTTACGCCGCGCTGGAATCTGCTATCCGCACCCATCATCCGTATGAACTTCCTGAGATTGTGGCAATCCCAATCACAAGGGGGCTCACACCCTATCTCGATTGGATCATGGCCGAAACAAGCCTCACATAAAAATGTTGAACCGACTTCTACTCCCTGTATTCACCCTGCTGCTGTTTCTTGCCACACTGTTTATGTCCGTGTCCGGCAAAGCTCACGCCGCTGGCGAACCGCTCGATCCGCTCCACGCCTTCCGATTCTCGGCGCGTATGCTGGACACAAAAACGGTCGAAGCGCGTTGGCAGATTGCGCCGGAATACTATATGTACCGGGACAAATTCCGGTTTGAAGTCGAGCCATCCACCGTCAAGCTGGGTGCCCCACAGTTTCCAGCCGGGACGATGAAGTCAGATGAAAACTTCGGCCAGGTCGAAACCTATCACGATGAAGTCATTATCCGGCTCCCCATCGACGCAGGCAATGTCCGGCAATTCACCCTCAAAGTACGCTCCCAAGGCTGTGCCAACATGGGGATCTGTTATCCGCCCACAGCGCAACAGGCCTCTCTCACACTGTCAGCATCCACCGCATCATCGACGATACCCACATCCTCACGGTTAGATACGCTCGCTTCGCCCCCTGCCCCACCCCTCTTTTCCCTTGGTGCCGCATCAACATCGTCCCCTGCGCCCGCATCCGCATCCGCATCCGCATCCGCAGGAACAGAAATAGCATCTTCAACGCCAGCCGTCGTGCCCGAAAAACGTGACGAATCCTCACGCATCGCCCGTCTGCTCAAAAACGCCAGCCTCGGTGCCAGCCTGTTGTTCTTTTTCGGCTCCGGCCTGGTACTGGCATTCACCCCCTGCATGTTGCCGATGGTGCCCATTCTTTCGGGCATCATCGTCGGTCACGGACACCACATCGGTCGCGGCCGCGCCTTCGCACTCTCATTCGCCTACGTCATCGGCATGGCACTCACTTACGCCGCCGTCGGCATCGCCGCCGGGCTTTCCGGCACGCTGGTTTCCTCCGCCTTGCAAAACGCCTGGTTTCTCGGCTTCGGCGCGCTGATTTTCGTCCTACTCGCCCTATCAATGTTCGGCCTGTATGAATTACAAATGCCCAGTTTCCTGCAAGGCAAATTCCGCGACGAAGCCAATCGCCAACAAGGCGGCAGCCTGCACAGCGTGTTTCTGATGGGCGTGATCTCCGCCGCCATCGTCGGCCCCTGTGTCGCCGCCCCACTCGCCGGCGCGCTACTCTACATCGCCAAAACCGGCGATGCCCTGCAAGGCGGGCTCGCCCTCTTTGCCATGGGCTTGGGCATGGGGCTACCGCTGCTCATCATCGGCGCATCGGCACGCCACCTGTTACCCAAACCGGGGCCTTGGATGAATGCCGTCAATCGTTTCTTTGGCGTGCTCTTGCTCGGTGTCGCGATCTGGCTCATCTCACCCGTCATTCCGGTCATGGTGCAAATGCTGGCGTGGGCAGCACTTTTTATCTTGCCCGCCATTTATCTACATGCACTCGACCCCCTCTCCAGCCGTGCGCACGGCTGGGAACGCTTTGGCAAAGGACTCGGGGTCATCTCCCTGCTTCTCGGCACCGCCCTGCTGATCGGCGCACTGGGCGGCAGCCGCGATCCCTTGCAGCCGCTGGGCTTTTTGCGCGGCAACGCAACCACAGCCGCGCAAACCCTGCACGCCACAACCCAACCGCACTTTACGCGCGTCAAAACCGGGGCTGAACTGGATCGTTATCTCAACAACCCGGGTCGCCCAGTGCTGCTCGACTTTTATGCCGATTGGTGCGTTTCCTGCAAGGAAATGGAACGCCTCACCTTTGCCGATCCGCAAGTCGCCGCGCAAATGAATCGCATGCTGCTCTTACAGGTCGATGTCACCGAAGACAACGCTGACGACCGCGCGCTACTCAAACGCTTCGAGCTCTTCGGCCCGCCCGGCATCATCTTCTTCAACGCTCATGGTCAGGAAAATCACGACCTGCGCGTCATCGGCTTTCAAGCAGCAGACAGTTTTCTCACCACCCTGAAACAAGCTTTTTAATTCTCCATATTTCATTATGTTCACAGGCATCGTCGCCGCCATCGGCAAAATTTCACATATCCAGACACTCGAACAAGGGCTGCGTCTCACCATTGATGCGCCCGATCTTGATCTTGGCGATGTCGCGCTGGGCGACTCCATCGCCCATAACGGCGTGTGTCTCACGGTCATTGAAAAAAGCGCGCAGCAATACAAAATTGATGTCTCGCGCGAAACGCTCAACTGCACCACCGGGCTGGATGCCTGTCACGAGGTCAACCTCGAAAAAGCCCTACGCCTCGCCGACCGACTGGGTGGGCATCTAGTCAGCGGCCATGTCGACGGCCTCGGCACAGTCATGAAATTTGAACCGATCGGCGAATCGCACCTGCTGGTGATCCGCGCGCCCCAAGCACTCGCCCACTACATTGCCCGCAAAGGTTCAATCGCCATCAATGGCGTGAGTCTTACCACCAACGATGTCGAGGATGTCACCGCAGGCACAGATTTCTCCATCAACCTGATTCCGCACACCGTCGCCGTCACCACCCTACGCCACCTGCAACCCGGCAGCCGCGTCAACCTGGAAATCGACCAGATCGCGCGTTATTGCGAGAGGATGCTGCCGCGTACCAACGGAGCAACCAGCCGCTGATTTTGACGACCTGCGCTGGGATGATGGCGACGCTGGACGATCTCAAAGAGTGCCGACATCCCTTGTTGAGAATACAAATATTCGGCATTTTTTTATTTATGCCGCACATTTGTATAAAATCAACGATATGGCAACCACTAAGCAGCACCCCATTCTGAACCTTGCCCAAAGCAAGGGCGTACTGCGCACGCGCGATGTGTGCGCGGCGGGGGAGTCGCGGGTCACACTGGCAAAGCTCGTGCGCGAAGGGCTTCTGTCCAAGCTGGGGCGCGGACTGTATGCGCTGCCGGACAGGCCATTCTCGGAAAACGGGACGCTAGCCGAAGTGTCAGCCAAGAGTGAGCACGGCGTGGTGTGCCTGATTTCAGCCTTGCGCTTTCATGAGCTGACGACCCAGCAATCCTCTGAAATTTGGCTGGCCATTCCTCATAAAGCGCACCCGCCGAAGCTCGACTACCCACCTCTTCGCATCGTTCATATGTCAGGTGAGGCCATGACTGCCGGAATAGAAAGCGCGAATGTTGCCGGAGCCAGCGTGCGCGTGTTCTGCGTAGCAAAGACGGTGGCTGATTGCTTCAAATTCCGCAACAAGCTGGGGCTTGATGTGGCGCTGGAAGCCCTGAATGAAGCATGGGCAGCACGACGCGTGACTATGGACGAACTCTGGCGCTACGCGCAAATTTGCCGAGTGGCGAACGTGATGCGCCCTTATATGGAAGCACTAGGAGCCAAGCCATGAGTGCCCACAAGAACATTGGGGCATCAGTTCGTACCCGTTTGCTAAACCACGCCAAAGACCGTGGCTCCGACTATGGCTTGATCTTGACGAAGTACGCGCTAGAGCGAATTCTCTACAGACTCAGCGTCTCCCAATGGCATGATGCTTTTCTGCTCAAGGGCGCATTGCTATTTGATCTCTGGTTCGATCAACCGCATCGCCCCACGCGTGACATTGATCTGCTCGGCTTCGGCCCATCCGAAGTTGATGATGTGGCAGCGGTGTTCCGCGATGTCTGCGTCCTTGCAGGCGAAGACGGCATGACTTTCGACGCAACTACGGTACGCGCAGCAGAGATACGTAAGGAAACCAACTACGCGGGGGTTCGCGTGACCTTGCTCGGCATTCTGGATGGGGCCCGTTGCGCCGTCCAGATCGACGTGGGCTATGGTGATGCAATCACGCCAGAGCCAGAACGTGTGCGTTTCCCGGTGCTGCTTGAAGGCATGGCTGCGCCGGTGATGAGGGTCTATCCAGCCTATACCGTCGTCGCCGAGAAGTACCAGGCGATGGTCAGCCTTGGCATGGTGAACACCCGCCTCAAAGACTATTTTGACCTTTGGGTGCTGGCAACGCATGTCCCGTTTGACCCCACCATCTTGCAGGAAGCCATTACCGCGACTTTCGTGCGACGGGGAACCCCTATGCCACAAGAGCTGCCGCTGGGTTTGTCCAACGCATTTATGCAAGACGGTGAAAAAGTTCAGCAGTGGAGGGCTTTTCTCAACAAGAACAAGCTGCAGGCGCCGCCGCTGGATGAATTGATCAGAGAGTTACGCCCACTGCTATGGGGGGAGAATGTTTAGTGACCTTGCTACGCCCAAACCTGATCAGGGACAATGCGGCGTGGACACTGGCTTGTGACGCCATTCAACAATATCGCGCGCTACTGCGAGAGGATGCTTGGTTATCAAAATACACCATCAGGGGCTACCAGAGGTTGAATGAAAAAATCAATAAACCGATGATGGCTGACTTTGAGCGGCTTACATCTTATCGATGTGCTGCCGGATACGGATCAAAATTTCATCAAAATCTGGCTGGCCGTTGTAGTACAAAGCCGATGTCTTGCGATATTCGCTGGCAAAGCGCGCCCGCTCTTCGAGGTCTTCAAGCAGGAAAGCGGGGTTCTTGGCCGCAACCCGCTCATCTCCACTCCGAAACCGTTGCACCTTGTGCGCCTCGTAGGCCGGTGTGCCGATAAATTCCTGAATCTCGGGCAAAGTCAGCAGACAGTAGATGTCGTAATAGTGGCGCATGAAGTTCGCCGGGAATGCCGCCCCCGCCTTCTGTAGCCGGTACTTGGTCGAGACCGTCTGCAACTTCTCGACAAAGGTGTAGGTGGGCAAGTAGCACAGAACATCCACTGCGCGATTGTCGTGAATCTGCACGCCAGCATTGACCGCTGCATCGTAGGCCCAGGACGAGATGGTGACGGGACGGTTGGGAGTCGTGTCGTCGAACCCCAACTCCAGCAAGATGCCGTCCTTGATACCCGCTTGCTGGCCGACTCGACTGGGGTAATGCAAGCGAACTCCGGCACTGCGCATTTTTTCGTCATCAAAGGCCATGTCGCGCTCGACCACCTCGATGCCAGGAATGACGATGTTCTTGGAGAGCCATTCGTAATAGACCCGCCGGGACTCGATGTGCACAGGCTTGTCTTGATTACGCCCGACTTTGACCTCCAGGTCATCGGGCGGCTCGATGCGGATATCAATGTCTTCCGAAAACCGGTGGATGATGCCAAAGCCTTTCGAGAGCGATGTCCCACCCTTCAGCTCAAACCGGAACTTGGATGCCCGCAAGCCCCACAGGCAATGCATGATCCAGTAGTCCTTCTCAACCAACAGCGGATCCATCCCGCGCTGATCGGCCACGATAGCCAGAAGCTCGTTGAAATCGCTACGCGTGTGCAGGAAATCAGGCATTCAACCACCGCATGAAACATTTTTTTGTGGCGGCAGAGCCGTAATCTGAAACGGCTTGATTCAACTCAGCATGATCGAAGCCGGACAACTTGCGCTCCACCATCTGAATCACTTGATTTTTGTCTTCCGCCAATTCGTCCAGATTGTTGATAGCATCGACCAGCAAGAATTCCGGCGTGAGTTTCTTCGGGAAACGCGGCTTGACGCGAAAATCGAACTGGCGGTTCCCGAACGAAAAGAGGCCGTGCCGCTTGTGGTTGTACACAAGGGTCTTGTTATAGAGCTGCGACATTCCCAAGCCCAGCGCGTTGTAGTTTGAGGGGGAAAACACCAAAAAGTCTTTGTCGCGCAGGAAGGCGGCAACCAGTTCCTGATCGTCCGGGGGCAACACGCCGAATACCGACTTCTTGGGCACATAGTAAAGCCCTTGCGCCAGCCGCTTCAACGTACCGTCAGAAACCAGCTCGCGAAGATGCCGATCAACGGCGTTGGAAACCTGCGCCAAGTCCTCTCTGCGATACACCTTACCGGCGTGCAACAGCCTCACCACTTGATCCAAGGCACTCGACTTTATCGGTAGTGATGGGCTTGCGAGAGAGGCGGTTGCCAGTTCCACTGCATGAATCCTCATTGACGTTTCATGCAAAGTGTAGCCGATATGGATGATTTCTGCCACTTGATCGGTTTGGTCTGGCGGTCAGCGCACAGGTCATGTTGGGCAACGAACGTGATGCGAGCCAATATGAAAGTGCTAGATTCCTTGCTACGCCCAAACCTGATCTGGGACAATGCGGAGCTGCGCGAAATTAATGAAAAAATGACGGTATTTTTGACGGCATGCCACTCTTGTCTAGCCGCAATACAGCGTGGACACTGGCTTGTGACACCACTCAACAATATTGCCCGCTATTGCGAAAAAATGCTGATTGAACAGACAACATAAAGCGCACAACAGACACACACCAAATCAAACACACAACCATGTGTTACACTTAATTATGTGCGTTGAACCTGTCTGAGGATAAGATGGCTACTACCGTAAATTTTACGGGCTCCGTTGATCGTGATCTGCTCAAGCGCGCCAAGATCATTGCGGCCAAGTCGGATACTTCTATCAATGCGCTGTTTAATGCCGAACTTCGCTATCTAGTAGAAACCTTTGAGTCTGCCGAGAGTAGCGGTAATCAAAACTTCAAAATATTGCTGGATTTTTCGCTGGGTCGTATTGGCGACAATGAGGCTCTTTCAGCTTTGGGGATCGACACTCAGGAAGATCTGTTTTTGCTGATGGCTCAGGCTCATTTACCCATGCCACGCATCCCGGCGTCGCAGACGCAGCAGATGGTAGACAACCTCCATGCGCTGGTCTCGTAACCGGGCAGAATAATGGTTGCACCCGCTGATGTCCGGCTGCTGCCTGATGCCGGACCATTGATTACACTCGCCTATGCTGACTCGCTTGACCTGCTTTTCAGGCCGGGTTGGTCGGTGGTGCTGGTGGACATGGTGCTGCACGAAGTCACACGCAACCAGACACCCACCAGCAAAAAGCTTGCGCAATGGGCGCAAGCCAACAAATTACCGGTACTGACGACCCAGGTGCACGAACACTACCAGCAGGATGTGTCATCAAACACTGATCTCCCCCGAAAATCCAATCTCGGCGAACTGGCCATTCAGGAGTCGATGAATCACTTTGCCTGCGAACGACCACCGAGAACAGGCGTTTTTCTGTTTGAGGATCACAAAATCGCCCGCGCCAGCTTTGTCGTGCCAGATAACTGCCGCAAGGTCAGTACCCGATCATTCCTTTTATTTCTTGAGCAAAAAGGCTGGCTGACATCCGCCATCGAGGTTGAACGCAAGGCAATCCACGCCGGACGGGCATTTTCAAACTTGAGATTTCCCCCATGACCCGTCTGTTCGCCTGACAGCAAAAATGGACTCCGATGCCTCCAACATGCCGCGATCTGCGAAAATGGCAATTTATGGTACCTGTCACCCACCCCCATGAACATCCCTGCTTCCGCTCGTGCTGCCGCACTGGATCTACTTGATTTTATCGACACCAGCCCCAGCCCCTGGCACGCCGTTGCTACTGCGATTACACGCCTGAACGCCGCAGGTTATCGCGCGCTCGACGAAACCGAGCGGTGGTCACTACAGCCCGGCGGGCGTTATTACGTCGTCCGTGGCGGTGCTTCGCTGATTGCTTTTGTCATGGGTAGCCAGCCTTTGACGGACACTGGATTTCGTATCGTCGGCGCGCATACCGATTCCCCTGCCCTGCGCATCAAACCCAAGCCCATGCTAGCGAATGATGGCCTCGCACGGCTGGCGGTTGAAGTCTATGGCGGCCCCATTCTCGCGAGTTTTACGGATCGCGATTTGAGTCTGGCCGGACGCGTCGTTGTACAGAACAAGAACACGACAGAAACACGGCTGGTGCGTTTTACGCGCCCCATGCTGCGTCTGCCCAACCTTGCCATTCACATGAACCGCGAGGTGAATGAACAGGGGCTCAAGCTCAATCGGCAAACCGAACTGCCGCTGTTATTCGCCCAGCTCTCCTTCCTCGGGGCGAGTGATGAACACTCAGCAGAGGCACGTTTACGCGGCTTGCTCGCCAACGCAGCCCATGCTGAAGCCTGCGACATCCTCAGTTGGGATCTGAATATCCATGATGCCCAACCGGGGACGTTATGGGGTGCCAACGAAGAATTCATCGCTAGCCGCCAGCTCGACAATCTTGCCTCCTCCTGTGCTGCCCTCAGTGCTTTGATCGCCACACCGCAACCCACCGCCACCTGCATGGTGGCACTCTTCGATCATGAAGAAGTCGGCAGTGAATCGGCAACCGGTGCGGCGGGCAGTCTGCTTCACGACGTGCTGACGCGCATCGGCGCACAAGCGCAGCTGGATAGCGAAGACCAGTTGCGTGCCCGCGCGCGCAGCCTGTTCATCAGTGCCGACATGGCGCATGCCTATCAGCCCAATTTTCCGGCGGCATATGAACCGAACCACAAGGTCGCCGTCAATGGCGGGCCGGTCATCAAGACCAACGTCAATCAGCGTTACGCCACCACCGCCGAAACCGCAGCATCTTTCATGCGCTGCTGCAAGGCAGCGAACTTCCCCTTCCAGCAATACGCACATCGTGCTGATCTGGGTTGCGGCAGCACCATCGGCCCCTTGATTGCCGCGCAACTCGGCATGGCGACCGTCGATGTCGGCTCGCCGATGTGGGCCATGCACAGCGCGCGTGAAAGTGCTGGCGTGCTCGATCACGCCTGGATGATCGCCGCACTGCAAGCCGCCTACTCATATTGATTTTTATCTTATTCCAATACAAAACATGCTCGAAACACTCTTCCCACACGGCTTCGCGCCTTACCTCATCGGCGGCCTCATCATGGGCTGCGGCGTCGCTCTGCTGTATGCCACCACAGGCCGACAAGGTGGGGCTTCCACCTTCCTCAGCGCGGTCTGGACTTATTTCCTGCAAACGCCCTTCTTTCGCCAATCAACACTACTCAACAGCCGTCAGTGGCGCAACATCTACGCCATCGGCATGTTGCTAGGTGGATTGCTCTACGCTGCGATCGGTCTGCCACTGGAAGCCACGCAGATTCCTTTGTGGAAATTTGCGATAGGCGGGCTGCTAATCGGCTTTGGCGCACGACTGGGCGGCGGCTGCACCTCCGGCCACGGCATTTGCGGCATGGCCTCGCTGTCGGGTGGCTCGATTTTGATGGTGTGCACCTTCCTCGGCACAGCGATTGTAACCGCCATGCTGATGGCACACTGGGGAGTCTGAATCATGAAACAGACACTTGATCTGCTCTTTACACTGACCAGTGGCCTACTGTTCGGTTTTGGTTTGTCTTGGGCAACGATGATCCGCCCGGAATCCATCCTGGCTTTTCTAACCTTTCACGATCTGGGCTTGTTACTGGTACTGGGCAGTGCCGTCGGCGTGAATCTGCTGGTATTTCAGATTTTGCCGCGTCTGCGGGCGCGCACCCTGCTGGGCAACGAATTTGAAAAACGCCCGTTTACGCTCAATCGCCAGAGTGTGCTCGGTGGCGTTCTGTTCGGGCTCGGTTGGGGACTGTGTGGCGTCTGCCCCGGCCCGGCCTTGGCGGGAGTCGGCGCCGGTCTGGTGATCGGACGTTACGACCTCATCGTGGCACTGATCTGCATCCTGATTGGTGCGCTGCTGCACGGTCTATGGTCAGACCGCGCAACCAGCGCGTAATTCACTGATTACAACTTCCAGCCCCACGCCACGCCGAAAATATCTTCCTTCAGATGCAAATTGGCTTCGCCGCCGCCCATCATCGCAGGAATTGAACCCGAGCCATTCGCGGTATTCTTGAAGGCATGGGTATAGGCCGCACTCAGTTCGCCCTTGCCAACTTTCCATGTGCCGCCCAGCGACAAATGTTCCTTGATGACACCCGGCGCAATGATGTTGAACATCGTCTGATCGGCGGGAATCGGCTGGGTGTTCTGGCTGTAACCGGCGCGTAGCGTGAAGTCGCTGTTCACATCGTAGCTCACGCCCAGCTTGGTCGCCGTCACGTCACGCCAGCCAAAGCCACCGCCGTTATTCGTGCCAAGGCGGTTGCCTGCAAACAGATTGGCGACGGGATTACCGACGGATTTCACATCGCCATATTCGATACGCTGCACATCCAGTGCCAGCGTCAGCGCGTCCAGAGGCTTCCATGCCACGCCCACACCATAATTGGCGGGCACATCGAAGCCGCCCTGCTCGGCAAACAAGCCACGATATTTATCAAACTTGCCCATATGGGTCTTCGATGCCCAAGTCGCCCCCAACGTCAGGTTCGGCAGCACCTGTCCCGTCCAGCCCAGACGCACGCCCGCACCGGTACTGGTATCCGTGCCACGATCCGTGACATTGGCGGTATCGGACGAAAACATGGGATTGGCAAATGCGCCCAAGCCTTTGACCGAGAAACGCTGATACACCAGATTCAATGCCAACCCCAACGAGTGCTGCGGCGTAACTTTCCACGCCAGCGCGGGTGCAATGAAGAGCTGTTCCATGTTCATGTAAGAAGAGCCAGTCGAACCCAGTTTGGCAAAGGGATTGCGTGAATAATCCGTATTCATGCCTCCGTTGCCATACACCGACACACCCGCCGCCAGCGCCGGGCTCACTTGTTTGACATAGCCGAATTCGGGAATGAAAAAGTTCCGGGTTTCGTTCCCGTCGTATGAGCCGCCGATCATCGGATTGCTGATTTCGGCACCGCGTTTGGGTACAAACCAGGTCAGGCCGACATCCATACGATCACCTACAAAGGCCTGCCCCGCTGGATTAGTCGCTGCTGCCAAACCATCCTGTGGCAGCGCGATACCCACGCCCGCCATGCCTTGCGACTTGACACCATAGCCATGCTGAAAATAGCCATTGGTTGCCCAAGCTGAAGATGACAAAGCCAGCAGTGCCAACGCAACACTGGTTCCCAGAACGGAAGTTTTCTTGATGATCATGATGAATTTGGATTCGAAAAGGTGGATGAAAAGGGCAAAATTCTATCATTCTTGCCCATGAGTCCTTTCGCCCAGCGCGCCCAGCGCAACAGAATCAGAGCAAAAACGGAATGATGGCGCGCCGTTGTGCCGGATAATCAGGAAACTGTGCGCGATACCAGCGATGGCTGATGAGTGCGCGAGGAACGAGATTGGCGAGTGAAAACAAAACGAACACACCTCCCGCCAGCGTCATGCTCATCAATGCCCATCCACTCCAGAGCAGAATTTCGCCCCAATAGTTGGCGGCCGACACATAGCGGAAAAAGCCGCCTTGCGGAATCTTGTAACCGGTTGAGCCGTCGCTGCGCAAAGCAATGAGGATGTTGTCCGCCTGAAAGTTGATCCACCATCCACTCACGGCAACGACCAGTCCGCCAATAAACCAGGGAGACAGCAGCCACGCAGCCCCGCTCTCGGCCAGATGCGGCGCGTGAGCCACCGCATAACCATTGGCATAGCCATTCATCAGATTGAACAAAAAACCGAATACCACGTTTAGCACAGGGAAACGCTTGCCCTTGTCGTTACGCCGCAGCGGATAAATGAATCCCCGATAAAGGTAATGCGCCTGCCAGAGCACAAATAACAACACTGCAGTCGTCGAAGGATGCTGCGCCGTCATCCAGAAAGTCAGCGCAAAGGCAAAGAGTTGGGGACTTTCAAACAGCAGCCAAGCCAGCGGAGAGGGCAGGCTCCAATCTTTCGCATCCGCCGATTTCAAACGACCATAAGGACTCAGATTCCTGACCGTCCCGTAGAGAGTAAACACTCCCAGCAGGAGAATTCCCCACAGGACATCTGGATAAAAAGCATCCAGTGCATCGGACAACACAGACACCTTGATGACTGAATTATTGAATTACTGAATCACTGAATTACGTTAGCGATATCGTCCTTGAGTTCAACGAACTCCACCTCAGAAATTCCGAGATGATCCAGCACCGCGTCCGCCACACTAGGCCATTGCAGGTTGTCACGCATACGGATGCTGACATCATTCAAATACTCTGCCAGATAATTGATCGCCACCAAGGTGCGAATTCCGGGTGCCGCATTGTCATTCGGCGAAAACACTTCCGGATCATGGTGCCGCAAAATGGCGTCGGCCAAATGTTCTGGCAGCCCCCATGCCTTGGCGACCATATAGCCCACGGTGGCGTGATTGGTGCCATGCTGCTCATCTTCGATCAGCACCATGGGGCGAGGATCGCCTCCCGCTATTTTGAGTGTCTCTTTGTAAGCATCGAAGCGCATCATCAGCAGAGGAATCCCGCACTCGTGAAAGAGGCCAAAGGTATACGCCTCATCCCGAGGAGCGCGTGGCAGGGTGGAAGCGATATAGGCCGAAATCCGTGCCACTTTTTCAGACGCATCCCAGAAACGCTCCAGCGAAGGCCCTTTGTCACCGATGGCTGTTTTCAGCAACAGGCTGGTGACAATACTCTGTACGTTCTGCAAGCCCAGAAACTGCACCGCTGTCGGCACCGAAGCCACCTTGGAACGCAGCCCGAAATAAGGTGAATTGATGACTTTCAGGGTGGCCGCCGACAGCCCCACATCTTTGGCAATCCGCGCCGCAATCAGATTGGTATCCGGATACGGTTTTTGAAGCTCCGCGCTGATTTCATTCAACAATGCCGGACGCGGGGGAATCTTGATGCTACCGAGTGTCTTCTCAACATCCTCTGCATTGATTGCTTGCGTCATGATCGTTCTCCTGCCTGATTCAAATTCATTGGGGGAATTGATTCTACACCGTAAAAGTACAAATACATGTCATAAATCCAGATGAGTCATCCGCAATGGGGCCCACAGTCACATCCCGTCATCCACAGGTTCCTGAGATAAAATTATCAGGATTTGAATACTGAACGCTCAAACAAGCATCTCAAGCCTCGGGCAAATTTTCTCATGAACAGACTGCGTATTGCCATCGCCCAGATCAACTGCATCGTGGGCGACCTTTCCGGTAACGCGGAACGTATTTTTAACGCCGCCCGTGCAGCGCACGCCCAGCAAGCCGATCTGCTGCTCACGCCCGAACTGGCACTCTGTGGCTACCCTCCCGAAGACCTGTTGCTGCGTCCCGATTTCTTTCGCGCCGCACGACTTGAACTCCACCAACTGGCGACGCGCGTGGCAGACATCGCCCCTGAACTGTCATTGATCGTCGGGCATCCCGAAGAATCCGGTGAAACAGGAATTCGCTACAACGCCGCTTCTCTGTTGCAACAAGGCCGTATCGTCACGACCTATCGCAAGCAACGGCTACCCAATTACGCTGTTTTTGACGAAGAACGCTATTTTGAGCCTGGCACCGAAGCCTGCGTTATAACCCTCAACGGTGTGCGCTGCGGCATCAACATCTGTGCCGATGTCTGGGAAGCGGGCGCTCCCGAAGCTGCTCATGCCGCAGGTGCCGAATTACTACTCACCTTGAATGCATCCCCCTTTCACATCGACAAGCAAGCGCGACGTTATGAAGTGCTCCGCGAACGCATTGCAACAACCGGTTTGTCGGTGATCTACGCAAACCTCATCG
Organism: uncultured Sterolibacterium sp.; assembly: GCA_964437515.1. Classification (GTDB taxonomy): domain Bacteria; phylum Pseudomonadota; class Gammaproteobacteria; order Burkholderiales; family Rhodocyclaceae; genus Sterolibacterium. Next base: position 40,791 of record CAYTHB010000001.1, read on the forward strand.
GCGGACAGGACGAACTGGTCTTTGACGGTGCCTCCTTCGCGCTCGATCGCACGGGGCGGCTCACCCATCAGTTCCCCGCTTTTGAAGAAACCCTAGGCATCATTGACTATTTCGACGGCCAACTCCAGCCGGAAGTCATCGCATCGCCTCCAACGACTCAAACTCAAACCGAAGCCGAAGCCTATGCCGCCCTCGTACTGGGTGTGCGTGATTACGTCGGAAAAAATGGTTTTCCCGGCGCAATCATCGGCCTTTCAGGAGGCGTTGATTCCGCCTTGGTGCTGGCAATAGCCGTCGACGCACTTGGTGCCGACAAGGTGCGTGCGGTCATGATGCCCTCTCCTTACACTGCCCAGATGAGCCTCGATGACTCACGCGACATGGTGCAGCGTCTCGGGGTACGCTATGACGAAATTGCCATCGAAGCTGCCATGCAGACAATGACGCATCTGCTCGAACCCCAGTTTCATGGCCTGCCTGCCGATGCGACGGAAGAAAATCTTCAGGCGCGCATCCGGGGCATGCTGCTCATGGCACTTTCCAACAAAACCGGCGCCATCGTCCTGACAACAGGCAACAAAAGCGAAATGGCGGTCGGTTATGCCACCCTCTATGGCGATATGGCCGGGGGCTTCGCCGTCATCAAGGACATCTACAAAACCTTTGTTTACCGGCTCTGCGCATGGCGCAATACACAGGGCAGCTCACCCGTCATTCCGCAGAATATTCTCACGCGCGCCCCCTCTGCCGAGCTCAAGCCCGACCAGAAAGATCAAGACTCCCTGCCTGAGTACGCCACGCTGGATGCCATCATCGCCGCCTATATGGAGCACGATCTGAGCCCCCGGCAGATCGTCGCCGAAGGTCACTCAACAGAGGACGTCAAGCGTGTGATTCATCTACTCAAACGTAACGAATACAAACGTCGCCAGTCCCCTCCCGGCATCCGCATCACCCGACGCGGTTTTGGCAAGGACTGGCGTTATCCGATAACATCCCGCTATCCGGATGAGTGGTAATTTTGAGTTGTCGTTTTTCCAACCGTGGAGCCAGCATGAAAAAAATCGAAGCCGTCATCAAGCCCTTCAAACTCGACGAGGTACGCGAAGCCCTCTCTGATATGGGCATTTCCGGTCTCACCGTCACCGAAGTCAAGGGATTTGGCCGTCAAAAAGGCCATACCGAGCTGTATCGCGGTGCAGAATACGTCGTCGATTTTCTACCCAAGATCAAGATTGAAGTCGTCGTCAGCAACGAAACCGTCGAACCGGCCATCGAAGCCATCATCAAGGCCGCCCACACCGGCAAGATTGGTGACGGCAAGATATTTGTCAGCGCCGTAGAGCAGGTCGTCCGCATCCGCACAGGAGAAACCAACGAGGCAGCACTTTGACAATACTCGTTGCTGGACGTGTATTTTTTTGATAGCAGGTACTTACATTGCTTTCATTTCAATGAATCAATGCGCCGCGTCCCAGTTCGCCCCGATACCGACTTCCGTCACAAGGGGTACCTTGAGTTGCGCCACCCCGTTCATGAGACGCGGAAGTTGCTCACGCACCAGCGTCAGCTCGGCATCCGGCACTTCCAGCACCAGTTCGTCGTGCACCTGCAAGACCAATCGGCTTTTCAAACCTTCACGATCCAGCCAATCCTGAACCGCCCGCATGGCCAGCTTGATGAGATCGGCGGCCGTCCCTTGCATGGGCGCATTGATCGCCGCGCGCTCGGCAGCCTGACGGCGACCGGACTGGGTGGCATGGATGTCGGGTAGTCCCAGACGCCGTCCCAGCACCGTTTCAACGTAGCCCATTTCACGCGCCTGTTGGCGCGTCTCTTCCATATAGCGTGCCACGCCGGGGTAGCGTGCAAAATAACGCTCCATATAAGCCGCAGCGGCTCTGCGATCAATATCCAGCTCACGCGCCAGGCCAAAAGCAGACATGCCGTAAATCAATCCAAAATTGATGACCTTGGCGGCGCGGCGCTGGTCGGCGCCGATTTCCAACGGAGTGACCCCGAAAATTTCTGCCGCCGTCGCACGATGAATATCCTCGCCATGGGCAAAGGCATCGAGCAAGCGCGCATCGCCCGAAAGATGCGCCATGATGCGTAGCTCGATTTGAGAGTAATCCGCTGAAACAATACTCATGCCAACCGGCGCGACAAAAGCACTCCGGATGCGCCGCCCCGCCGCAGTACGCACAGGAATATTCTGAAGATTCGGCTCCGAACTGGCGAGCCGCCCCGTGACCGCCGTTGCTTGCGAAAAATGGGTATGAACCCGCCCTGTCTGTGGATTCACCATGCGCGGGAGCTTGTCGGTATAAGTACCTTTGAGCTTGGCCAGATGCCGGTATTCCAGAATGAGCTTGGGTAAAGGATGGTCAAGTGCCAGCTCGCTCAAGGCTTCCTCACTGGTGCTCGGATCACCCGAAGGCGTTTTCTTGCGCGGCTTCAAACCCATCTGGACATAAAGCACGTCCTGTATCTGGCGCGGTGAATTGATGTTGAAAGGACGCCCCGCCTGCTCATGTGCCTGCTGTTCCATGCGGACGAGTTCTCGCCCCAGTGCATCACTCTGCTGCACCAGCGCATCCACATCCAGCAACATGCCGTGACGCTCCATACGGTAGAGCACTTCAGCCACCGGCAATTCGATATTGCGATAGATGTCAGACAATCGTGACTCAGCAATGAGCGTGCGTTCGAATACCTGGTGCACGCACAAAGTCAGATCGGCATCCTCTGCCGCATAGGTGCTGGCACGTTCAATATCGACCTGGCTAAAGGGAATGCGTGCCGCCCCTTTGCCGGTCAGATCGTCATAGGCAATCGAAGACAAACCCAGATGCCGCAAGGCGAGCGCACCCAGATCATGCGGCTTGTCGCTTTCAAGCACATAAGACGCTAGCAACGTGTCGTCATGGATACCACGCAAAGTGATGCCGTGATTGGCAAAGACATGACGATCATATTTAAGATGCTGCCCCAGCTTGGGCGCATCTGCAGATTCCAGCCAGGGGCGCAGTCGCTCAAGCACTTCGTTCAGCGGCAGTTGTGCTGGAGCCCCAGCGTAGTCGTGCCCCAAGGGCAGATAGGCGGAATGCAGCACCCCGCACCCCTCCCCTTCCATCACGGCAAATGAGATACCCACCAGGCGCGCGGCAAATGGCTCCAAAGCACTGGTTTCCGTATCCAGCGAAGTCAGCGTCGCACGCTCTATTTTCGCTAGCCAACGTTCAAAATCCGGCCATGTCAGCAAAGTTTCGCCAGGCTGTCGATCCGGCAAATGAACTTCATGGGGAATGGCCTGTTCCGTTTTCGACGCAAGGGGCGATGACGGAAAAGTCGGTACAGCGTCCGGAGAATGAGAATGCGCTTGTATTTCACGCAACCAGGTTTTGAATTCCAGTCGCCCATACAATTCGGCCAAGCGGACACGGTCAATGTCTTGGGCAGACAACTCCTGCACCGTTTGCGGCAGGGGCAAATCACAAACAACAGTCAGCAGTTTTCTACCCAGCGGCAAAAAATCAAGCGAGCGACGCAGGTTCTCACCCACCACACCTTTGATGCTTTCTGCATTCTCCATGATGGCATCCAGCGTGCCGTATTGCGTGAGCCATTTCACCGCCGTTTTGGCACCCACTTTATCCACGCCCGGAACCCCATCCACGGTATCACCCACCAGCGCGAGGTAATCGACGATACGCTCCGGCGGTACGCCAAATTTCTGGTTCACCCCGTCGATATCGAGTGTCTCGTTACTCATGGTGTTGACTAGCGTGACGTGAGAATTCACCAGTTGCGCGAGGTCTTTGTCACCCGTTGAAATCAGACAATCAAAACCAGATGCCGTCGCACGGGTTGCCAGTGTGCCAATGACATCATCGGCCTCGACACCCTCCACCATCAATAAGGGCCAGCCATTGGCACGGATACAATCGTGTAACGGTTCGATCTGGCGCACCAGATCATCCGGCATGGGCGGTCGATGTGCCTTGTACGGCGGATACCATTCATCGCGAAAAGTCTTGCCTTTTGCATCAAAAACCACGGCACGATAAATATCCGTGTCAGCCACATCCGGGTGCTGTGTCTTGTAGTCGGACAGCAGGCGGCGTAGCATGTTGAGCACACCATAAATCGCCCCGGTCGGTTCATTGGCCTGATTACGCAAATCAGGCATGGCATGAAAAGCACGATAAAGATAGGACGAACCGTCAACAAGCAATAATATGGGCATGACAGGAGGAAAAAATGCGCGTAACAATGACACGGGAAAATAAACCTGAAAACTTCGGAATGAATGTGAATGCCGCAGGAGGCCACGCATGAGCCTCTGGAACAAAACCCCTCGGCCATTCCCCCCCACACGCGACGGGGAGAGCTGGATCCCCGCCAAGCCTTCTGCATCATCAGCAGCAGCACCCTATGCTTCACGCGAAGCGTGGCGACTGCTGGGTATTATGTCAGAGTTCGTCGAGGCGACTGACCGCCTGAGCGACATCCGCCCCGCTGTCACCATCTTTGGCAGTGCGCGGGTACAACCGGACTCCGAGTATTACCTGCATACCGAAAAAATCGCACGCTTGCTATCCGATGCAGGCTTCAGCGTGATTTCCGGCGGCGGCCCAGGCATCATGGAAGCCGCGAACAAAGGTGCTCATGCCGGTTCCAGCCCCAGCGTAGGTTTGAACATCCAGTTGCCGATGGAACAATCCGCCAATCCTTATCAAGACATCTCGCAAACCTTCCGTCATTTTTTTGCGCGTAAATACATGTTCGTGCGCTTTGCGGCAGCCTATGTCGTGGCACCCGGTGGCTTTGGCACGCTCGATGAACTGCTGGAAGCACTCACACTGATCCAGACCAACAAAACCCCGCGCATCCCCTTGATCCTCGTGGGAAGCACATTCTGGGAAGGATTGCTGGATTGGTTCCGTGACCGACTGGTGGGTGAAGGCATGATTAGTCCGGAAGACATGGATCTCATCCAGGTCATCGACGAGCCTGCTGAAGTCGTTGCCGCCATCTTCAAATACTACGAGCGACGCGGCTTTGAACGCTTACCCGAGGAACACGAGTTGCTACTGAACCTTTGATAAAATCCATCCTTCCTTCGTTCAAGGCACCTTCCATGCGCCGTCCCTTCATGATTCTTGCCATGTTGATTGCATGGCCTGTTGCCGCACAGCAACCCGCAGACCTGCAACCGCTGCCGGAAGTGCCACCGCCCCCCGGTCTGGTCGATCCTTCGCTGGAACCTCAAGTCACCATCACCAAGCGGGGTTCGGATCGTGTCGAGGAATATCGTGTCAATGGCAAACTTTACATGCTCAAAGTGACCCCGCCCAATGCGCCGAGCTACTATCTTGTCGATGAACGTGGTGATGGACAAATGATGCGGCGAGATACGATCGGGAATGGATTGAGCGTGCCACAGTGGGTAATCGGGACGTTCTGAATGTTCTGAACAACAACCTCACCCACCTCGCCTACTTCACTCTCCCCACTCAAACGCACGACGCATGCAGGCTCGCGCCCTTCCCGTTGCACGCGGCCCTTTCTGGCTCATACTGGCGCTGCATCTCTATCGACGCAACCCGCCTTTACTGAGCTTGCTGGCCTTTGCCAACCTGCTCCTCTTGCTGGTTGCCAGCTTGGCGCAACCGCTCGGGCCATTCATGCTGCTCCTGCTCTCGCCCTTGTTCGTCACGCTGACGGCCAATGCCTGTGCCGTCATTTCAAAATACGGATTACAAATCAGCCACCCTGCGCTGCTATTACACGGCATCCGAAAGCATTTCAGTTTATTGCTGCGTCTTGGCATCGTGCAGATGAGTTATGTCCTCCTTGTAGTCATCGCACTAGAAGCACTGCTGCCTGAAATCAACACCCAACTTCTGACAGGCGCACCAGCGACCTCCATGGGAAGCGATCCTGCAACATCCGCAGCACTCAATATCGACCCCACCCAGCTGGGTATTCTTTTTTTGCATCTAGGGCTAACCGCCGCGTTGGTACTGCCGGCCTTCTGGTTCGCGCCCCTGCTCACCGCTTGGCATGGGGTGCCCCCCTTCAAAGCCATTTTTTTCAGCTGGGTGGCCGCACTCCGCAACTGGCGCGTATTTCTAGCCTATGCCATCACAGCTGGCATCATCGGAGTGCTCTTGCCTTCCATCCTCGTCGGCGTGCTCATGATGATTTCAAGTACGCTCGGGGAGCTGGTCGCCTCCGTATTACAAATCATATTGCTGGTTATTTTCGCCCCCATGCTCATGACAGGGGTTTATTGCAGCTACAGCGACATTTTCACAAATCCTCCTCATGCCTGAGCCTCTGAAACCCCTTGGCATTCTGGGAGGTACCTTCGATCCGGTTCATTTCGGCCACTTGCGTCTGGCAGAAGAAGCCTGTGAGTATCTCGATCTAACTGCGGTACGCTGGATTCCCGCCGGGCAGCCCGCGCATCGCACCGCCCCGACCAGCACTGCACAGCATCGTCTGAACATGGTGCGCGCGGCCATCTCAGACAATCCCCGCTTTCATCTGGATGACGCCGAAGTGCTCAGTGACGCACCCAGCTATAGCGTCCCCACCCTGCAACGTCTGCGCACTGAACTCGGGGGAGAGCAACCCTTGATCTTGCTGCTCGGCACCGATGCCTTTCTCGGACTGGAACGCTGGCATCGCTGGCGCGAACTCTTTGAACTGGCCCACATCGCCGTTGCAACCCGACCGGGAACCACATTCGATCCGGCACAATGCTCACCCCTGCTTGCGGCTGAACATGCAGCACGTCAGACGATCTCACCGCTCTCCTTGCAAGCCACGCCAGCAGGTCATATCCTGACCTTCCCCATCACGGCACTGGATATTTCTGCCACCCAGCTACGCACCCAACTGACCACCGGGCACAGCCCCCGCTATTTGCTTCCCACACAAGTTCTCGACTATATTTTTTCACATCATCTCTATTCTTCCTGATTACCGGACTTTCTCATTCGATGGACGTAAGAAAACTACAAAAAATTGCTGTTGCCGCCCTTGAAGACATCAAGGGACGCGACATTGAAGTCATCAATACCCGAAAGCTCAGCGCGCTGTTTGATCGCATCATCATTGCCAGTGCCGACTCAACACGTCAGGTCAAAGCCCTGGCGCGCAATGTACAAGACAAGGTTCGTGAAGCGGGTGGCGATGTCATCGGGCTGGAAGGTCAAGAAGGTGGCGAATGGGTGCTGGTCGATCTGGGCAATATCGTCGTCCATGTCATGCAGCCCGCTGTGCGCCAGTACTACAACCTCGAAGAACTCTGGCAATCGCACCCAGGACGCGCCAAAAAAGCTTCGGCTGAAGAGACTGAAGAGTCGGAAGAGTCGGAAGAAACTGAAGATGCCTCGACATAAGTCACCATGAAATTGCGCATACTGGCCGTCGGCACCCGTATGCCCGGCTGGGTGGATGAGGCATGGCATGATTTTGCCAAGCGTATGCCGCGCGAAATGCCGCTGGAACTGGTCGAAATCAAGGCCGAACCCCGAACCACCGGAAAGCCACCCGCCATCCTGATGGCCGCAGAAGCAAACCGGCTACGCGCCGCCTTGTCAGGGCGTTGCCGTAAAGTCATGCTGGATGAACGCGGTGATAACCTCACCACACAGGCACTGGCACAACGCCTCGAAACCTGGCTGGGCGCAGGCGAAGACGTCGCCATCGTCATCGGCGGCCCGGACGGGCTGGATGCCGACTTCAAGAAAGAAGCCGACGAAACCTTACGTCTTTCCAGCCTCACCCTGCCTCATGCCCTGGTGCGCGTCATTCTCGCCGAAGCCCTGTATCGTGCCGCCAGCGTATTAAAGGGACATCCCTATCATCGGGAGTGAATCTATTTATCCGGCAATTAAATATTGCGCAGGGTGGCCATGGCATCACACCGGGTGATGACAATTAAATCTTGATTTCAGGGTGAATAGGGTTAACCATAAAAGCACCACCCCGCCCTACGGGCACCCCTCCATAGAGGGGAATTTATGTAATTGTAATGACCTCGAATCACCCCTCTGCGTGAGCAACCTCGAATAGTTCCCCTCCGTGGAGAGAATGCTCACGCAGCAACCTCGAATAATTCCCCTTCGTGGAGAGAATGCTCACGCAGCAACCTCGAATAATTCCCCTCCGTGGAGGGGTGGACGGCGAAGCCGGACGGGGTGGTGCTGTCAGACGGAGAGGTATCTTTTGCGCCCGCCACCACCCCGCCCTACGGGCACCCCTCCACAGGAGGGGAATGGGTTCGAGGTTTTTCGGTATCCGGTATCAGCAAATACAACTGAGGTTTCTAGGTTCATATAACGATGAGATAATCCGCTCATCATGACTCCAATTGAAACCCGCATTTATCTCGCTTCACGCAGCCCACGTCGTCGTGAGTTGCTGCACCAGATCGGCGTTCCTTTCGATCTACTGTCCTTCCGCGCCCCGCCGCGTGAGGATCCGGAAGTCGACGAACGTGTGCACCCCGGTGAATCACCTGAACAATATGTCGTGCGCGTGGCACGTGCCAAAGCCGCTCATGCCGATACCCTGATTCATGCCCGCCACTTTCCTACTCGCCTGCTGCTGGCGGCCGACACCACACTGGATCTGGAAGGCGAAATCATCGGCAAACCTCACGACATTCCCGAAGCCATCGATATCCTGTCTCGACTTTCAGGGCGTGAGCATCGGGTTCTGACTGCCGTCGCCGTGTCGAATGGACGTGAGATCGACCATACGCTCAGTATCAGTACTGTGCGATTTCGCGATTTGAGTGAATCAGAAATCCGACATTACGCCCACACCGGTGAGCCACTCGACAAAGCCGGGGCTTACGCCATTCAAGGCCATGCGGGCATGTTCGTCGCTGAAATTCACGGCTCACACAGCGGCATCGTCGGGCTGCCCTTGTGTGAAACGGTGCTACTGCTACGGCGCTTCGCTTATCCAATCTGACTCCATTCTGATACTGACATCCAAGCCGCCATGAGCGAAGAATTTCTCATCAATTTCACCCCTCAGGAAACCCGTGTCGCACTAATGCAGCAGGGCGTGGTGCAGGAATTGCACATCGAACGCACCGCCAGCCTGGGCATCGTGGGTAATGTCTATCTGGGGCGTGTCGTTCGCGTGCTTCCGGGCATGCAATCCGCCTTTGTCGATATCGGACTGGAGCGCACGGCTTTTCTGCATGTCGCCGACATCTGGATGAAGCGTCCAGAAAACGGGACACCCCAAGCCAGCGAGACGCTACCCATCGAGCGCATCCTCAGCGAAGGACAAAGCCTCATGGTGCAGGTGCTGAAAGATCCCATCGGCACCAAGGGCGCACGGCTGACCACCCAAATGTCGATTGCAGGGCGACTACTGGTTTATCTGGCACAAGATCATCATATCGGCATTTCCCAGCGCATCGAGGGCGAAGAAGAACGCGAGCAATTACGAACCCGTATCCAGAACATCGCCCCACCCGACGAAACCGGCGGCTATATTGCCCGCACCATGGCGGTTTTGGCATCGGATGATGAACTGCGCGCCGACATTGCCTATCTGCGTCGCATCTGGGCAGAAATCGGCAACCGTGCCCAAACAGCGCAAGCCCCCGCCATGCTGCATCATGACTTACGCCTGGAACAACGGGTCTTGCGCGATCAAGTCTGCCCAGAGACCGCAAAAGTCATTATCGATTCGCGCGAAAACTTTCAAAAACTCCTTGCCTTTGCTCAGGAATACATGCCGCAGGTCACGCACCTACTCGAACACTACACCGGCGCCCGACCGCTTTTTGATCTGCACGGTGTGGAAGACGAGATCCAGAAAGCCCTGGCGCGTCGGGTCGACCTGAAAAGCGGCGGCTACCTGATTTTCGACCAGACCGAGGCCATGACCACCGTTGACGTCAATACCGGTGGCTTTGTGGGTCTGCGCAATTTCGATGACACCATCTTCAAGACCAATCTCGAAGCGGCGCAAGCCATTGCCCGCCAACTGAGGCTGCGCAATCTGGGCGGCATCATCATTGCCGATTTCATCGACATGGAGAACGAAGAGCACCGTGAGGCCGTGTTGTCCGAACTTAACAAGGAGCTAGCACGCGACCGAACTCGCGTTGCCGCCAACAATTTCACCACGCTGGGCTTGGTCGAAATGACACGCAAGCGCACCCGCGAATCACTGGCGCATGTGCTGTGCGAACCCTGCCCGACCTGCGGAGGCCGGGGCGAAGTCAAAACCGCCCGCACGCTCTGCTACGAAATTCTGCGCGAGCTGCTACGTGAAGCGCGCCAGTTTGATGCCCGCGAATATCGCATTCTCGCAGCACCCGTTGTCATCGATCTCTTTCTCGACGAAGAATCTCAGGCACTGGCCATGCTTTCAGATTTCATCAGCAAGCCCATTTCGCTCCAGGCCGAAAACGGCTATACGCAAGAGCAATATGATATAGTTTTAATGTAAGAATTTTCTTTCATATCAAATACATGAATAAGAAAACCCTAATATTTACCAGTCTGCTCCTCTGGGCAGGAATGACGACATCTCACTCAGTATTGGCGGAAGAAGATGAACACTTCGACATCCAGCACTTTGCTGTCGAAGGCAACACGCTGTTGAGCAAGGCGCGCATCACTGAACTGACTGCGCCCTACACCGGGACGCGTCGGGTGTATGGCGATGTGCAAAAAGCACTGGAAGCACTGGAAGCGGCCTATCGTAGTGCGGGCTATCAAACCGTGCGCATCAACGTGCCGGAACAGGAACTCACACAAGGGGTCGTTCGTTTCGTCGTGAGCGAAGCCGTCATCGGCAAGGTCACCATCACAGGTCAAAAATACTTTGATGAAGCCAATATCCGCGCTGCCCTGCCCGCCTTGCAGGAAGGCAAAGCACCCAATGCCCGTGTCCTGTCCGAAAATCTGCAACTCGCCAACGACAATCCGGCGCGACAAATCGGAGTGACGCTGGGCGTAGGGGAAGAAGAAGGGCAGATCAACGCCAAGGTCACCGTCAATGACGAAAATCCGCAAAAATTCACCGCCACGCTGGATAACACGGGCGCAGCGGCCACCGGTCGCTATCGCACCGGTTTTGCCTGGCAACATGCCAATCTGCTGCAAACCGACCAGACGCTGACGCTCGCTTACACTACCTCACCCGACGCCCCCTCTGGTGTCAAAGTGGATATTTACAGCGCGGCTTATCATCTGCCCCTGTATGCACTGGGCGACAGCATTGACATCCTCTACGGGAATTCCAGTATCAACTCCCCCAGCGCGCAGGCGACGGGCTTTGGTCTGGCAGGTAAAGGGAGTGTGGCATCGGTACGCTACAACCATTATTTCCCGCGTCAGGGCGAGTTTTCAAACAAGCTCTCGTTGGGCTACGACCACAAATACTTCAATACCCGTTGCAGCGTCGGCGGTCTTTTACAGCCTATCGATCCACCCATTTCCGCCATTCCCGCCTGCACGCCGTACACAATACGCCTGCTCAGTGCGACCTACGCCGGTCAATGGCAGTCCGCCAGTGGTGCGATGGATTACAACCTGAGCTTGGCACACAATCTGCCGACCGGTTCGCAATATTTCTTCAATGGCAACATGGATCGCTACAGCCAGATTGCCAATCGTCTGGTACAGGATGATTTCACGCTGCTGCGTTGGGGCGGCAGCTACACCACTGCGCTGCCCGAAAACTGGCAGGCACGCCTTGCCGTGAGTGGTCAATTCAGTCAAGACGGGCTCGTCGCCGGAGAACAGTTCAGTCTCGCCGGCAGCAGTGCCGTGCGCGGTTTTGGCGAACGCGCAGTGACCGCCGATGTCGGTCATCTCGTGAATCTGGAAGTCTATACGCCGGATTGGGCGGATCGTATCGGCCTCCCCGGCAATCTGCGTGCGCTGATGTTCTACGACATGGCACGCGGCAAAAATATCGGTGTGCAAAACATCACACCCGCCACGGCAAACAATCTGGGGATTGCTTCCACCGGGCTTGGATTGCGCTATAACTTCAAGAAGGTTTTCGGTTTGCGTGCCGATCTTGCCAATGTGACCAAAGCCGGCCCGAATGGAACGGAAGATCAAGGGGACGTTTTTGGCCACATCAATCTCTCGCTCAGTTTCTGATTTTGTTTCCACTATTGAATAAGTAAAGCATAAGCAAAGCCTCTCCCGCCTTTGACATCCTCTCTCCATACATGGGGAGAGGATTTTTTGCCACAGTATTTCCGATTCATACGCTGCATCTGCCGCCCTATCTGACCGACCAAGCATCCACACATTGCTTCAAGGGGAACACCATGAACACCTTCGACACCCTCTCTGCCGCCACCCTCCCCTGTTCCGACCTCAACACCCGTCCCCGCCATCTGGCGGTGGCCGTTGCGGTGGCGCTGGCCTGTCTTGTGAATGGCAATACAGCCCATGCCCTGCCTACGGGTGCGCAGATTGCCGCGGGAACGGCGACCATCAACCAGAGCGGCAATGTGCTGAACATCAACAATAGCGACCGCGCCATCCTCAACTGGCAGCAGTTCAATATCGGGGCGAATGAAACAGTACGCTTCAATCAGCCTACTGTAAGTAGCAGTATTCTCAATCGCGTACTCGGGAATGACCCCAGCCAATTGCTCGGACAACTGCAATCGAATGGCCGCGTGTGGCTCATCAACCCGGCAGGCATCCTCGTCGGGCCAGGGGCGAGAATCGACACGGCGGGCTTTGTCGCCTCCACCCTGAATGTGCGCAATGAAGACTTTCTCGCGGGCAAACTGAATTTCCAGAATACCGCCGGTGCAGGCAATCTCACGAATCGTGGCACCATCAGCACGCCGGAAGGCGGCAGCGTGTATCTCGTCGCACCCGATGTGAAGAATGAAGGCATCATCAACACGCCCAAAGGCGAAACCCTTCTTGCCGCCGGTCAAACCGTGGAACTCATCGACACCGCCACGCCGGGCGTGAGCGTGGCAGTCACGGGGGCAACGGGTAATGTCACCAACCTAGGGCAGGTCGTTGCCGATGCGGGACGTGTGGGCATGGTGGGCGTGCTGGTCAGGAACAGTGGCACGCTCGACACGCACAGCGTGGTAAGCGAAGGTGGGCGGATTTTCCTCAAGGCGAAGCAGGACACTTACGTCGAGCAGCAGGCGAAGCTCGATGCCAGCGGCAGCACCGGCGGACGTGTGGAGGTGCTGGGGCAGCAGGTGGCACTCGCCGATCAGGCGCAGATCAATGCTTCCGGCACACAAGGCGGCGGCACGGTGCTGATTGGTGGTGACCGTCAGGGGCGCAACCCTGAGGTGCAGAATGCCCGCGCCGTCTATATCGGGCCGAACACCGTCATTCAGGCCGATGCTCTGCAAATGGGCGACGGCGGCAAGGTGATCGTCTGGTCGGATGAAGCCACCCGCGCCCACGGCGCGATTTCTGCGCAAGGCAGCGCGACGGGCAAAGGCGGCTTTGTGGAAACCTCGGGCGGTTGGTTGAATGTGGAGGGCAGCCGGGTCAAGGCAGGCAAGGGGGGAGAGTGGCTGCTCGATCCGTATGATGTTGTGATTACCACGACAGCCACATCCAATAACACTGGCAACCCCTCGTTTACGCCAACCGCTGCTTCTTCCGTCATCAACAATAATGAGATATCCACTGCACTGTCCAGTGGCAATGTCACCATCGATACGACCGGTGCGGGGGGGGAGAGCGGTGATATCACTATCAATGAACCCATTACCAAGGGCGCTGGCGGTGACGCGACCTTGACGTTGAAAGCACACAGGAATATCACCGTCAATGCCAATGGAGCGATTTCTTCCACGACAGGCAAACTGAACCTCGCACTGCAAGCTGACCAGGATGGCAATGGCAGCGGAACCATCTATGTCGATCAGACCATCAACACCAATGCCGGAGATTTCACGGCAAGCGGTAATACGATCACTTTGAATTCAACGGTAACAGCCACCGGCGGGCTGGTCTGGCTCTACCCCAGCGTTGCCAATAACGGCATGACCATCGTGACGGCAAAAACGGGGGGCTTTGAACTGGACGCCACCGACATGAGCAATGTCACTGCGGGTACATTGCGGATCGGCGACATGAATTCCGGTGCGCTGGCCATCAACGCATCCCTTAGTCCCAATAATGTCAATAAATTGTCATTGAGATCCGGCAGCATGATCCTGCAATCCTCACCGATTACTGCCACCCATCTGGCGGTGCAGGCGCTGGGGGATGTGACCTTGGATCACGCAAGCAATGATGTCGATGATCTGGCCGCCAATATTGGCAATGCCTCAAACCAGAACAAGAATTTCAGATTCACAAACAGCACCCCCCTGCAGGTCGCGGCCAGTCTGGATAGCATCGCCGGCATCCAGATCAATACCAATGGCACCTTCAACTCAGGCTCGGCCGATGGCGTCATTTCACTGATCAGCACGGGGGGGGCTTTGACCCAGGACGTCGGTGCGACGCTCGGAGGCAAGGCGGTGTATGCCGAAGGAAGCAAAGTCACACTGACCGAAAACAACCCGACCGGGGTGCTCGCTGGCAAGGCCACTGGCGGTTCAACCGGGGATATCTTCAGTTACAAGAGCAGCAATCCCATCCTGCTGTCGACAGTGAGTGGCAAGTCGGGGGTGGCCGTTACAAATAACTCTTTGGATACTTACACGGTCGAACTGAAGGCCGGCAGCGGCGGCATCGGACAGGAGGCCGGGGCGCTCATCGCACCGACGGCAGGCAAGGGCTTGAAAGTCGAAACGACGGGGCCGGTGAATCTGCCGCTGACGACCAATGCCTTTGGTCAATTTGCCACGACGGTTGCAACGGGACTGATTGATATCAAGGCAGCCAATAACCTCACGCTGGGATCGACCTCCGGCGATACGGTGAGCACCAACAGCAATGCGGCGGTCAAAGCCGAAATCACGACTGGCAATATCGTGGTGGCCGGGAATATCAATGCCGGCTCGGGGGACATCAATCTAAACGCACCCAATCTGCAGATCGGTGTGGGTGCCTATCCGGGTGTCACGCTAACGGGCGGCGATATCAAGCTGGATGCCAAGTCGGCGGCAGGGCAGATTTCAACCTTTGGCACGACGGCATCGACCCTCAACAGCAGCAGCTATCTCCGCTTGCGTGCCGATGGATTTTCATTTTCTCCAGCCCCCACTTTCAGCGCGAGTACGGCGATTTATTACCGCACCTATTCAGATAACCGTTCGATCACCGTGGGCAACAGTTGCAATGGCCTCGATCCAGTCTGTCTAGTGGTGGGCGGGATGACGCAGAGCGCGCCCAATATCGTCATCGGTAACCATACGGCGGCAGATAGCGATACGACGGGCAATCTGCATGTGGATGCGGCGATTTCGAATGCGGGCGGACGGGTGTTCCTGCTCTCGGGAGGCACCATTGATCAAACGGCGGCCATCACCGCCAATGGATTGGGGGCAGTGGCCGAAAGCAATATCGCGCTGGTTGGAGGAACCACCAACGCCGTCAATAACTTCGCAGCTAAGAGTGCCACTGGCGTCATTAATCTCACTAATGGGCAGAACCTGACCATCAATTCCATCGCTGCACTCGATGCCATGCCGGCCATCACGGGCGTTCAGACGACCGGTGTCGTGGATATTCATGCGACAGGCACGGGAAATCTCACGCTGACGAGTCCTGTCAATGCGGGCACCGCCTTGATTCTCGATGCACTGGGCAGTTTCACGAACAACGCCGGAATCAACGGGATCACCGTCAGCAGCGGACGCTGGCTGGTGTATTCCCAGACGCCAGACAACATCATCAAAGGTGGGCTGACCTCAAACTTCCGGAAATACGGTCAAACCTACGCCACCTATCCTAATCCAGTTGAGGCGAACAACGGCTTCATCTACGCCAACGCTGCCAGTAACGCCGCAACCATCAACACATCCTTGGCCTCAGGTTCGGCCAGCCATACTTACGGCAACACGCCCAGTGCTGTCTTCAAATGGAACGTCGCTAGCGGCGCCAATCTCGATCCTGAAGACATCACGGGTACGGCCAGCTATACGCCCACCATCTCCAGCGGGACGGCAGCCGGGAGTTATTCGGTCGTCTATAGTAGCGGGCTGAACAGTGGGCTTGCCACGCTTTCACCCGGCAGTGGGCTCAGTTACACCGTAACCCCCGCCGCCATCGTCCTGCAAACCGTCTCGGCGGGACTCACCGGTACGACCGAAAAAGTGTATGACGCCACGACCACAGCCACCCTCACGCCCGCCAACTTCATACTGAGCGGTTTTGTAAATGGCGATGGCGCCACCGTGACCAAGACCACGGGAACTTATGCCAATAAAAATGCGGGGACAAGCATTCTCGTCTCGACGACCTTGAACCAGAGCGACTTCAGCCCGACGGGCAGCACCAGTTTCGCCAACTACACCTTGCCCACCAGTGCCAGCGGCAATATTGGCAAGATCACCCCCGTCAGCCTGCAGGCGACCGGCATCACCGCGCAAGACAAGGTTTATGACGCAAAAACCACAGCCACCATCAACACCGCCAATGCCACGCTGAGCGGCTTGATCTCCGGCGACAATGTCCAGCTCCTCAGTGGTTCGGGACAATTTGCTGACAAGAATGTCGGCAAGAGCAAGCCCGTGACGGCCACATTCAGCCTGAGCGGTGCAGATGCTGCCAACTACACCTTGACATCCCCCGGTGATCTAGCCGCCAGCATCACCCCTGCCCCGATCACCCAAATTACCGGCGTTACCGCCCAGGACAAGATATATGACGGCACGACGGCAGCGCAGATCAACAGTGCGAACGCCCAGATGGCAGGTGCCATGCCGGGAGATGACATTACGCTGACCAGCGTCACCGGACGTTTTGCCGACAAGAACGTGGGGCAAAACAAAACGGTCGTAGCCGACAAACTGGTACTCGCCGGTGCGGATGTCGCTAACTATCAATACGACAGCAATACCAGCCTTTCAACCACCGCTAACATCACTCCCGCAACGATCAGTCAGGTGAGTGGCCTGGGTGTCAAGAACAAGGTCTATGATGGCACGACCCAGGCCACGCTCGACATGAGCAATGCGCATTTCGATGGACAGGTTGCGGGTGACACGCTGTCGCTTGCTGGTGCCCAACTGGCTTTTGCCGATAAGAATGTCGGTGGCAACAAGCCGGTGAGCGTGACTGGTTTGACACTGGGTGGAGCAGATGCAGGCAACTATCAGCTTGCCAGCACCAGCCTGTCTACCGCAGCCAGCATCACGCCCGCCCCGCTCAAACTCGCCGGCAGCATCACGGCGCGCGACAAGGTCTATGACGCCACCACAAAGGCTGACGTTGATTTCAGCGGTGCCCGTCTGGAAGGCGCTCTCGGGAGCGATGAATTGAAATTCTCTGCGCAGGGCGCGCACTTTGCCGACAAGAACGTCGGCAAGAACAAGCCCGTCCTCATGGATGGTGTGACTCTGAGCGGCGCGGATGTGGGGAATTATCAGTATGACAGCAGCAGTTCTCCCGTCACCGCCAGCATTACGCCTGCATCGATCACGCAGATCACGGGCATTACGGCACGGGACAAGGTCTATGACGCGACCACACAAGCCACCATTGATCTTGCCAAGGTCAATATCCAGGGCAAGCTGGCGGGCGATGATCTGACGGTTGCCTCGTCAAAAGCGCAGTTTGCAGACAAGAATGTCGGCCAGAACAAGCCGGTTCGCCTCGATGGCATCACACTAGCCGGTGCCGATGCCGGTAACTATGATGCCAGCGCAGCCGTCGGCTCCCTTGGCAACGTCTCAACGACAGCCAACATCACTCCGGCACCCATTACCCAGATTACGGGTATCACGGCACAGGACAAGGTCTATGATGCCACTCCACGCGCCACCCTGGATTTGGACAAAGCCACACTTCAAGGCAAGCTGGTCGGCGATGAATTGACACTGGCTTCCGCCGCTGGACATTTTTCCGACAAAAATGCGGGTAAAGGCAAGACAGTCACTATTGATGGCATGAAGCTGGGCGGCAGTGATGCAGGCAATTATCAGTACGAAGGCGCTGCACCCACGACCACAGCAAGCATATCGCCTGTCGTCATTCCGCAGATTGATGGCATCATCGCCAAGAGCAAATCTTCCGATGGCTCTACCACGGCTGAACTGGATACCCGAAATGCCCAGATCGCAGGGCTATTATCCGGCGATGACCTGCACATCACGGGTGCAGAAGGCGCATTCCAGGATGACCGTGCCGGACTCGACAAGCCAGTAAAAATCTCTGGTATCACACTGAGTGGAGCAGATGCTGGTAATTATGTGCTGGCCAACCCCACCGCAACAACCTTTGCACATATCAAACCACTCATCGATACGCTGATTGCCACAGATTCTGCACAAAACAAAATTGATCAGGCGGT
Source organism: uncultured Sterolibacterium sp. (assembly GCA_964437515.1). Classification (GTDB taxonomy): domain Bacteria; phylum Pseudomonadota; class Gammaproteobacteria; order Burkholderiales; family Rhodocyclaceae; genus Sterolibacterium. Next base: position 59,256 of record CAYTHB010000001.1, read on the forward strand.
CTCTGCCGTAATTACGCTGGCTGCGAACTCGCCCAATGCGCCCAATGCAATGGGGGCACCGGGTGCTGATGCGAACGGCGGCAACGCGGGCCAGGCCAGGCCTTTCGGCGCATCTTCACGCGGTGCAGCCAGGGCGAACACGCATCGTTCGGATAAGGACGAGGATGACAAAAATGCGGATGGCACAGGTAATGCCCGTAACGGTACAGATCATCGCCCTGTTGCCAAGAAAATTCCGATGTGTAGCTGATTGTTAGATTGTTGGATTGTTAGATTGTTAACGTGAACCACACCCCCTCACCCGCCTTCGGCACCCTCTCCCACAAGGGGAGAGGAGCGCTGTTTTCATCGTGCGAAACGTGCGGCTTGGAGTGCCCTTTATCCAGCGCGTTAATGTCGTAGTATCAAATTACGAGGTATGAACTCATGAAGACCACCCTGTTCCGTTTATTGATCACCAACGTGCTGATGCTATCCCTGCTGCCTCTCTCTGCCTGGGCCGGGGTTGCCGGACAGGTAGCGAATCTCTCCGGTGTACTGACGGTCAAACGTGCAGATGGCACCACACGATTGCTCGCAGTACGCTCCGAAGTCATGGAGGGCGATCTGCTCATTACCGCAGCAGATACCTATGCACGGATCAAAATGGTGGATCGCGCCGAAGTGGTCTTACGCCCCAATTCACAATTGAAGGTCGAATCTTACAGCTATGCCGAAGGTCGCCCTGAAGCCGACAATGTATTGATCGGCCTGATCAAGGGCGGGATGCGCGCGCTGTCCGGGCTGATTGGAAAACGCAATCGGGATGCCGTGGGCTTCAAGACACCCACGGCCACCATTGGTATTCGTGGAACGGATTTTGGTGCGCTCTTCTGTAATAACGATTGCTCGGGGCTTGCCAATGCTTCGGGGCAAATCCCTCCCAATGGGCTACACGTTGATGTCACGGATGGTGCTATCGTCGTACAAACTCCGGCCGGCCAGCAGGGGTTCACGTCAGGGCAATTCGGATTCGTTCAGAATGCCAATTCGGTTCCTGTGATCATTCCGCCTCAGCAAGCCGTTCAACCGCCTCCCCCACCACCGGCCATCACACAGAACACCCCTACCGCCAACCAAGGTGTCGGCCGCACGGGCAGCAGCGAATGTGTGGCGCAGTAAACAGTGAACCGACAAGTTGAATAGGCGGAGGCTTCAAGTCCAAGCTCAACGAATTGATCGTGATATTCAAAGAAGTTGAAGCCGAAGGCCGCTGACCCAAGCACATTTCGTCGTTGCATCACATGCTCGCAAGCATCATGACAGCCCGGTTGCTTGCATCAAACATTGATGCCAGATGAATAACAGGGTCGATCAGGTGCTTCGCGCGCCAATGGCCACATGAAATTACCCCATGCAAATCCATACAATGCGGTCAATCCGACAGGCAAGGTGTGGTGACATGCTAGAATTTGCCATTTAAGTCTCGGGCATTTTCCATGGTTTCCGGCATACTCAAGAAGATTTTCGGCAGTCGTAATGATCGTCTGGTGCGTCAGTATGGCCAGACCGTCAAGAAGATCAATGCGCTCGAGCCCACCATACAGGCGTTGAGTGATGAACAACTGCAAGGCAAGACAGCCGAGTTCCGTCAGCGACTGGAGAAAGGCGAATCACTGGATGCCTTGTTGCCGGAAGCCTTTGCCGTAGTACGCGAAGCCGGAAAACGTGTGTTGGGTATGCGCCATTTCGATGTGCAGATGATTGGTGGCATGGTGCAACACTCCGGCCGGATTTCGGAAATGCGCACAGGTGAGGGGAAAACACTGGTTGCCACATTGGCGACCTACCTTAACGCGCTACCCGGCAAGGGGGTGCATGTCATCACGGTCAATGATTACCTCGCCAAACGCGATGCCGAATGGATGGGACGTTTGTACAGTTGGCTGGGCTTGAGCTGGGGCGTCAATCTGTCGCAGATGAGCCATGATGAAAAACAGATGGCGTATGCAGCGGATATCACCTATGGAACCAATAATGAATTTGGTTTCGATTACCTGCGTGACAATATGGTGTATGCCAAGAGCGAGCGCGTCCAGCGTGGGCTACACTTTGCCATTGTGGATGAAGTGGATTCCATCCTGATTGATGAAGCGCGTACTCCGCTGATTATTTCGGGTCAGGCGGAAGATCACACCGAGCTTTATATCAAGATGAATGCCGTGGCACCGCTGCTTGAAAAGGGCGAGGCCGGTACGCGTGATGGTGAGCCGGACACGGGGGATTACACCGTTGACCTGAAAGCGCATCAGGTTCTGCTGACCGATGCCGGGCATGAACATGCGGAAGAAATCCTGGCACGCATGGGCTTGCTGCCCGAAGGGCGCAGCCTGTATGAGCCTGCCAATATTTTGCTGATTCATCATCTTTATGCGGCATTGCGTGCGCATAACCTGTTTCATCTTGATCAGCAGTATGTGGTGCAAAACGGTGAAGTCATCATTGTCGATGAATTTACAGGTCGCCTGATGGCGGGACGGCGCTGGTCAGATGGTCTGCATCAGGCGGTGGAAGCCAAGGAAGGCGTGGCGATACAGCACGAGAGCCAGACGCTGGCTTCGATTACCTTCCAGAATTACTTCCGCATGTATTCCAAACTGGCGGGCATGACAGGGACGGCGGATACCGAAGCCTATGAGTTCCATCAGATCTATGGTCTGGAAACTGTGGTCATTCCGACGCATCGCCCCATGATTCGTGATGATCGCATGGATCAGATTTATCGGACGGCGCAGGAAAAATACACGGCAATCATCAATGACATCAAAGATTGCCAAAGCCGTGGGCAACCGGTGCTGGTAGGGACGACCTCGATTGAAACCTCCGAGCTGGTTTCAAAATTGCTCGACAAGGAAAAGCTCAAGCATCAAGTGCTCAATGCCAAGCAACATGCGCGTGAAGCCGATATCGTTGCACAGGCCGGTCGCCCCGGTGTGGTGACCATTGCTACCAATATGGCCGGTCGCGGAACGGATATCGTTCTAGGTGGCAACATCGAAAGCGAACGTGCGGCCATCGAACAGGACGAGAGCCTGAGTGCCACGGAAAAGGAACAGCGGATTGCTGCGCTGCGCGCCGATTGGGAACAGGTTCATCAACGTGTTCTGGATGTGGGCGGTTTGCATATCATTGGTTCAGAGCGTCATGAGTCGCGCCGTATCGATAATCAGTTGCGGGGGCGCGCAGGTCGCCAGGGAGATAAGGGTTCGTCGCGTTTCTATCTGTCGCTGGAAGACCCCTTGTTGAAAATCTTTGCCGGTGATCGTCTGAATACCATCATGGTTCGACTCAAGATGCCTGAAGGTGAGGCAATCGAGCATCCTCTGGTGACACGTTCACTCGAATCGGCGCAGCGTAAAGTCGAGCAACGTCACTTCGATTCCCGTAAGCAATTGCTGGAATATGACGATGTGGCGAATGACCAGCGCAAGGTGATTTATCAGCAGCGGAATGAGTTGCTCGATAGCGCGGAGATTTCAGACACCATTACCGCCATGCGTCAAGGAGTGCTGCATGATACGTTCCGCAGTCACATTCCGGCTGAAAGTGTCGAGGAGCAATGGGATGTTCCCGGGCTAGAGGCGGCACTGGCGGCTGAATGGCAGCTTAAATTACCTGTGGGCGAGTGGCTGGTGAAAGAGCCCACCCTCGATGATACGGATTTGTTCAAACGTATCCTCACTGCGGCAGATGAAGCCTATGCCGCCAAGGTGGCAACAGTTGATTTGCAGGCGTGGCAGGGGTTTGAGCGCAATATCATGTTACAAACCCTGGATACACATTGGCGAGAACACCTTGCCGCACTAGATCATCTGCGTCAGGGCATCCATTTACGCGGCTATGCTCAGCAGGATCCCAAGCAAGCTTATAAACGTGAGGCGTTTGAATTATTTGAAGGTTTGTTGCAAGCGGTGCGGATTGAAGTTACTCGTCTGCTTGTGACGGTCGAGGTTCGTTCCGAAGAACAAATCGAGGAGGTGGAAGCACCGCCGCCACTGGAAAACGTTCAGTATCATCATGCCGATTACGACGAGGCCTTGGCGGGCAATAATGATGCGGCCAATAAGCCTCAGCCGGAAGTACGCCATGTAGACAAGGTGGGACGCAACGATCCTTGCCCTTGTGGTTCGGGCAAGAAATACAAGCATTGTCACGGCAAACTGAACTGATTTTCATACGTCACGGCATGTTTCCACCGATCATTGAGGATGGGCTGACGCAATCGGCCGTTTTGATCCTTGATCAAACCTTGTTACCGGCACAAGTACGGCAAGTACGGCTGACGACACTGAAACAGGCGGAACATGCCATTCGTACCATGCAGGTGCGTGGCGCACCGTTAATCGGCGCGACCGCTGCGTATGGTGTGGCATTGGGGCTGACGGAGTCTGCCGATGCCGATGCCGATGCCAATAACGCAACGCTTGAGCGAATATTGAATACGCTGGCGCAAACGCGTCCGACCGCCGTCAATCTGCATTGGGCTTTGGCGCGCATGCAGCGCGTGCTGCACCCCTTGCCAGCACACGAACGCCGCGAGGCGGCTTGGCGTGAAGCGCGCGCCATTGCGGCTGAGGATGTTGCCGCCAATGCCGCGATCGGTCGTCATGGTTTGCCCTTGTTGAAGGATGTTGCGCAACGCAAAGGTCGGGTACAGGTAATGACTCATTGCAATGCCGGATGGCTGGCGACGGTGGGGCATGGTACGGCACTGTCCCCCATCTATGCAGCGCATGAAGCGGGGGTGGATGTCCATGTCTGGGTCAGCGAAACGAGGCCGCGCAATCAAGGTTTGCTAACGGCCTGGGAACTGGAACAAAGCAGCGTGCCGCATACCTTGCTGGCAGACAATGCCGCAGGCTTGCTGATGATGCAGGGCAAGGTCGATCTGGTGATCGTCGGTGCGGATCGGATTGCCGCCAATGGTGATACGGCCAATAAGGTGGGGACTTATCTCAAGGCATTAGCTGCACGTGCACATGGTGTGCCGTTTTATGTGGCAGCACCGCGTTCAACAATTGATTTCAACTGCCCTGATGGTGCAGACATTCCCATCGAAGAACGTGCAGCAACTGAACTGGGTTACGGTGAAGGAAAATCCATCATCAATCCCGCGTTTGATGTCACCCCAGCAAGCCTGATCGACGGCATCATTACTGAAACAGGCTTGTTTACGGCAAATAAACTGTCAGCCTCATGACAGGAATGAAGCCGACTTTGTCTGAACAGGTGCTTGCAACAGCACGCGCAATGAATGCCTCCGGCATCAATCGCGGGACGGCAGGGAATGTCAGCGTGCGCACCGATACGGGCTTTCTGATTACGCCGACGGGAATGGATTACGCCGACATGCAGGCGGATGACATTGTGCCGATGACACTGGAGGGGCAGTCGCAAGAACAAAGCTTGCGCAAGCCCTCCTCCGAATGGCGGTTTCATCGCGATATTTATGCAGCACGCGCAGCGTTTGGTGCAGTCATTCATACGCATTCCCCCTTTGCCACGGCGCTGGCCTGCATGGGACTGGATATTCCCCCCTTTCACTACATGATTGCACGCTTTGGCGGCAAGGATGTGCGTTGTGCTCCTTATGCAACCTTTGGCACACAGGCATTGTCAGAAGCCGCCTTACACGCGCTGGATGGGCGTAGTGCCTGTCTGCTGGCGCATCACGGCATGATCGTCTGCGCAGCTGATCTGAAACAGGCTTTGGCGCACGCGATCGAATTCGAGAGTTTGTGTGAACAGTACTGGCGCGTGCTGCAGCTAGGAAAACCCATATTGCTGGACGATATGGAAATGACGCGCGTGCTGGAAAAATTTGCCAGTTACGGCCAGCAGTAACGCAGCCCTGCTTAGTTTTCATAGGCCCATTGCAGCAGCGCATCCTGTGCCATTTGGCTCGCGGCGGCATTCGGATGATTGACCATGAATACGACGATTTTCCAGTGGCCGTGACGATCCAGCACATAGCCTGCCAGGGTTTTGACACCGTCTAGCGTGCCCGTTTTGATATGTGCTTGTCCGGCAACCCCGGTTTGCTTCAATCGGGTCTTCATGGTGCCATCGACGGCAACCAAAGGGAGGGACGCAACAAATTCGGGCATCAGCGGACTTTTCCATGCCAGTACGAGCAGCCGTGCCAGATTGTGGGCGGATATGCGTTCGTGGCGCGAGAGCCCAGAACCGTTTTCCAGTACGAGTTCTGGAAAATCCAACTGCTTTTGTTTGAGCCAGATACGCATGTTGGCACTGGCGCTTGCTTCACTGGCAGATTCCGGACGGACTGAAGCAGCAGAAGCATGCGTGTCGTTATCGGGAAGCCCCAGTGTTAGAAAGAGCTGACGCGCCATGACATTGTTGCTGTATTTGTTGATGTACCGGATGATTTCTGCCAGCGACGGCGAGTCGATATGAGCGAGTGTATGTAACTTGTCAGAAGGAATCACAGGCAGATCAGTGCGCAAACGCCCCTTGAACGTGCCGCCCAACTCACGCCAGAGTTGATCGAAGACACCATAAATGTATTGGGAATGGGGAAGCACCCCCAGATGCCATATTTTTTCACCACATGCCACGGGATAACTGCCTGTCAGGATGAGGCGATAGCGATTTTTGACATGTTCAAGCGAGGCATGGATACCTTCCTGCCAGTTGCCACAACTGCGTTCTGCAGTAATGGGATGAATGAGATTGAGTAGATCAAGATTGCTGGGAAGCGGGTCGGCCAATACGGATAGTGAATTCTGGGCGAGGTCTCCGATGAGTTGCAGACGTATCGTCTTGAAGTTAAGCAGCAAGGCATCAGGCGACACATTGTAAGGACGTAAAGGTTGATCATCGAACGCCATTACGGGATCGGTCATTGTTTCATCCATGGGAGCGAAAAGAGAGCGATCCAGTACCAGATCGCCTCGGATGTCGCGTATGCCCAACACACGCAACTGACGAAGCAGCAACCAAAATTGCTCGAATGTGAAATGGGGGTCGCCTCCCCCCTTGAGAATCAGATCTGCATCGAGTGTTCCGTTGTTTGGCTGTGCAGTGGAGAGTGCCGTTGTTTGCCAGGTATAAGCAGGACCGAGTCGGTCGAGTGCGGCATAGGTGGTCAGCAGTTTCATCACCGATGCAGGATTAAAAGCGCGATGGGTATTCAAATCCATCACAGACTGACCCGTTTGGACGTCCTGGACGAGGATCGTCGTGGCAGACAAGGGAACACCGGCTTGTGCCAAGGCTTGAGTAAGGATTGCTGGCAGGTGTTTCGATGGGGCGGCATTGACAAAGGCAGATGGCAACCATAAGAAACAGATCGCGATATAAGCAATGCGTTTGTAAAAAAGAAATGGCATCTTCAAAATTGTGAGCGGTACAATAAGATGAACGAGGTGGGACGGTGTGCGCGAATCCTGTATTCCTTGTGCAACATGCTTTGTCCTGTCTACCCACTATCCAAGTATCGTTCTGGTTTCATATTTTATTCATGCACCATGTCAAAAATATTGTTTTTTGCGCTGCTTGGGTTAGCCATTTATTGGTGGCTTCGTGATGGACGTCCGTCGGCAACACACTCTAAAAAAACATCCTCTGATGTGCACAAGCCTCAACAGATGGTGGCTTGTGCTCAATGTGGCGTGCATGTGCCGGAATCTGAAAGCCTGATTTCTGACAACCAGCATTATTGTTGCGAACAACATCGTGAACTGGGTTCCGTTTCTGCCTCACCCCCCGTTACCAGAAAGCACTGAGCGCGGTATCTGGTCAGGATTACTCGCCAATCCGCCGGAAGCGTTCTGGCGGTCATTGCGATATTTCAGTGTCTATCGCTTGGGTGTCGCCCTAGTCTTTTTGTTGTCGTTTCAATTTTATGGTTCAAGCTTCAACCTGGGGTTTGAAGCGCCCGGCTATTACAGCGTGGCCTGTAAAAGTTATTTGCTGTTTGCGATCATTTATCTTGCCATATTGCAATTCTGGCAACGCTGGTTCAGCGTTCAATTGATTTTGCAGGTCGCTACCGATATTACGGTATTGACCCTGATGATGTATTACAGCGGTGGAGCACGCAGCGGCCTGACCTTCATGATGGTGGTCGTCCTGGCAGGAGCCGGTCTTGTGGGGCAAGGACGTTTGAGTCTCTTGTTTGCTGCATTGGCAACTTTGGCCGTGCTGGTTGAACAATCGCAACGCGTATTGCGTTTTGACGGAGACCTTGCTGATTTTACCTATACGGGTATCGTCAGCATTGGCTTTTTTGCCATGGCGATTACCGCCCGAATGCTCGCACGACGGGTCGTGACTCATGAGCAGCTCGCCTACCAGCGCGGCAAGGCCTTGTCCGAACAAATGCAGATCAACGAACGGGTCATCCGTGATATGCAGGATGGTGTGCTCGTTGTGGATGCGCATGGAGGAATACAGCAGGCCAATCCTTCCGCACGTGTCATGTTGGGTTTTGATGCAGCGGCACTGAATGGGCAACAAATCATGACATGGCCGCTATCCCGATTTTCAACGATGCTGTCCGAGCACTTTCATCAATGGAGAGTCGATGCTTCAAGAACCTTGGAAACGTTGGAAATTTCCGTGAGTGGCCAAATGTTGCGGGCACGGTTTCTACAAGGAGGTGAAGGTGAACAGACCCTGATTTATCTGGAGGACATGCGTCGCATCGAAGATCAGGCCCGGCAATTGAAATTGGCGGCATTGGGACGGTTAACGGCCAATATGGCGCATGAAATCCGGAATCCGCTGGCGGCCATCAGTCATGCGGCAGAATTGTTGGTGGATGAACATCGAGAAACGATGCGCCATCGATTGATCCATATCATTGGCGACAACACGCATCGCTTGAATCGTCTGGTTGCTGAAGTTCTTGAGCTGGGTCGTCGTGATCGTGCACAACCCGAATGGTTGAATCTGCGGGATTTTCTGACTGCTTTTCTTGAAGAGTTTGCATTGCATGATGAACGGGTCATGGAATGTGTCACATTGAATGTCATGCCGGATACCATGATCTGGTTTGATCGCTGTCATTTGAATCGAGTCATCTGGAATCTTTTGAGTAATGCCTTGCGCTACGGCACCTGCGGTCCGGAAAGCATCAAACTGGAGACAAGTTGCGAGGTGTTGCCAGACAATCGAACGATTGCTGAAATTCATGTGACAGATGATGGAATTGGGATCGATACAGGATTGCAATCACAAATTTTTGAACCGTTCTTTTCGACCTGTAGTCATGATCATGGAACCGGTGCGGGTACCGGGCTCGGACTGTATATTGCGCGCGAGCTTTGCGAGGTCAATAGTGCGCGCCTCGAGTTTCGCGAGAATGCCCCCGGAGCCCATTTTTGTTTGATGGGAATGGGCTCTTTGATGACACGAAAGAACAGTACAGGGGATGGGATCAAGTGATGCAGGAACACAGAGTGCCGAGCAAGAATATGCAGATATTGGTCGTCGATGACGAACCGGATATCCGTGAATTGCTGGATATGACGTTGGCGCGCATGGGCTTGGCGTGTCAATGTGCTGGCAGCGTCGCGGAAGCACGTCGTTTACTTGAACAGCACCATTTTCGACTTTGCCTGACGGATATGCGTCTGCCCGATGGTGAAGGCTTGGAACTGGTGCGCCATATTGCTACCCATTACCATGACGTGCCGGTGGCGGTTATCACGGCGTATGGCAATATGGACAACGCCGTACAGGCCTTGAAATCAGGTGCGTTCGATTACCTTGCCAAACCTGTGTCTCTCGAACAGTTACGCACGCTGGTCAAATCAGCGATTGCTTTACCACAACCGGATCATAAGCACGTTCAGGGAAATGAACCCATCTTGTTCGGAGACTCACCCGCGATTCAGCAGATACGAGCCCTGATTGAACGTGTGGCGCGCAGTCAAGCGCCTGTTTATATTTCGGGTGAATCAGGGAGCGGCAAGGAATTGGCCGCACGGCTGATACATCAGCGGGGGGCGCGGCATGACCATCCATTCATTGCGGTAAATTGCGGAGCCATTCCGGAATCATTGATGGAAAGCGAATTTTTCGGATACCGGAAAGGCGCTTTTACGGGGGCTGACCAAGATCGTTCGGGGTTTTTTCAAGCGGCCGATAGCGGGACATTGTTTCTTGACGAGGTGGCGGATTTGCCACTTTCCATGCAGGTCAAGTTACTCCGAGCCATTCAGGAAAAGCGGGTTCGAAAAGTGGGTGCCACCAGCGAGGAACCTGTCGATGTGCGGCTTATCTGTGCGACACATCAGGATTTGAAAGCGATGGTGGAACAGGGACGTTTTCGGCAAGATTTGTTCTATCGCCTTAATGTCATTGGCTTGCGTATGCCCGCACTTCGAGAGTGTCGCGATGACATTGCGCAGCTTGCCGAACATTTGCTGAAGCGACTGGCGATAGAAGCCGGTGTGTCGAAACCACGTTTTTCTCCGTCGGCATTACAGGCTTTGTTCGCGCATTCCTTTCCAGGCAATGTGCGTGAATTGGAAAACACACTGGAAAGAGCCTTGGCTCTTTTGAATGGTGATGTCATTGAAGCGGCAGATTTGCATCTGATGATTGAAGAGCCTGCGATGCAGAAGGATATTCGGCAACCGGATGCCATGGCTTCAACATCGCTTCACGAACAACTCGACAGGACGGAACGTCAAGCGATACAGGATGCCTTGCAAAAAGCCCAGTTCAATCATGCAATGGCTGCGCAACTGCTGGGAGTGACAGCACGGTCATTACATTATCGGATGGATCGATTGAGGATGCGTGCGTGAGCATGGTGCATTCATCGGGAGAGCTTGAATTGAAGGGCACTTGCGAAAGTATGGATGCCTTGGGTGTGCTTGCAGGTGTCCCTTACATGGCCTCTCCCAATTGCGATGAGCGTCCCCACGGCACTTCCATACGATTGGTCGTGATTCATGCAATCAGCCTTCCGCCCGGTGAATTTGGAGGGGATGGCATTCTTCAGCTCTTTACCAATCGGCTGCGCGCTGAAGATCATCCCTATTACAGAGAGATTCACGCATTGCGTGTTTCAGCGCATTTTCTGATTCGTCGAGATGGCACATTGATCCAGTTTGTTCCCTGTGAAAAAAGAGCTTGGCATGCCGGTGTGTCCCGCTGGAAAGAGCACGATCGATGCAATGACTTCTCCATCGGCATCGAGCTCGAAGGATGCGACGAACAATCTTTTGAAGACGCTCAATACATGCGCCTTCGTCGTTTGATCGCTTTGCTTCGACAGCGTTATCCGGAGATTGAAGTGACGGGACATTCGCATATTGCTCCCGGACGCAAGACCGATCCGGGCCCCTGCTTTGACTGGTCACGCATTGCATGATGAAGGAATGTTGTATTTTTGTGAGGAGTAGTGCATGTATTTGAAAATTTTTCTTGCATGTTTGAAATCACAACACTAGACTTAGTCGAAAATATCGAAAACACACTATATGTAGTAGGTCAACCCTTTCGATGTCGTTTAAATGTCGTCGTGCGTTGATCCGGGTAGCGCGCCAAGTGCTGTTTAGTGTGTCATGTGTAGCGTTTCGATGTCAGTGATTTAGCATCATGAGCTTCGTGATTTTTGTTCGTGATTTTTGAATTTGTAGGCGGCGGCTTCGGTCATTGCCTCGAATGATCCGTACCACTTCGGGCGGGTTGTAGTGCTGATGTATCTTTCCTGTTATCTGGTTAAGGAGGTTGAACATGGCTGAGGAAAAGACCAAGGCGAAGAAACCCGCTGCAAAGAGTGCTGCTAAACCGGCAGTCAAAAAAGCGGCTGCTAAACCTGCTGTCAAGAAGGCAGCAGCAAAACCCGCAGCGAAACCTGCGGCAAAGAAAGCCGCAGCAAAGCCCGCAGTAAAGAAGGCGGCTGCTAAACCTGCCGCTAAATCTGCTGCCAAACCCGCTGCCAAGAAGGCGGTTGCAAAGCCTGCAGCGAAACCTGCGGCAAAGAAAGTCGCAGCAAAGCCCGCAGTAAAGAAGGCTGCTACTAAATCTGCTGCCAAACCCGCGACCAAAAAAGCGGCAGCCAAGCCTGCGGCAAAACCGGCTACAAAGAAAGCGGCCGCCAAACCTGCAGTGAAGAAGGCCGCCGCCAAGCCTGCCGTCAAGAAAGCCGCTGCAAAGCCTGCAGCCAAGCCAGCGGCAAAGAAAGCTGCTGCGAAGCCTGTAGCAAAAAAAGCGGCCGCCAAGCCCGCAGCTAAATCTGCTGCCAAACCGGCAGTCAAGAAAGCCGCTGCAAAGCCCGTAGCGAAGAAAGCGACCGCCAAGCCCGCAGCAAAACCGGCGGTGAAAAAAGTAGCAGCAAAACCTGCAACAAAGAACGGCGCAACGTCATCGGCTGCTAAAACTCTGGCCGCTGCACCTGCCTCCAAAGCAGCAACACCGGGGATCAAACCTTCATTGAACCCCAATGCTGCGTGGGCTTTCCCGACAGGCTCACGTCCGATAGGTTCGTCTTCCTGAGAATCTGCGCTAGCGATGGGTGTGATGTGATGGATGTGTTTTGTGATTTCTAAAATCCACTAACCCAATCATCATTACACCCAACAGTAAAAAGGCGACCTTTATGGGTCGCCTTTTTTTGAGTTTTTTAGTGTGGTTTTTTCGAGGAGAGAGGAGATTTCTCTGCGCTCTCACCCTCTCACCTCGTCATTAGCCACGCATTGCTTCTTACTCGACAAGTGTGAGTTCGAACAATTCACGCTTGAGCAGCAGTTCGCGCGGCATACGCGATTTGAGCTTTTCGAACCATTCGCCGTGCAGCTTGAGTTCTTCCTGCCACATGGCTGCATCGACCTGGGTCAACTCTTCGAACTGTTCACGCGTCATGCCCTTGAAGTCTGTCCAGTCAATATCTTCATATTTAGGCATCCAGCCCAATGCGGTTTCTTTCGCAGCAGCACGTCCCTTGACGCGGTCGACAATCCACTTCAGCACGCGCATGTTGTCGCCAAAGCCCGGCCAGACGAAATCGCCGTTGTCGTCCTGACGGAACCAGTTAACCGTAAAGATGCGCGGTGCCTGTTCGACAGTACGGCCGATACGCAGCCAGTGATTGAAGTAGTCGCCCATGTGATAACCGCAGAACGGCAGCATGGCGAAGGGATCGCGACGGATGATGCCCATTTCGCCGGCAGCGGCTGCGGTAGTTTCCGAGCCCAGCGTGGCCGCCATGTAGACACCAAAGTTCCAGTTGAAGGCTTCATACACCAGCGGCACAGTGGTCGAACGGCGACCACCGAAGATGAATGCCGAGATCGGTACGCCGGCGGGGTTTTCCCAGTCTTTGTCGATCGAAGGGCACTGGTTTGCCGGTGCGGTGAAACGCGCATTCGGGTGGGCAGCCTTGCGCCCGCTGCTGACGGCAATTTCCGGTGTCCAGTCCTGACCTTGCCAGTCGATCAGGTGATGCGGCACTTCCTTGCTCATACCCTCCCACCAGACATCGCCGTCGTCGGTCAGTGCGACGTTGGTGAAAATGACATTTTCCTTCAGGGTGGCCATGGCATTGAAGTTGGTTTTTTCCGATGTGCCGGGGGCGACACCGAAGTAACCAGCTTCGGGGTTGATGGCATACAGACGGCCATCCTTGCCTGGCTTGATCCATGCGATGTCGTCGCCTACGGTGGTGACCTTCCAGCCACCCATGGATTTGGGCGGAATCAGCATGGCAAAGTTGGTCTTGCCGCAGGCCGACGGGAAGGCGGCGGCGACATAGCTCTTTTCACCTTGCGGAGATTCCACACCAAGAATCAGCATGTGTTCAGCGAGCCAGCCTTCGTCGCGCGCCATAGTCGAGGCGATGCGCAGGGCGAAACATTTTTTGCCGAGCAGAGCGTTGCCACCATAGCCCGAACCAAACGACCAGATTTCGCGGGTCTCGGGGAAGTGCACGATGTACTTGGTGTGGTTGCACGGCCAGCGCGCATCGGCTTGACCGGCTTCGAGCGGCGCACCTACGGAATGCAGACAGGGGACGAATTCTCCGTTTTCGCCCAGCGCGTCGATTACGGCACGACCCATGCGGGTCATGATCCGCATGTTGATGACCACATACGCACTGTCGGAAATTTCAACACCGATGTGCGCGATGGGGGAGCCGATCGGCCCCATCGAGAAGGGAATGACGTACATGGTGCGACCGCGCATACAGCCCTTGAACAAGCCCTTGAGCTTGTCTTTCATCTTGGCCGGTTCTTCCCAGTTGTTGTTGGGGCCGGCATCTTCCTTGTTGGCTGCGCAGATGAAGGTACGATCTTCAACGCGCGCCACATCAGATGGATCGGAACAGGCGAGGAAGGAGTTTGGGCGCTTGGCCGGATTGAGACGGATCATCTTGCCCGCATCGACCAGCATATTGCAGAGGCGGTCGTTTTCTTCCTTGGAACCATCACACCAGACAATGTTGTCCGGTTGTGTGAGGGCTGCGACTTCGGCAACCCAAGCTTTCAGCTTGGCGTTACGGATGTAATCAGGAGCTGCTACGTTTTGAGTCATGGTGCGGAACTCTCCAAAAAATAATGATGGGAAAGTACCTGAAAGTCGATCGATCGCGCTGGTTGGGTGATCGGTGGGCTTCCAGCTTCCCGCAGTGGCGGGGGTGACCCGGTGCGGAAGGGGTGGAGGCAAGTGAATGTCTGCGAACCCGTAGCCCGCCATTTTCGCATTTTCAACGGTTTGAGGCAAGGCTGCACAGGAAACACACATGAAAAATGAGTACGGTCAGGAGTAAAAATATTGACAGTGTCATTTTTATGAAGGTATGCACTTTGCAAGACTCCACAACTATGCCCGCATGGTTATACAATATCGTGTTGCTTTGGCGGTGCGCAGAATGGGTATCGTCAAACGTAGAGGAAGAAACTGATCTCACTAGCCGGGAAATAATAATTATGGATGAACAATTTCGCGCTGCCGCCCTCGAATACCATTTGCATCCCAAGCCCGGCAAGATCGCCGTAACACCGATCAAGTCGATGCTTAACCCGCAGGATCTGGCCTTGGCCTACTCACCGGGGGTGGCTGTGCCTTGCGAGGAAATTCAACGCGATCCGGCAAATGCCGAAAAATACACAGCACGCGGCAATCTGGTTGCAGTGATTACGAATGGCACGGCAGTGCTGGGGCTAGGCAATATCGGCCCATTGGCGGGAAAACCCGTCATGGAAGGCAAAGGAGTTCTGTTCAAGAAGTTTGCAGGGATTGATGTTTTTGATATCGAGATTGCCGAAAACGACCCGGATAAACTGGTCGATATCATTGCCTCGCTGGAGCCGACCTTCGGCGGTATCAACCTTGAAGACATCAAGGCACCGGAATGTTTTTACATCGAGCAAAAACTGCGTGAACGCCTGAAAATCCCCGTTTTTCATGATGACCAGCATGGTACAGCCATTATCGCGGCCGCCGCAGTACTCAATGGTCTGCGATTGGTGGGCAAGGATATCAGCAAGATCAAATTAGTCTGTTCTGGTGCAGGAGCAGCAGCGATTGCCTGCCTTGATCTGATCGTCAGTCTGGGAGTCAATCCGAAGAATGTGTTCATTGCCGATAGCAAAGGTGTTGTGTATGTCGGCCGTGATGAAAAGCTCGATCCTTCCAAGGCGCGTTATGCGCAGGAAACCACGGCGCGTACCTTGGGGGATATCACACCGGATGCCGATGTATTTCTGGGGCTTTCGGCTGCCGGTGCGTTGAAGCCCGAAATGCTCAAGGCCATGGCAGCCAATCCGATTGTGCTGGCCATGGCGAATCCAATCCCGGAAATTTTGCCTGAGCTTGCCAAAGCAACACGTCCCGATGTCATCATTGGGACAGGACGTTCGGATTATCCAAATCAGGTAAATAATGCCTTGTGCTTTCCCTATATGTTCCGGGGTGCGCTGGATGTCGGTGCGACGACAATCAATGAAGAAATGAAAATTGCGGCCGTGCGTGCCATTGCCGATCTCGCCCATGCAGAGCAGCCAGATGTCTCTCCGGAAGCTTATAACAAGGTGGATTTCAAATTTGGCCCCGATTACCTGATCCCCATGCCTTTCGATCAGCGTCTGGTCATGAAGGTCGCTCCCGCAGTGGCAAAGGCAGCGATGGATTCGGGTGTGGCGAAACGGCCATTGAAGGATCTGTGCTCTTATCGGAACAAACTTTCTGAGTTTGTTTATTCTTCAGGCTTGCAGATGCGTCCGGTATTTGAAGCGGCCAGGCAGAATCCTCAGCGCATCGTGTTCTGTGAAGGCGAGGATGAACGCATACTGCGTGCTGTGCGTACCGTGGTGGATGAGGGCTTGGCCAAGCCAATCCTGATTGGTCGCCCTGATGTGGTTGAAGCACGCATCACCAAGAGTGGTTTGCGCCTTAAAGCAGGAGAAGACTTCACGCTGGTGAATCCGGATAGTGATCCCCGTTTTCGTGAGTTTTGGACGGAGTATCACGACATCATGCAGCGTAAGGGAGTGAGCATTGAATACGCCAAGCGTGAAGCACGTCGCCGCACCACGCTGATAGGTGCCTTGATGGTCAAGAAAGGCTACGCCGATGGCATGGTGTGCGGTACCTATGGCAACCATTCAAGACATTTGCGGTATATCGAAAATGTGATTGGCCGCAAAGAAGGCGTCAAACATTTTTATGCCATGAATATGCTGCTGCTACCCAAACGCACTGTGTTCGTAGGCGATACGTATGTGAATTACGATCCAACAGCCGAACAATTAGCCGAGATGACGATGCTGGCATCGGATGTCGTTCATCGTTTTGGATTGACGCCCAAGGTCGCCCTGCTCTCCCATTCCAGCTTTGGTTCTGAAGATACCCCAACCTCCATCAAGATGCGTCGTACCCTCGAACTGTTGCAGGAGCGCGCCCCCAATCTTGAAGTCGAAGGTGAGATGCATGGCGATGCCGCACTATCTGCAGATATTCGCAGCCAGATATTCCCGAAC
Source organism: uncultured Sterolibacterium sp. (assembly GCA_964437515.1). GTDB lineage: Bacteria > Pseudomonadota > Gammaproteobacteria > Burkholderiales > Rhodocyclaceae > Sterolibacterium. The sequence continues at coordinate 76,253 of CAYTHB010000001.1, forward strand.
TCACGTCTCAAAGGAGCCGCGAATCTATTGGTGATGCCGACGCTGGACGCTGCCAATATTGCCTTCAGTCTGCTGAAAACAGCGGCAGGAGACGGTCTCACCTTAGGGCCGCTCTTGCTGGGTGCTGACCGGCCAGTACATGTATTGACCCCCACGGCAACGGTACGGCGTATTGTCAATGTCACCGCCCTGTTATCCGTTGAGGCAGCTCATCAGCAACGCAATAAACAGGCTTGATGTCCGAGGACAATCATAGTACGGCGCTGCTTTTAACAGGCGGCGGAGCGCGGGCGGCGTATCAAGTCGGGGTGCTGGCGTTCATCCGTGACTTGTTGCCCGAGCCACATCGCAATCCCTTCCCCATACTTTGTGGAACGTCAGCGGGGGCAATCAACACTGCCTCGCTGGCGACCATGGCAGACGATTTTGGTTTTGCCGTCACGCGCCTGCAAGCCATCTGGGCGAATTTTCATGCGCATCAGGTTTATCGGGCAGATACCCTCGGAATTTCGTGGAATGGAGCGCGTTGGCTAGGAACGTTAATGGGGGGATGGATGCTCAAAAAAGCCCCGCGTTCCCTGCTTGATAACACACCATTGCGTGAATTACTGAAACATCATCTGAATTTTGAACGGATTGATTCATCTATTTCCAAAGGCATCCTTCATTCTGTCTGCATTACCTGCTCTGGTTATGGTTCGGGACAAAGTGTCAGTTTCTTTCAGGGACGCAGCGATTTGTCACCCTGGCGACGCTCCCAACGCTTTGGCGTACAAACTAAACTGTCGTTAGATCACTTGATGGCATCGAGTGCCATTCCCTTTGTGTTTCCTGCGGTCAGAATCAATCGTGAATACTTTGGCGATGGCTCGATGCGCCAGATTGCACCGATTTCCCCCGCAATTCATCTGGGGGCGACCAAGATTCTGGTGATCGGCTCAGGACAGAGGGGCGGCGGTGAAAATTATCGGGAATACAGGGATCGCTATCCTTCGCTGGCACAGATTGCGGGGCATGCCTTGTCCAGTATTTTTCTGGATAGCTTGTCCGTGGATATCGAACGACTGACCCGCATCAATCATACGCTCAGCAAGATTCCCGATGAGGTGCGCGAACAGCAAGATATGTCATTACGGCCGATCGAAGTACTTGAAATCCTGCCTTCGCAACGGCTGGATCACTTGGCAGCTCGGCATGTGCGCAATCTGCCCTGGGCACTGCGTGCGCTACTGGGAAATATTGGTGCCCTGAACAAGCGTGGGGGTGCGTTGGCCAGTTATTTGCTGTTTGAATCTTCGTATACACGCGCTTTGATTGACTTGGGGTATCGGGATGCTCAAGCACGTCGCGACGAAATTTTGGCGTTCTTGGGTATTTCTAAAGTAAAGGAAAATTTAACCGCTAATCAACACAATGCAATGTAAGTGGTGCCTTATAAATCTGTTAAACTTTGCACGGTAACAAGGTGAATAATAAAGTTTTTTGTTGCTAAAAATAAAGCATATCGGGCTGCGAGGAGTTCTCATGCATTACCGTTTTCGTCTGTTCATGATCGCGTTGCTGAGCTTGTCTCTGGCTTGGGGCAGCGCCCCTGCTTTTGCGGCTTCGAATGCCGGAAAACATGCCGTCGCCAAGAAGCATAAGCATACAAAATCAAAACCCCGCGCCAAAAAGCCGCTGCACAAGGCAATGAAGGAAGATTATTCCAATCTCCGGCTTTATTCGAATGCTGCGATGGTACTCGATCAATCGACCGGTGCAGTCTTGTTTGAAAAGAACGCAGGTGCCGTGTTGCCGATCGCTTCCATTACAAAATTGATGACAGCGATGGTGGCTTTGGATGCTCAGCCGAATCTGGATGAGATTCTGACCATTGATGAAAACGATGTGGATTTACTCAAAGGAACCCATTCCCGTCTCAAGGTGGGAACGCAACTGAGCCGCGAAGAGATGTTGCGACTGGCGTTGATGTCCTCTGAAAACCGTGCCGCCTCAGCATTGTCACGGCATTACCCGGGTGATCGACCGGCGTTTTTGGCTGCAATGAATCGCAAGGCACACGCATTGGGATTGCAGGATACGCAGTTTTTCGACCCAACGGGTTTGACCGCACGGAATGTTTCCAGCGCACGCGATCTGGTTCGGATGGTGAGTGCAGCGCAGCGTTATCCCTTGATACGCCAATTCACCACGACGTCGGAATATGATGTGGAAGTGGACGGCAGAGTGCAGGCTTTCCGCAATACCAATAGTCTGGTGCGCAGCTCGTCGTGGGAGATCGGCTTGTCGAAGACGGGCTATATCAATGAGGCGGGTCGCTGTCTCGTCATGCAGGCATGGCTCAATAAAAAACCGACCATCATCGTATTGCTGGATTCATTGGGTAAGATGACGCGTGTAGGCGATGCCAATCGCATCAAGCATTGGGTGGAAAATGGTGCTGCAGTCACCTCCACAACACAGCGCCCATCGGCAAGCTAATTCACGTGACACGAGTTAACTTTTTCACTTCACTGTGTTCAGTGAGTCATTGATTAACGTGCAGATTTGACGTAACCAATCGCGGCAGAAATTTCATCTGCTGTCTTTGAAACAGTCATCGCCCAATCCGGATTGTGGCGATCGGCCGGTGCCGAGACTGAAAGGCCGGCAACGAGTTCGCCGGTGTCATCCCGAATGGGGGCAGCGATACAACGCAAACCCAGTTCGATTTCTTCGTTATCGAATGCAATACCGTGTCGACGCACGCGGTCGAGTTCACGTTCGAGTGCTTGCAATACGGTGATCGATGCAGGAGTGAGCCCTGGCAATCCAGTACGAGCTGCGTATTCGCGCACTTTTTGCGCGCCATCTTCAAGCAGAAATAGTTTGCCCACCGCAGTCACGTGCAGTGGCGCACGTGCCCCCACCAGATGCACCACGCGCACCGATGAGCGACCGCTGGAGGTGCGTTCCACATAAACAATCTCGTCACCTTGGCGCACGCCCAGATTGACGCTTTCTCCAATCTCACGATGGAGCCTCTGCATGAGCGGCATGGCCGAATCGCGAATATTGATGCGGGACTTCACCAGATTGCCCAATTCCAGCAAACGGATGCCGAGTTGATATGCCCCAGGATCGGTGCGTTCAACGAAGCCGCTGGCGGTCATGGCACTGAGGATGCGATGTGCAGTCGACGGATGCAAGCCGGTTTCCAATGCCAATTGCTTGAGGCTGACCGGATCATGATAGTAGGACAACACATCGAGCAATTTCATCATGCGTTCGATGACTTGAATGGGGCTTTTTGTTTCCGGTTGTAAGGCAGGAAGTGGCACCGTAGGGCTTTCTCGATTTTAGTGTGCGGAATAATATATCAGATTGTGAAATGCAAAGTGGCAGCATCGTTCGTGGCTCGATTGATGAATGAGAAATGAGGTGAGATGTGCGTGTCGGTCTGTTTGTAACTTGCTTGGTGGATATGATGCGACCACGCATCGGTTTTGCCACACTGGAATTACTGGAAACTGCAGGCTGTGATGTAATCGTACCGACAACACAAACCTGCTGTGGTCAACCGGCCTACAACGCAGGCGATCGCCAGATGACGCGCACTCTGGCGATCAAGTTTCTGGAAGAATTTGAACACTGCGATTATGTTGTCCTGCCCTCGGGTTCATGCGCGGGAATGATACGTCGTCATTACCCCTTGCTGGTCATCGATGACGCGGCATTGCATACACGCATGAAGGCATTGTCTGAAAAAACATTTGAGCTGACGGATTTTTTAGTGAATGTCGTTCATTTAGATCGTTTGCCTACATCTGCTACTAGGATGGGTGAAGCAACATATCACGATTCCTGTGCCGGTCTGCGGGAACTGGGCATCAAGGAGCAGCCGCGCACCTTGCTGAAAAACTGCCGTCATTTAACGCTCAAGGAGATGACGGGGGCTGAAGAATGCTGTGGTTTTGGCGGCGCATTTTCAGCAAAATTTGGTGCGCTTTCGGCTGCGATTGCCGAAAAGAAATGCGCCCACATTCAGGCCAGTGGCGCAAAGACAGTGATCGGTGGTGATTTGGGCTGCCTGCTTAATATCGAAGGAAAGCTGCGACGTATGGGCGATGAAACAACGCAGGTGCTCCATGTGGCTGAAGTGCTGGCAGGGCAAATCGACTGATATGGATATTCAATCTATCCACTTCAAGGATCGCATCGCTGAAAAGCTGAATGATGCTGGCTTGCAGCACAATTTGAACCGAACACGGAGCAAGTTTGTCGACAAGCGCGCCCGCGCCATGACCGAGCTGGAGGATGTCGAGACACTGCGCGCCGCCGCACAGGAGATTCGGGATCGTGTATTGGCTGATCTCGACCTGTGGCTGGAACGTTTTGAGGCCGAAGCTACACGGCGGGGTGCTACGGTGTTGTGGGCAAAAGATGGCGCGGAAGTTTGCCGTTTGACGGTGGAGATTGCCCAGCGACACGGTGTGACCAAAGCGGTGAAGTCGAAATCCATGTTGTCCGAAGAAGCAGCGCTTAATCGTGCGCTGGAAGCCGCAGGAATACAGCCTGTGGAAACTGATCTGGGCGAATACATTCTGCAGATCAACGACAATGAACCGCCTTCGCATATCGTGGCCCCCGTTGTTCACAAGAGCAAGGAAGAAATTTCAGCGTTATTTGCACGCACCCATGGGCGACCGGCGACCAGCGACATCCATGAGATGACGCGGGAGGCGCGCGAGGTGTTGCGTCCTCACTTTTTTTCGGCGGGCATGGGCATTTCAGGCGGCAATTTTCTGGTGGCAGAAACCGGCTCAGTTGCCTTGGTCACCAATGAGGGCAATGGGCGACTGGTCACGACCTTGCCCAAGGTACATGTCGCCATTACGGGTATCGAGAAAGTCGTCCCCACCTTGGAAGACTTGGCAACGCTGATGCGCCTGTTGCCACGATCGGCGACAGGGCAATCCATTTCGAATTATTTTTCGGTGTTGACCGGCACGCGGGGAAAGGATGAAAGCGATGGTCCGGAACACATGTATTTCATTCTGGTCGATAACGGTCGGGGGGACATGCTGGGCAGTGAGTTTGCTTCCATGTTGCGTTGTATCCGGTGTGGCGCCTGCATGAATCATTGTCCCGTATATCAATCCGTCGGAGGCCAGGCGTATGGCTGGGTCTATCCGGGGCCGATGGGCTCTGTGCTGACCCCTTTGCTGCAAGGACTGGAGCACGCGCCTGACTTGCCCCATGCGTCGACGTTTTGCGGCCAGTGTGCTGCGGTCTGCCCCGTCAATATTCCATTACCTGATTTGTTGCGGCGTTTGCGTGAGCAACAGGTCGAGCAACGAATATCCTCATGGAGTGATCGCCTTCTACTCAAATGCTGGGGATGGCTGGCGCGTCATCCTCGATGGTATGGCAGTGTGACGCGCTGGGGGATACGTTATCTGCAATGGCTGGGAGGACATGAGCGACGGATCCGTGTGCTGGGTATCGCGCCGGAATGGACACAAGGGCGTGACTTGGCTGCGCCAAAGGGTGGGACATTCCGTGATTTGTATGCGCAACAGCGTAGAAAGAAGCAGCGATGAGTCTCGATTTGAATGCAAAATCGCGTGACGCGATACTTCAACGTTTGCGTGAGCGACTCGGGCGTAATGAGTTGGCTCATCATTCACATGCCGAGTTGAAATGCTGCGATGAAACGGAGGGGCGTGTTTCAGAACAGCCGGCTCCAAACGGGGATGTGAATATAGAGGAAAGACTGACGCGTTTTCAGGAAAAAGCGCAAGCCTTGGCAAGCACCGTGGACATCGTCAGACACACGTCAGAGATTGCTGCTGTGCTGGCGCGATATTTGGATGCGCAGGGCTTGCCGCGTCAGGCAGTCTGCTGGCCAGAATGGGGGGCGCTCGATTGGGATACGCAAGGCTTGTCTGTGGAAATTCGCCCCGCACACGGCAATGATCGCATCGGCATCACGGGTAGTTTTGCGGCAGTGGCTGAAACTGGATCGCTGGTATTGTGTTCCGATAAAAACACACCCGCAGCAACGAGTTTGCTCCCTGAAACGCACATCGCCATTCTGCCCGCCAGTCGTCTGGTTGCCACGATGGAAGAGGTGTGGTGCTTGCTTCGAAAGGAACAAGGGGAACTCCCCCGAGCCGTCAATTTCGTATCTGGCCCTTCACGCACGGGCGATATCGAACAAACCATCGTACTCGGCGCACACGGTCCTTACCGTGTGCACATCATCATCGTTCGAAATTCATAATCATTGCTTACGTTTTTCAACAGCCCCAGTATTTCAAGGGGCTGTTGAAACGTTTCGCTTACGCCAGCAGGGTCAGAGCACCATCCGTGCAAGTGACAGATTCAACCCCGATGAGCTTTGCGGCAAAAGTGGATGTCAGAATCAGAAGGCTTCCATCAGACAACCGCTCCTGCTGAACCTGGCTGCGTGTCGTGTTGCTCAGAATCACCGTATCACTTCCCGCTCCGCCATCCACCGTGTCAAACCCGCCGTAGCCGAGGGTAATGGTGTCGTTTCCTGTGCCGGTGGAAATGGTGTTGTCTACCTTGTTATCCGTCACGGTATCGCTTCCGCTGCCCGTTGTCGCGTTTTCAACGATTGCCCCATAAGCAATCGAAAGATTGTTGGCGCCGGTATAGAGACTGGTGGAGTTTTGGTCAAAAATGCTATTGACCCAACTGCTATTATTGAATCCTTGTTGGCTCAGGGCAGTATTCGCGGCTGTTTTCTGGTCGTCGATAGACCACAGGTCGATCGTTGAGAGCGTGCCGGGGTTCAGGTTGACCGTGCATGCGCCCGTGGCTGTGCTGGCATTGATGGTATCCACGCCACCCGCATCCCAGATGGCGAGATGCTCGTAATTATGTGAATTCACCGTATAGGTATTGCTCCCCGTTCGCGTTTGCGTATTGGCACCATAAAGTGACTGCAAACCCGCGATATCGTAAACGCCATAATTATCGGGTTCTGCAACCGGATTCCATTTGTAATTGGCTGTCGAACCTGTCGTTGTAAAGCTTAAGGTATAGTTTTTTGAGTCGGTGTAAGACATGACCGAATAGTCATGACTGTCCGTTCCTGCAGGAACGGTGGGTGACTGGAAAGTGTGTTTGATCCCGACGGCATGACCAATTTCATGAATGAGAGTGAGATAGCCGTAATCTTTGGGGAGATAATTTTGTGATGATTCACTCGTCCGGTTCGCTAGCGCAAGAAAGATATCCCCATCGACACCGCTACCAAAAGCTCCGCTGGGGACTACAGCAAAACCTGCCGAGTCCGTAGTTTCTACAACATTGAAACGGATATCGCCCGTGCCGCTGGTTTCCGTAAATGAAACCGGAACGATTTCAGCCAGTTTGGTGAAGGCACTGCGTGCGGCCGTTTTCTCGGTGTCATTCAACGGTGTCCAGTTATTGGTGTAAGAGGCGTCTGAACTGTATTCGGAGGGGGCGGATGTGTTGAAGCTATAAGTAAGTGCGGAGGAATTCCATTTGACCGTCGCCCCTTCAGTCACCCCCAGAATGACAGGAGAACTGGCAGAGAGCAGCGTGTCATAAGTCGAAATGGTCGCGCTCAAGGCTTGTGCATTGGTCAGGAGTGAGGTGGTGCCGCCTCCCGTACCGCCACCACCGCCTGTGGGTGTTGTGGTTCCTGTGGCGCTGCTGGTATCCCACGTAGTGAGTGTGATGGGGGTTACGCTTCCTGCCGCCGAGGAAGATACGGTACTGCCACCCAAAGTCATACCTCCCGCGCCGACTTTTGCAGAAACAGCTCCGTCAGAAAAAACAACTTGTGTGCCATCGGTATCATCCTGTAGCGGAATCGTGGCAATCAGAGATGTGCCGGCATAGACCTTGAGCATATTGCCCGATTGCTGGTATTGGAAGGTAGAAGAATTCCCAGCCAGTTCGACGCGCTCGACATTCTGATCCAGTGTGACACCCAGAACGCCTCCATTGATAATGATTCTTTCCGACCCGCCCGGACGACCATAAACTGTGGCTGGGCTCGCGAGGATGTAGGATTCGTCTGCATCAAGATAAAGTCTGGCCATGTCAAAAACTCCTCAATCGATAGGTGGGCAGGTAAAGCATAAAGCAACCATCATGATTGCTTTATTACACGATTATGCGTTTCGTGTGAGAGAGCAGTGTAGCATCAAAAAATAGACGGAATGCAAAGCACCTCAAGGCATTTCAATGAATTTTGAATGTCTGTGTGAAATGCACAGGCACCGACGCCCCATGGTTTTTGTGCGGCGTTGTTACGAGTGGTATGACTGATTCAGGCGAGTGGTTCGCTCTGTATGAGTAATGTGGGTTGAGGTGTGAGTCTGTGTGGATTCGAAAGCCACTTTATAGAAAGACGCCATCAAGATTTTGCTCATGGGCTTTTTGCTCAGATCCCATGCCTGCAAGCCGCGTCGAGCTTCTTTCCAAGGCGCGTCCTGCTTGATCATTTTTTCCATTTCCGGCCATGTAAAGCCACCATAGGCCTGATAGACATCATCGAGCAGGCTGGTAGTTTCAGGATCGAGTGGAACAATATCCCCCAGATCATCAACACCCAGATCGTTCCAGCCTTTGTGTTTCAAGGTGTTCCATAAGGTGGGAAAAACCGGCCCATGATCCCACGCTTCTATCCCTTCAGCGGTCAATTCACGGTCGAACAGAGCCAGCGAACAGGCTTCGGCATAGTAAAGCAGGCCATTGAGTTTCATCAGATTGATGGTTTCGTCAGGCCGATGGACTTTTCTCGACAGATAGTTGGCGAGGTCGCAGGTGGTCGCAGACGTGGGATTCATGAAGGGGCTCCGATGGATGATGAGAAGGGATAAGTCCGACAAAAACAGTCGGATATTATACGCTTTGTACGTTTTGTGTCAGACCATGAGACTGGGGGACGAGAAATATTCAAGAGTGCGATTTCATCAAAAAAAACGGGCCGCAAAATTGCGGCCCGTGAGAATAGCGAGGTTTTTCCGGTGATCGTTTTTTACGTTACGTTTACTCTGTGACAGTTATTTTGAAAGTTGGTACCGTTGATGGCCGATTGCCGCTGGCATCTGTAATTTTGAGTTCTGCATTGCCATACGCGCAATGATTATTAGCACCACTGGTGCTTCCTCCATCCGGCCAGGCGACGGCAAAATAGCCCCCCGATTCCACTGTCCAGGATGTTGCACTCCAAGAAACAGAACCCGAGGGTTTTGTCATGGGTGCACTATTTGTTCCCGTGCCGATGATGGTGCCAATCAGAGGGGAACTCGAGCTGACGGTATAGGGAGGTGTGCCCCCATTGATGAAATAGATGGAAAAAATCGGCGGATCATAGGGTTTGTAAGGTGATGCATCACAGTGTGCTTTGGGAATGGACCAATCAGACTGACCGATAACAGTCAGCCCTGTGCCTGTAGCGACATTGACATCAATCGTGCTCGAATTTGTCGTGGGGGCGGCAGAGTCCTGCACTGTTACTTTGGCAATCCCATCGGCAACACCCGTAATCGTCATGGATGAGCCATCACAGGAAGCCGTGGCGATATTGACGTTATTGCTGGTACAGGTATAGGGAGCTGTTCCGCCACTATTTGTGTAGATTTGTGCTTTGGTAGCCCCTGTCCCCAGGGTAATGGCAATCGGAGCGGTGGTCTTGAACGGAAGATTGGCAGAGTTGACCGGCACCACCGTAATGTCGATTTTGGTCGTATTCAGGCAGTCTGCATCGCAAACACTGATGGTAGCCGTCCCTGCCAATTTGCCTTTGATGGACAAGACGCTGCCTGGCTGACCGAAAGCATTGACAGGAATGCTCGCACTTGCAACCGAGGCATTGCTCGTCGTTGCCGTGTATTTATTGCCTTGACCACCTGAGATGTCATATTTTCCTTCCTCATCCACTGCCAGGGTGACGGCTGTGCCTGCGGTTGTTTTCAGGGGGGGGATCGTGGCCGTGAGCATTTGAGAGGCGATCGCCAATTTGCTATCCGTCAGGATCAGTGTTGTTTTCCCATCTTTAAGGGGGGTTGCCGTGAAGAAATACATCTGTCCAAGCTGGATGACGGGGGTAACGAAGGCAATGCCAGGGGCTGATGAAATAACGATATAAGGTGGCGTTCCACCCATCACGATATAAGACAAGAGTTTCCCAACGTTGCCTTCGGTGGATCCGAACATGGCCAAGGGAATAGCCGTGGGGGTTGTCGGTGTTCCAGTCCCTGAACCCGGGGTGTCAGGTGTTGCGTTGGGATTGGTGGATGCGCTGCCTCCGCCACATCCCGACAGGAGCATGGCCGATATGAACAGACTCAGAACCAAGGTTAGGAGCGATGGGCGGGAAGCAGAGTTGCGAGCGATCATGTTCGGGCTTTCTGAAGGGCAGAAAAATGGACATAGCTGCGGATAATAGAGCAATTTCGAGGCTGGGCAAAACAAAGTCGGCGTTAAAAGTGCTGAATCCTGCTCAAAGCCGTTAAAATTGACACTTTTTTACACACTTGGGCGAACCTCAGCGTCTTGGGGCTTGCGTCCAGGCTTTGCTTGTCGGCACCTTCACCGCGTGCCGCTCATCTGAAACAGGATTCCATCTCGTGCTCGTCGCATCCAATATCACCATCCAGTTCGGGGCCAAGCCCCTGTTTGAAAACGTTTCCGTCAAGTTTGGCGAAGGCAATCGCTATGGCTTGATTGGTGCCAATGGCTCAGGCAAATCCACGCTGATGAAAATCCTCGCGGGCTCGCTGGAAGCCACGGCGGGCAATGTCGCGCTGGATGCTCATGAACGCATGGCCTTCCTCAAACAGGATCAGTTCGCCTACGAAGAACAGCGCGTCATTGATGTCGTCCTGCAAGGTCATCAGGAAATGTGGGCATGCATGCAGGAAAAAGATGCGATTTATGCCAACCCCGAAGCTAGCGAAGAAGACTATCTGCACGCCGCTGAACTCGAAGGCCGGTTTGCCGAGTTTGATGGTTACACGGCGGAATCGCGGGCGGGCGAACTGCTGCATGGCGTGGGCATCCCCACGGAACAGCATTTTGGCCCGATGAGCGCGGTGGCTCCCGGCTGGAAGCTGCGCGTGCTGCTGGCGCAGGCTTTGTTTGCCAATCCCGACATCCTGTTGCTCGATGAACCGACCAACAACCTCGACATCAACACCATCCGCTGGCTGGAAAACATACTCAACGAGCGTGAGAGCACGATGATCATCATTTCTCACGATCGTCACTTCCTCAATCAGGTGTGCACCCACATGGCCGATCTGGATTACGGCACACTCAAGGTGTATCCGGGGAATTACGACGATTACATGGAAGCCTCGACCGCGGCGCGCCAGCGTCAGCTCGCTGCCAACGCCAAGGCGAAAGAGCGTGTGCAGGAGTTGCAAGAATTCGTGCGCCGCTTTTCCGCCAATAAATCCAAGGCACGGCAAGCGACTTCACGCGCCAAGCTGATTGAAAAAATCAAGGTGGATGATGTCAAACCGTCCTCGCGGCAATATCCGTGGATTCGTTTTGAGGTCGATGAAAAAGAAAAGCTGCATCGTCAGGCGGTTGAAGTTGAAAACCTGCGCCACGGTTACGATCGCACGCTGTTTGCCAACTTCAGTACCATCATCGAAGCCGGTGAAAAGGTCGCCATCATTGGTGAAAACGGCGTGGGTAAAACGACGCTGCTGCGCTGCCTCGCAGGGGAATCGTTGGCGGGGCTCACGCCTCTGGGTGGCACGGTGAAGTGGGCAGAAAAAGCGCGGCCGGGCTACTTTGCGCAGGATCATTCGGATGATTTTGCCAAGGATGAAACCCTTGTGGATTGGGTGCAATACTGGGCGCGCGAGGGGGATGATGAACAGATCGTTCGCAGCACGCTGGGGCGCCTGCTCTTTACGGGCGACGATGGTAAAAAGTCGGTCAAAGTCCTCTCCGGTGGCGAGCAAGGACGTATGCTGTTTGGCAAGCTAATCCTGATGAAACCGAACGTCCTGTTGATGGATGAGCCGACCAATCACCTCGACATGGAATCCATCGAATCGCTCAACACCGCTCTGGCCAAGTACCCCGGCACACTAGTGTTTGTTTCGCACGACCGCGAATTTGTTTCCTCGATTGCCACGCGTATTTTTGAAATCCGCGACGGCAGCATCATCGACTACAAGGGCAATTACGAAGACTATCTCGCCAGCCAAGGGATCGAATAATCGTGGCCAGCGGCTTTCATCCGTTTGCCTGGTTGTGCCATGGCGCGCTACGTCTGGCGGGATGGCGCATGCTCGCCCCGCCAGTGCCCATGGCCAAAGGGGTCATCATGGTCTATCCGCACACCTCGAACTGGGATTTCATCCTCGGCATCCTGTTCCGTTTCGGCTCCTGCCTGCCGATCCGCTGGGCGGCCAAAGACACCCTGTTTCGTGGGCTGCCGGGCTATTTCTTCCGCGCCTTGGGCGGGGTCGGGGTCAATCGGCGTGAACGTACCGGCTTTGTCGAACAAATGGCACAAACCTGTGCAGCGCATGAACGCTTTTATCTGGCGATTACCCCGGAAGGAACGCGCAGCACGGTAAACCACATGAAAAGCGGCTTTTATCGGCTGGCGATGACTGCGAAAATCCCATTGATCCTAGGCTGTATCGATTATGCCCAACGCGAAGTCGGCATCATCGGCTTTCTTGAACCCACCGGCGATGAAGATGCAGACCTCGCCGCACTGGCAGCCGCCTATGCCCAGAAGCGTGGCAAGTACCCGGCACAACAAGGCCCCTTTGTATTTGCCGATATGGATCAAGAATGGCGTGAGCGAGGTGGCGCGTGATCCTGCTGCGCAACCTTGGCTTCGCGCGCGGTAGCCAAATGCTGGTGGCAGAAGCCAGCTTACAACTGCATCCCGGCTGGAAAATCGGTTTGATCGGTGCCAATGGCAGCGGGAAATCCTCCTTCCTCGCCTTGCTGCGCTACGAACTACATGCGGAAGTCGGCGATCTTGAAATCCCACCCTCATGGGTAATTGCCCATGTCGCCCAAGACACACCCGCATTGCCCGATGCCGCACTGGAATTCACGCTGGATGGTGATGTCGAACTGCGCGCCATCGAACGCGAGCTGGCCGCGCTTGAAGCCAGTAGCGATGCCGATCATGACGGCCATCGAGTGGGTGAGCTGTATGGTCGTCTGGGTGAAATCGATGGTTACTCGGCGCGTGCGCGTGCCGCAGCACTGCTGCATGGGCTGGGTTTTTCCGATGCCGATTTCACGCGACCGGTGGCGGATTTTTCGGGAGGGTGGCGGGTACGCTTGAATCTGGCGCGAGCCCTCATGTGTCGCTCCGACCTTTTGCTGCTCGATGAACCAACCAATCACCTCGATCTCGATGCCGTGCTATGGCTGGAGGAATGGCTGAAAAGCTATCAGGGCACCTTGCTGATGATTTCGCACGATCGCGATTTTCTCGATGCCGTCGCCGATCACACCTTGAGCCTCGACCAGCAGCGACTCAAACTCTACAGCGGTGGTTACAGCGACTTCGAACGCCAGCGCGCGGCTCATCTTGCCCTGCAGCAGTCGATGTTCGAAAAACAGCAACGCGAACGTGCGCATCTGCACAGCTATATCGAACGCTTTCGCGCCAAGGCGACCAAGGCACGACAGGCGCAAAGCCGTATCAAGGCACTGGCACGCATGGAAGAAGTCAGTGCCGCACACGTCGATACGCCCTTCACTTTTCGTTTTCGAGATGCCGGACTCGCACCCGATCCGCTGCTGGTGATCGACAAGGCGGCGGCAGGCTATGGCGAACGACGCATCATCGAACAGGCCACACTCACCTTGCGTCCCGGTCAGCGACTTGCCTTGCTGGGTAAAAATGGGGCGGGTAAATCCACCCTCGTGAAACTGCTCTCCGGTGAACTTTCTCCGCAAAGCGGCACGCGTGTCGCGGCGAAAGATCTCAAGATTGGCTATTTCGCCCAGCACCAGCTCGAACAGTTGCGTCCGGATGAATCACCGTTACAGCACATGATTCGCCTTGATCCGAAAACACGCGAAATGGAACTGCGTAGTTATCTGGGTGGTTTTGATTTTCGCGGTGACATGGCGACCGAACCGTGTGGCCGCTTTTCGGGAGGCGAGAAATCCCGTCTGGCACTGGCGATTCTGATCTGGCAGAAACCCAATCTGCTCTTGCTTGACGAGCCGACCAATCACCTCGATCTCGAAATGCGCGAGGCACTCAATCTCGCCTTGCAGGAATATGAAGGCTGCGTGGTGCTGGTGTCGCATGACCGTCATCTACTGAAAAGTACGGCGGATGAACTGTGGTTGGTCGCCGAGGGTCGTGCACAGCCCTTCGATGGTGATCTCGACGACTATGCCCGATGGCTGGCGACACAGCGCACCCGTGAATCTGAACCCTCCAAGCCCGCCCCCGTTCCGGTGGCACAGGTGAGCGTGAAGAACGAAAGACGCACCGATCCGCAGACACAGACACAGCAGCGAACGTTACAGAAAGAAGTCGACAAACTCGAAAAGCAGATTGCCGCTTGGCAAAGTGAGTGTGTCCTGCTCGAAACACGCTTGGCCGATCCTGGCCTCTACGCACCGGGCAGCGATGCTGCGTTGGCACAGACCCTACAGAAACGTCGCGGTGAGCTTTCATCGTCGATCGAACAAGCCGAAGCGCGTTGGCTGGAAGCACAGGAAACACTCGAAGGTTTGACCTGAGTCCATGCAGGGTATGCATGGTATAGGTCTGGCATCGATGAACACTGAACCCTCCGCCAAACGCATCGACGACATTGAATTGCTGCGTGCATTTGCTGTTCTGCTGGTCGTGCTTGAACATGCGCATGGCAATCTGATCACATGGAACAACGCCCTCTTCGATGCCTTCAATCAGCATTTCAATGGCAATGCCGGTGTCGATCTGTTTTTTGCCATTTCCGGTTTTGTCATTGCCCGAGACATGCTGCCACGATGGGCGGCCTGTCACGATGGCCAATCATTTTTCCGCGTGAGCCTTGCTTTCTGGATACGCCGTGCGTGGCGCATCCTGCCTTCCGCTTGGCTATGGCTGGCGTTGATTTTGCTGGCGACGCGCGTATTCAATCAATCGGGGGTCTTTCGTTCATTCGATGCCTCGGCGGCTGGCACCTTGGCTGCCGTATTCCAGTTTTACAATCTCCATTTCGCACACTGCTTCATGCGTTACGACTGCGGTGCCAATTTCGTTTATTGGAGTTTGTCGCTTGAAGAACAGTTTTATCTGGCACTGCCCGTATTCATTTTTCTCTTTCGTGGCCGAGAGTTTTTGCTGAAAACGACGTTGCTGTTTCTGGTGGGAATGCAATTTCTTACAGAGCGTTCCTTCCTGATGGCGATGTTTCGCTCGGAAGCTCTGTTGCTGGGCGTGTGGATTGCGCTTGTTGCTTCACACCCTTCTCGCCCCTCTCGCCCGGTCTGGGCTGAGCGCATTCTGGCGATTCCCAGCTGGATTCGCTTGACGATGACACTGGCGATTCTCATGGGTATGGCCGCCGTGGCCAGTCATGGCGGGCTGCTCGTTTCATGGCGATTCAGCCTGGTTGCGCTGCTGGCATTGTTACTGGTCTGGCTTGCCTCGTTTGATGCTCATATGCTGATGAATCATTCAATAGGGAAACGTATTTTGCTTTGGGTGGGCTCGCGTTCCTATGCCATTTATCTGATTCATGTGCCCGCTTTCTACGCGACACGCGAAATCTGGTTTCGAAACGCACCTCCTGGAACAGTCTTCGATTCAAGTTGGACGCTGCCCTGGATATTGACCGCAACCTTACTCATCATCACATTGGCCGAGATCAATTTTCGATTGATTGAAACGCCCTTGCGTCGGTATGGTACTGCCATTGCGGAGCGATTGATGGCAAAGGCAAGGACGCTTTCGTCATTTTGATCAATGCCATAATGCAGTCCCCGACGAAACATAAATCATGATTTTTCTCGTTCATTCCGCGATCAATGCCCAGACGATTCAGAACAGCCTGGGGCTGCCTGAATATAGTTATTACTTCGTGCTCAAGGCTTATCTGGCCGTTCTTGAAGAGCTTGGAACGGTCATTCAGATTGGCAATCCTGATATTGAAGTCGATCTACATTACGATCAGGCTTGCCAGCAAGGCATGCCTTGTGTCCTGATTTGTTTTTCCCCCCCCCATCGTGCGCCGGTGCATGACCGCTGTCCCACACTATGTGTTTTTGCGTGGGAATTCAGCAATATTCCCGATACGCCGTGGGACGATGAGCCGCGTAACGATTGGCGTTATGTGCTTGAGAAACACGGTCGCACCATCACGCTGTCATCCTATACCGAACAGGTGATTCAGGAGGTCATGGGGGCGACGTATGTTGTCAAAGCCATTCCAGTTCCGCTCTACAACAAGCAGATTCAAACGGCTTCCGATATTGCCGCAAGGAAGCCAGCACTTGCCTCACGCACCTTCGAAGTGGATTGTGCCGTCATCGATAGCCGTTTCTATGAGGTGGATGCGGAAAGCATGATTGCCCATATTCCGGCCGATCATCTTCGCTTACCTGAATGGCAAGGCGACAGTGTGAGCCTGAATTATCAGCGAGGGACGCTGGAAAGTGGAATGTTGGGCGGGTTTTATAGCCCGGAAGACTGGGGTGTCTGGTCGCGCAATGCCACTCCGTGGGTCGTACTTCCATTTCGTGTCAAAGGACGTTACAGGCTTGAAATCGAACTAGCACCTTATGGCCCTAACGTTCGTCGAACGATCCATATTGCTGTGGGAAATCAGATTCAACCCTTGTTGCTGACGGATAATTTTTTCTGGCATGTGTTTGAGTTCGACTTTGGTTCAGACCCCACTGAGCAATGCGGTGTCATCCAGTTTTCCGGAGTCGATATTTCAGGTATTCCCGGGGCGCGCGATCCACGAAGCATGGGCGTTGGTCTGCGTAGCCTGCGGCTGACGCGGCTTTCCCCCCCTAAAACAACGCCGTCTTCATCGCATCCTTTACCGGTCACGAATAAAAACCTTCCTTTGCCGGTTCAGCTCGATGGTGTGGTCTATACCAGCATTTTCAACCCTGGAGATGGTCGTAAAAACTGGATGGATATGTTGACGGCGTTTTGTTTCGCCTTCCGGAATGAGCCTCGGGCAACACTCGTATTGAAAATGACCCATCACTCGCTCGGTTCCTTTCTGGGTAAGTTTCATTACATGCTGCAACGCGTCGGTACCATACAGTGTCGCATCCTGATTCTGCATGGCTTTCTGGATGAAGCATGTTATCGGGAGCTCATCGATGCAACAACGTATTGTGTGAACACCTCGCATGGTGAAGGCTTGTGCCTGCCTTTGATGGAGTTCATGAGTCACGGTATTCCCGCTGTGGCACCCCGGCATACCGCCATGCTCGATTATGTGTCTGAAGAAAATACCTTCGTTGTCGAGAGCAGTCTTGAGCCCGCCATCTGGCCTCACGATACCCGCGCGCTTTTTCATACGATGTACTACCGTATTCACTGGATATCTCTTGTGGAGGCTTTTCAAAACAGCTTCCGTGTCGCACAAGATGAATCGGAACGTTATGAGCGCATGAGCATCCAGGCGCAAGCCTTGCAGTTGCAGTTCTGCTCTCATGATGTCGTGCGACGCAAGCTCGCCGCCTTCTTCAATCTGGAGAGTGGCGTGGAGGGGGGGGCGTGATCTTTCTCGTTTATGCGAAAGAAACCGATCAATCGATCGCAGCGAATCTCGGTTTACCGGATTACAGCTATTTTTTCGTCATGAAAAAATTCATTCCGGTGCTGGAACAATTGGGCAAGGTGAGGATCGTTCATGATGTTGAAACGGTGGATGCGCAATACGCACAGTTATTGACGCAAGATTCCGAGATCATCCTGCTATCTTTCACCCCACCGCACAAGACACCACAACCCATGCATTGTCCGGTGTTTCCAGTTTTTGCATGGGAGTACAGCACGATACCGGATGAGTCGTGGGCGAACGAGCCGCGTCATAATTGGGCGGCCATGCTCAAATCATTTCGTGGCGCGATGACGCATTCACAATTCGCATTGAAGGCAGTGCATCAGTCGTTGGGGGTGTCTTATCCCGTTGTTTCCTTGCCTGCACCTTTATGGGACGAGTATGCGAGCTTGTATGAATCTCGATCCAGCCCCCATCCATGGCAACTGGATATCGCCAATGGCGTTGTGCTGGATTCTCACGCCTTGGGTCTGAATCAAGCGGGAAAATCGCATCCGGTTTCATTCGAGGGCCGTGAATGCCACGTTCAATTCGACGGCATTGTCTACACCTCTATTTTTAATCCCAACGACAGCCGAAAAAATTGTCTGGATCTACTCACCGGGTTTTGTTACGCGTTTCGTGATAATCCGGAGGTGACGCTGCTCATGAAGCTCGCTTACCATGATGCGACTCACGCCTGTGGGTTGGTATTGCAGGAGATGAAAAAACTGGCCCCTTATCGCTGTCGTGTAGTGGCGGTGCAAGGTTATCTGGAGGATGCGGCTTATCGTCAGTTGGTGGCAAACAGCACTTATGTCGTCAATACGGCGCGTGGTGAAGGGCAGTGTCTGCCTTTGATGGAATTGATGTCGGCAGGCAAGCCTGCGATTGCCCCCGATCATTCCGCAATGGCGGACTACATCAATGATCGCAATGCCTTCATCGTTCGTTCCAGCCCGGAATGGACGCATTGGCCGCATGACCCCCGCCTCGTTCTACGAACATTTCGTTATCGCATCGACTGGCAATCTTTACGCGATGCTTATCTCGAAAGCTATCGTGTGGCCTGTCATGAGCCCGCGCGTTACATGAGCATGGCACAGCAAGCACATCAGGATCTTCAACAACATTGCAGCAAGAAGATCATTACCGACAGGCTGAGGAGTTTTCTTGCCGAGCAGGGCTATGCAATGCATTGGCATACACGTCTGTATGTCCGCTTGAAAAGCAGGGTGATTTCATTTTTTCAGAGGATAGGTGAGAGGTAATCTCGTCATGTTTCACAGACTACGCCAAAAGCTTTTTCAAAAACCGGTGACGGCTCATTCCACGCATCCGTCAGAGCAGGTATCGGCATCCCTGTTAGCACCAATACAAGTCGAGTCAGCCCCTGGTGACGGAAACATCGAGCCTTCTCTTTCCGATGCCTGCATGAGCGGATGGTTTCGTCAGGATACCGGTGAGCTGCTCGAAGGCTTCCCGATATTAAGTACGGATACCGTGCTGGATGTGGGCTGTGGAAATGGCAGCTTTGTGAAGTTCTGCGCCCAGTTCGGTCCGGCAGTGATTTTTTCAGATATCGATGCTGCCAAGGTGGAAGCCGTTGGAGCATTGCTGGCAGAAACATCGGCACGCAGCCTCCAGCCGCTCGTGAGTGATTCCAATCCCTTACCCCTTAAAAATGCTACTGCCAGTAAGATTCTTTGCATGGAAGTACTCGAACATGTCGATGATCCGAATCAGGTGATGCGAGAACTGGTTCGGGTGGGACAGCCGGGCGCGCTTTATCTAATCACGGTGCCTGACCCGGCTTCTGAAACCGTGTTGAAAAAAGTCGCTCCCAGCATCTTTTTTGAAAAGCCGAATCATGTGCGTGTCTTTGGCCGTGAGGAATTCGAGCAACTAATCGTGAATGCCGGTCTGGTCGTTGAGCGGCGGAGCTATCATGGTTTTTATTGGTCGATCTGGTGGATGATGTTTTGTGCGTGTGAGCAGGACTTGTCTCCCCCTTGGCATCCGGTTTTGCAACACTGGACCCGGACATGGGAAACCTTGCTGACCATGGAAAAAGGGGCGGAAATCAAGAAGGCGCTCGATGAATTCATGCCAAAAAGTCAGGCCATCATTGCGCGCAAGCCGTTGTAAAATACGCACTTGTCACATTGACGACGGCATATGAGACGACTTTTCATTACGGGGTTGACCGGTTTTGTTGGCAAGACTTTCCAGCGCATGTCCGACGAGTTGGCACGCGATCATGGATGGACTTTGCTGGCTCCGGAATCCATCCCCTCTTACGATTTGCGTGATCCTGCCTCGCTGCGTCAAGTGTTGCGAGAGGCGCGGCCCGAAGGGGTGATTCATCTGGCAGGACAAAGCTTTGTTCCCGATGCCATACGAAACCCCTCACATACCTTGCAGATCAATCTGATGGGGACGTTGAACCTGTTGGAAGCTTTGAAGGAAACCGGCTTCAGCGGCACTTTCCTTTATGTCAGTTCGGGGGATGTTTACGGGCAAGTGCCGCCAGATCGCTTGCCGATTACTGAAGCGCAAACAGTGGATCCTCAAAATCCTTACGCAGTCAGTAAAGCAGCTGCCGAAATGCTCTGTCGGCAATGGAGTTTGAATGCACCGTGGCGTATCGTTGTGGCACGTCCTTTTAATCACATCGGCGCCGGACAACGCCCGGATTTCGTGGTTTCCGGGATTGCACGCCAGATTGCGCGCATCCGTTTGGGCATCTGCAAACCGGTGATCGAAGTCGGTGATATCGATGTGACCCGTGACTTTCTCGATGTGCGTGACTTGGCGCGCGCCTATCTGAGTTTGCTGGCACAGGGGCAGAACGGGATGATCTACAACGTTTGCTCGGGGCGGGAGCGTTCGATTCGTGAAATCATCGAACAGACCATTGTGCTAGGCGGCGTGACTCCCGAAATCGTTCACGATGCAGCACGATATCGCCCTTCCGATCAACGCCGCGTGTGTGGCGATAACACTCGGTTATGCACAGCGACACGATGGAAGCCCCTCATCTCTTTCGAACAGTCCTTGCAAGACGTGCTCCAATACTGGCAGGACATGGAAAATACGGTCACATTGTCTGATACGCCTTCTCTCAGGCGTGTGAAATAAACGTGCTTTTTGAAACGGATGATGTCGTATCTGTTCTTTCCTGATTTTCTCTACTTTGTGGAAGTCTGCTCATGATCATTCCTGTCATTCTCTCTGGTGGTGCGGGTACGCGACTCTGGCCCGTTTCGCGTGAAGGCCATCCCAAGCCTTTTATCCGGTTGGCGGATGGTGAATCGCTGCTGCACAAGACGTACCGCCGGGCTGCGCAGGTCGCTACACAAGGAGATATCGTCACGGTCACCAACCGTGATTATTATTTTCAAAGCAAGGATGAACTGGTCGCCTCCCGAGTTCCGGATGTATTCCCGCATTTCATTCTCGAACCCTTTGGCCGTAACACCGCACCGGCCATTGCTGCGGCCGCGCTGGCATTGCGCGAGTCACATGGGGATGCCACCATCATGCTCGTCATGGCGGCGGATCATCTGATTCGTGATGAAAAGGCATTTTCGGAAGATGTGAACACCGCAGCAAAACTGGCGGCACAAGGGCAGCTGGTGACGTTTGGCATACGCCCAGACAGACCTGAAACCGGATTTGGTTATATCGAGTGTGGTGATCCTGTGCCGCTCAATGGCATGACGCAATCCTCTGCCGCACAGAATCCGCTCCAGCCACGAAAGATTGCGCGCTTCGTTGAAAAACCGGACACACCCACGGCAGAACATTATGTTGCCAGCGGAAATTACTTGTGGAATTCCGGCATGTTCTGCTTTAGCGTGGGCACCATCCTGACCGAAATCGAGCAATATGCGCCCGAGGTACTGCGCGCCATGCGCCCCTGTGTGGAAAAAAGTCCGGTGCAACATGGGAATGCCGCATCCTTGCAGGAACTGGATGCCGCAAGTTTTTCGACGGTACCGGATATCTCCATTGATTACGCCGTGATGGAGCGTTCTCTCTGCGGCGTCGTCATCCCGGCTTCATTCGACTGGAGCGATATTGGTTCGTGGACGGCCTTGCAAGAACTGGTGATGCCGGATGGCGAGGGGAACCGCGCATTGGGCGATGCCTTGTTTGTTGGCTGTCGCAACACTTTTGTGCAAAGCGAAAGCCGTCTGGTGGCTGCGGTCGGCGTCGATGACCTGATTCTCATTGAAACACCCGATGCCGTGCTGGCGGTGCATCCCGATCGTGTTCAGGAAGTCAAACAGGTGACGCAGAAGCTGAAGTCGGCGGGACATGATGCCTATCGACTGCATCGCACAGTTTCGCGTCCCTGGGGTACCTACACGGTGCTGGAGGAAGGCGCTCACTTCAAAATCAAGCGCATCGTGGTCAAACCGGGTGCGGCTCTTTCGTTGCAGTTGCATCATCACCGAAGCGAACACTGGGTCGTCGTGCAGGGGATGGCGCGTGTCATCAACGGCGAGCGTGAGCTTTACGTCAACACCAATGAATCGACCTATATTCCTGCAGGCCATAAGCATCGTCTGGAAAATCCGGGGCTACTAGATCTGGTGATGATCGAAGTGCAAAGCGGTGAATATCTGGGCGAGGATGATATCGTGCGCTTTGCCGATCAATATGGGCGCTCTGAATGATACGAATGGTACAAATGACCTTGGCTCACCCCTGATGATGATGGGTCTGGTTCGTGCCGCGTGGGCTTATCGCGGTTTCATTCTGGGAAGCGTGCGACGTGAGTTTGAATCGCGTTACCGTAATTCCATGCTGGGTGCTGCCTGGACGATACTCAATCCGCTGGCGATGATTGCCGTCTATACGCTGATTTTTTCTCAGTTGATGAAGGCGCGTCTGCCCGGTGCGGAAGGGGAATTTGCTTACAGCATTTATCTTTGTGCGGGCTTGTTTGCCTGGAATCTGTTTGCAGAAATCGTCACGCGCTCGCAAACGATGTTTCTCGATCAAGCCAATCTGCTCAAAAAACTCAATTTCCCCCGCATTTGCCTGCCAATCATCGTCGTGTGCAGTGCCCTCCTGAACTTTGGTATTTTGCTGGGGCTGTTTTCGATATTTCTGTTGCTGTCCGGCAATTTCCCCGGATGGGCTGTGATTGCCGTATTGCCCCTGCTCCTCATTCAACTGGCTTACGCCACGGGGCTGGGCATGATCCTCGGGGTGCTCAATGTGTTCTTTCGAGACGTCGGCCAGTTTTTCGGCATTCTGCTGCAATTCTGGTTCTGGCTCACGCCCATCGTTTATTCATCAAGCATCGTCCCCGACAGTGTGCGCCCCGCATTAGAGCTGAATCCCATGACCCCGCTCATGGCCGCTTGGCAAAATCTCTTTGTGCGTGGCGAATGGCCGCACTGGATGACGCTGATGCCAACGACGTCGTTGGCGATCGTGTTATGTCTGATGGGCTTGATGCTCTTTCGTCGTCGTGCCGATGAAATGGTGGATGAGCTCTGATGGGTCGATTGTCGGTTTCTTCTTTGGGCAAGGCGTACAAGCAATACCCGACGCGTGGCGCACGGTTGGCTGAGTGGCTGCTGCCTCAATGGCTGCATAAACCCCGCCATACACATACCTTACGCTGGGTGCTACACGATATTTCTTTTGAAGTTCGCGCCGGTGAAGCTCTCGGTATCGTAGGCATGAACGGGGCGGGCAAGAGCACGCTACTCAAGATCATCGCCGGTACGACGCAGGCCAGTGCCGGTCACCTTGAAAGCACCGGACGCGTTTCTGCTTTGCTGGAGTTGGGCATGGGTTTTCATCCTGACTTCACGGGACGACAAAACGCGATCATGGCGTGCCAGTTGCAAGGTATGGAGCGGGATCGAATTACAGAACTTTTGCCTCAGATTGAAAGTTACGCAGAGATTGGTGATTATTTTGATCAGCCTTTGCGAACCTATTCGAGCGGGATGCAGATGCGTCTGGCGTTTAGCGTGGCCACGGTACAGCGTCCCGATATTCTGATTGTCGACGAAGCCTTATCCGTGGGTGATGCCTATTTTCAGCACAAGAGTTTTGATCGTATCCGTCAATTTCGTGCGGCAGGAACCACGTTATTGATCGTGTCGCATGATCGCTATGCCATTCAGTCCATCTGTGACCGCGCCATTCTGCTACATGCAGGACAATTGATATTGCAGGGAACGCCGCTGGAAGTACTGGACTATTACAACGCCATACTGGCCGATCAGGAACGTCAGTTGATCCGGCTGGATGTGCTTGCCGATGGGCAAGTGCAAACCATTTCTGGCAGCGGTGAAGCGACGGTCGTTGCGATGCGTTTGCTGGATACGGAAGGAAAAGCACTGGATGTCGTTGAAGTCGGACAAGCGGTGACGCTGGAAATCCGTGTCAGGGTGCTACAGCCTGTTTCACGTCTGGTACTGGGTTTTCTCATCAAGGACAAGCTCGGGCAGGCGATTTATGGCATCAACACCCATCGCCTGAATTTGCCGATAGAAGATGCGATATGCGACGAAGAAATCGTGTATCGCTTCGATTTTTCGATGAATGTGGGCAAGGGCAGTTATTCGATTTCCACTTCGCTGTCGCGACTGGATTCCCATCTCGATGGCAATTACGAATGGCGTGATCTGGGCTTACTGTTTCACGTCGTGAATACGCAGCAAGAAGACTTCGTCGGTGCGGCCTGGCTTGCGCCACGTCCCTCCATCGAGCGTTGCTCTTCTGATTGAGTTGATTGAGCTGATTGAACTGCCTAGCCATGCGATACCTTTTCGAGTGCACCTACGTTTATGAACACCCCGAAGACAATTCGGGGATACAGCGCGTGGTGCGTAATGTGGTGCGTCATTTGAAAGGGGCGCAGGATATTGCTGCCTGTGTTCCGGTCATACTCAAGCATGGCAAGGTATATGAAGTCCGGCAGCTCAAGCCGTCCAAAGACGAAGACATACAAAAGCGTTATGAGAAAACTCGCAATCGTTACTGGTTGTGGCATCACCATCTTGAGCATCGTTTGAAGCTGACTCAATGCCCCCGGACGCGCCGTTGGGTGGAGCGCATCTTCCGTTTGGGCTCCTTGGGATTTTTGATGCCCTATGGCTTGGCCATGCTGATACGGGAGCCGGGGCGTATGTTTGCGCGCATGAATCCTCGGTTTGTGGCGTGTCGCAATCGTTACTGGCTGATACATCAACGGCTCGAACAAAGCATGGGACTTGAGCATATTCGTCTGTTGCGCTGGATATTCTGGCAACTGTTTCGCTTGGGAAGCCTAGGCTTTGTACTGCCCTGGAAATGGTTGGCTCGATTTGCTCAAGATGATGTAGATGTCGAGCGTGTTCGCGAGTTGCACTGTCAGTCGGGTGATGTACTGGTCTTGCTGGATTCATCGTGGCATTCCGATTTTTTTGAGCAGGTAGAGCAGCTCAAGCAGCAAGGGCTGGGTGTGGTCGCGGTGATCTATGACCTGATTCCGCTGACGCATCCCCAGTTTTGTGATGATCCGCTGGTCAAGGTGTTTGACACATGGTTTGCTTGGGTATCGCGCACAGCGGATGGGTTCATTGCCATTTCTGAAACCATCAGTCAGGAAGTGCGTGCCGATGTTCATCGTCGATGGGGCACGAAAACAGCAGAGCAGCGATGGTACGATTTTTTTCATTTGGGGAGCGAGCTGGATCTGGCGCACCGTAATGAAAAACCGCGTGCCGATGTACGAAAAATTTTTGATGGCGACCTTTCGGTGTATCTGATGGTCAGCACCATCGAGCCTCGCAAGAATCATGCGTATCTACTGGATGCCTTTGAACGCCTGTGGGCGAAAGAACCCACGACACGTGCAACCTTGTGCATCATTGGACGCATCGGATGGAAATGTGCGCCATTGATTCATCGCATCCATCATCATCCGGAATTCGGGCGGCGTTTGTTCATGCTCAACGATCTGAACGATACCGACCTTGAATACGCCTACCATCACAGCAAGTCATTGGTATTTCCATCCTTTGTCGAAGGTTTTGGCTTGCCCCTCGTGGAAGCCATGCAGCGCGGTTTACCTGCAATGGCGAGCGATATCTCCGTATTTCGTGAAATCGGCACGGATTTTCTGGCGTATTTCCAGTTGGATGATCCAGACAGTCTTGCCGTCCTCATTCAGCGTTACGAAACCAGTGCTGTCTTTCCAGCACCTCGCACGCTGAAGGATTGGGCATGGCCAGGCTGGCGTGATTCGACACGCCAGTTGGTCAAGCGTATCGCTACGCATACGCAGCAACGGGAACAGACAATACCGGTGACGCAGCGCGTTCCCTGACATGCACATTGCACTTAACGCCAGCATCTTGCGTGCCCCGCGTACCGGTATAGGCCAGTATGTGGTGGAGTTGGCGGCGGCATTAAAAACGCATGAGGATGTGAAACTCAGCCTGTTTCTGGGGCGTAACTGGAGCGTCGATCTTCCGGCGACACAAAACCCCGTCCCTAGTTCGCACCGTTTACCTGGCGTGCCTCACATGTCATGGCTACGTCATTTTCCGGGTGCTTATCGTGTGCGACGTGCTGTTCAACAACATGCCTTCAATGCGGGTGTGCGCCGTTCGCATTTTGATCTCTACCATGAGCCCTCGCTGTGGCCTTACGAGTGGCCCTATGAAACCGGGCTGCGGATGGTAATGACCCTGCATGATCTCACCCATGTGCATTATCCAGAAACCCAGCCTGCGGCACGGCTGAGGGAAATCGAACGGCATGTCCATCGTGGCGTGGATCAGGCACGCTATATCCTGGTGGATTCGAGTTACATCGGACGCGAAGTGGAGACCTACTTCGGCCTGTCTCGTAAGAAAATTGTTGTTGCCCCCCTAGGCTGTTCTGCCGGTTTTCATCCACGTTCAGACGAACAGTTGATCCCATCACTAGCTCCCTTAGACTTGCATCCGAGGGGCTATCTACTCTGTGTCGGCACGCTGGAGCCTCGCAAGAATATTGCCCTCGCTCTGCGAGCGCATGCCCGGCTGCCCCAAACATTGCGAGAACGTTATCCGCTTCTGCTGGCAGGGGGAATGGGCTGGAATACCGGACAGTTTTCCGAAGAGCTGCGTGCGGCATTGGCGACAGGGCATGTCCGTCTGGCGGGTTATCTGCCGCAGGAAAATCTGGCAGCTGTCGTGGCAGGTGCGCGTGCGCTCATCTATCCATCCTTGTATGAAGGCTTTGGACTCCCTGTGATCGAAGCCATGGCAAGTGGTACGCCCGTCATTGTTTCCAACCGTGCTTCACTACCGGAAGTGGCAGGCGATGCGGGCTTGATCGTGGATGCGGAAGACGATGTGCGCCTGAGTCTGGCCATGCAGATGCTCATCGAAGATGAGACGGTGTGGCAGACGTGTCGACAGGAGGGTTTGCAACAAGCGGCACAATTCACTTGGTCACGTTGTGCCGAAATCACGGCACGTACTTATCGTGCGGCGTTGGTCTAGTGATGTATCGGTAGAATCGACATCATGCGCGTTCTTCATTTTTATCGTACCTATTCTCAGACCTATGGCGGCATTGAGCAGGTGATACATCAGCTCTGCACGGGCACACAGCGATTAGGTGTGACGCCCGAAGTACTGACCTTGAGTCGCGATCGTCATTCATCCGAGATCGATATCGATGGCCATCGTGTCACGCGTGTTCCGATGGATTTCGAAATTGCGTCGACCGGATTTTCGCGCGCCGTATTTGCGCAGTTCAAGGAACGAGCGATGGAAGCGGATATCATCCATTACCATTTTCCCTGGCCTTTCATGGATGTGGTGCATTTTGCAACTCAGGTTTCCCGCATGGGCAAGCCCACGGTGCTCACCTATCATTCCGACATTGTTCGCCAGAAATTACTGCTGCATCTGTATCGTCCATTGATGCATCGCTTTCTGGACAGCGTCGATCATATCGTTGCTTCCTCTCCCAACTATCTTGCAAGCAGCTCCTTGCTGGCAAGATATCCTGAGAAAACATCAGTCATTCCCTATGGGCTGGATAAAAACAGCACGCGCTATCCGGTTCCCGATACGGCACGTCTGGACATGTGGCGTCAGCGACTGGGTGAGCCCTTCTTTTTATTTGTTGGTGTGTTGCGCTATTACAAAGGGCTCCATATATTGCTGGATGCGATGCAGGGACGAAATTATCCTGTGGTCATTTTGGGGGCGGGTTCGATTGAATCTGAATTAAAGGCTCACGCCCAGAGGCATCGACTCAACAACATTCTCTTTCTGGGTGCGCTACCTGATGAAGACAAGGCGGCTTTGCTGACGCTGTGTCATGCCCTGGTATTCCCTTCTCATTTGCGATCGGAGGCTTTTGGCATTTCATTGCTTGAAGGTGCCATGTACGGCAAGCCGATGATCTCCAGTGAAATCGGGACGGGCACGAGCTATATCAATCTCAACAATGAGACAGGAATAGTCGTACCTCCCAGTGATCCCGCCGCTTTTCGAGATGCAATGGATATCCTCTGGCAGGATCCGGAAAAAGCAGCTCAGATGGGGAAACGTGCCGCCCTCCGTTACGAAACTTTATTCACGGCTGAACGGATGGCGAGTCGTTATCTCACGCTTTACAAAGAGCTATTGACTGCGCGGTAAGGAATCGCATTTTTACATGATGGCCCATACATGCAGCGAAACTCATGGATTTTCTAGTCACGAAAACCTACGCATCCATCCATCCATCCGTCCGTCCTTCGATGGATATCGGCGAATTTGCTCGCTACGCTCAAAACTTCAACCCGACTCTGATTTTTATATTTCACGCTAACATACGCACTATCTCTTGAATTTCCTGATTTTGAACGGCCATGCGAGCACGACTTCTTGATGATCATCTGAAAACTGATGAATCCATGGCACGACTTGCCTTGCACGCAAGTCGCTTGCAAAAATTACAGAAAGTTCTCGAAAAAATAGCACCCTCCCTGCTGGCGCGCAGTTGTCGCGTCGCCAATTTCAAACTGGGGGTGCTTGTCATTCACGCCGAAAATGGCGCCGTTGCCGCAAAATTACGCCAGATGGCTCCCAGCATGAGTGCCGCATTCCAAAGTGAGGGTGAGCAGGTTGCTGAAATCCGCATCAAGGTACACCCCCTAGAAATAGCCCACGAACACAAGCCGCAAGCTCAAGCGGCGATTCTGGGAGAAGACAGTCGTGCCCGCCTCGATCACCTAGCCGACACACTGCCTGATGGCCCGCTCAAAACGGCATTGGAAAAGTTTGTCCTTCGCAGTCGCCCTCGTTGAACCTGGGCTGAATCCGCTCTGATACCAGAACAGCGCAACGTTTGCTCGTGCTCACAGCACGATGATGCGCTCCAGTGCAAGCAAGGCAAGAACGATCAGAACAAAAATAAGTGCGTATTTTGCGATGCGTCCAGACACGCGCAAATAACGGCGATCGCCCGTAAACAAGAACATGACGATGCCGCTGCCAATGGCGATAGCAATGAGCAGTCCGACGATGCGCAATAACAACATCGACGCCCTTTCCGTCAGGCCGCTTGAGGATAGAGTTGCGCCACACCCGATGGTGCGTCTTCAACGCGGGGAAAACTCACGAATTCCCACGCCGTGGCATCGGCAAGCAATGCACGGAGCAGTTGGTTATTGAGCGCATGGCCAGATTTATAGGCGGAAAATGCAGCCAGCAATGGATGCCCAACAATATAAAGATCACCAATGGCATCCAGCAGTTTGTGTTTTGCAAATTCGTCCGCGAAACGCAAACCATCGGCATTGAGCACCCGGTATTCATCCATGACGATGGCGTTTTCCAAACTGCCCCCCAAAGCCAGTCCTTGATCCCGCATGAACTCGACATCTTGCATGAACCCGAATGTTCGAGCGCGAGCCACCTCTCGAATATAAGAATCCTCTGCAAAATCAATCGAAACCCGTGTTCCGGACTGTGCAACGGCGGGATGATTGAAAGCGATGGAGAACTCAAGACGAAAACCTTCATAGGGTTCCAGTCGCGCCCATTTGTCGCCCTCGTTCACTTCAACCATTTTCTTGACACGAATGAAGCGTTTGGCAGCGGCCTGCTCCTCGATCCCTGCAGATTGCAACAAAAAAATGAATGGAGACGCGCTACCATCCATAATCGGCAATTCGGCCGCATCCACATCGATATAAAGGTTATCAATCCCCATCCCCGCCAAAGCCGACATCAGGTGTTCGATCGTCGCAATTTTGGCTTCACCTGCCTCCAGGCAGGAGGCTAGACGCGTATCACCCACAAGGCGGGGATCCGCCTTGATATCGACCGGCGCGGGCAGATCGACGCGTCGAAAAACAATGCCGGTATCGGGTGCTGCCGGGCGCAAGACGATCGTCACCTTGGCACCACTATGCAAGCCAACGCCCGTGGCGCGTACCAGCGTTTTGAGTGTGCGTTGCTTGAGCATAAAAATACGTAACGTATTGCTTCAAATGCGAAATTCTATCATACCCACATTCCACGATTAAAATCATATCGTTATACTATTTGCGTAATCCTTGATTCTGTTTGGGTTTGCTCCGAATAAAAACCCATATTGATACTGGCAAAGCGCCAGACTTTACTAGAGAGAACGACATGCTGAAAAACCTCGGAATCTTGATAGCGGGAATGCTATTCAGCGGTGCTGCACTGACCGCAACAACGGATGTGACCTATACGTTGGGCAACAAGAACGGCACAGTGCAACCGCTCTTGGGTGTCAATGCCGGCCCCATGCACTGGGCAACAAAAAGAACAACACAAGATGCGACACTCGGCTTTCAGCAGATCGGGGTGAAATCGGTACGAACGCACGACATGCCAGGGGCGCTTGACATGAAGCTGATGTATCCCGATAGAACAAAGGATACGGCTCTACAGTCTTCCTACAATTTCACGAGTGGAGGTGGTTATTCTGACTACAGCAGCGATTTTGTCGTCGCCACGCTAAAGGACAACGGCCTCGGCATGTACCTTCGCATCTGGGATTCGGCAGGCGGCGTGGTGGCACCATCCTCTTCGGAACGCGCCAACTGGACCAAGGCAGCAGTCGAAGTCGTGCGCCACTACCAGGAAGGCAAATGGAACGGCTACAGCAACATGGTCGGATACGTAGAGATCGGTAACGAGCCGGACAGTACGGGATTCTGGCCGAGCACCTATACGAAGGAAGAGTTCTACACACTTTATTGCGATACCGCCAAGGCGATTCGCGCGGCCTTCCCGAACATGAAAATCGGTGGTCCGGGCATCACAGCAAGCGGCTTTTCGAACAGCCTCGGGCAGCAATGGACAAAAGGGTTTCTCGACTATGTGAAAAATACCGGAGCGCCGCTGGATTTTCTTTCCTGGCACATCTATTCGAATTCACCAGACAATTTCACAACAGGTGCCAAGTTTTACCGTAGCGAACTGGATAGCCGCGGTTTCACGAGTACGGAACAGCACCTGACGGAATGGCATACGACGGTGAATGCAAGCGATAAGTCTGCCGATGCGGAGAACCTGAAAACCCGCACCATGGGCAAGGGCGCGGCGCTGCTAACAAGTAGCTGGATCAACCTGCAGCAGAACGGTGTGACCCAGGCGTTTGTTTATCGTGCCAACGATCCCAGTGCCACGGATCACGAACGCTACGGCCTGTTCTCTACCGATGCTCTGCCACGCAGGACAGCGTTGGCCTTTAGCCTCTGGTCGGAGTTTGCCAGCTATAGTGACCGTATCGATCCGTCCAGTAGTACGACGGTCAGTGGGCTCAAGGCACTGGCTGCGCAGCGTGCTGACGGACAGATGGCGATTCTGCTTGCCAATACAGGCACGACTACAAAAAAATGGACTCTGGCTTTTTCAGATGCTCGCAAGTTATCCGACTATGCACTGTCTTTGAAAACGGTGGATGACAGCCACGGCTTGGTCGATGTCAGCACCCCCAACGGAACGAGCATCGACATCGGCGCGAATACCGTCCAACTTCTGACATTGCACTCACGCAACGCTGCCTTTGATTCCACAGCCACCGCATTCGGCACGATGACGGGGGCAATGCTCGGCGCGAACCTGCAGGTGGCGAGTAAAGATATCGGCACACAAGGATCGGTTTATCTCGCAGCCGCTCTTGGCGATGTGCTTTGGCTGCACAATGGGACCGGTTGGGTTCAATGGAAGAATGGCACCCTGCCGGCATATTACACAGGAGCCTTGCCCGCATTGATGTCGGTACCTATTTTCAGCACATCCACCGACGTTCGCTCGCTGGCGGGAACCCGACTATACATGGGCTATGGTGCCAGCGATAACGAAATGCTGTCTGCCCAGCGTTACAAATCGATTCTTGTCATCCCCAACAATTGACCGCGCAGTTCGAATGTCATCGAATGCCATCAATTCAGTCGTGCTTGGCCTGAAACGGGTTGATTGAAGAGGAGCTGTGATCGTCAGCAGGCCGTGTGGCATTGACGGCATCCACGAGGGAAGGCATGGCTTGCTGTGGTATCGCCACAGGATCTTCCTGCTGTGTTCGACGCTGGACTGATTGGATACGCTGGATAGTTTCACCGAGGTTTTCGGGAGGAAGCTGCGTCCCATGCACTGCGTTTATGGCGCTGCTTCTCACCGGAATCCGCTCTGATGAGGCTGTCGCCCTTTCTGCCACAACAGGCTGATCGCGATCCTCTGATGCTGACATGGCCTGATTGTCTCTTTGGCCGGGGATTGCTTCTTCCGACCAAGGATTGAATGCGATCAGCACTGCGCATACCGCAATGGCAAAGACGATAACGACCCGCAGCCAAAGTTTCATGGGGCGTTCCACTGTTGTCCAGAGCAGGTCGTAACCGTGGGGTAGTCACCGGTATGAGGTAAAAACGAATCCATCGCCAAGCCACCCGCACACGGCCAAAAAAGACCGCGTGATCTGATGACTCGGCTCACCTTGGCTTGACCAATCTTCAAAGCATGTTTACAGATCCAAACCGTCTTCGCTTGAACCGGGATGACACCCTGAAGCACGACCTTGAGAATTCACCGTCGCATACCGAGAACACAGCCAAGTTATTCTTTGGGTTTTATCCAGGCTGAATCACAATGATCAAGATAGTGCCTTCAATCGGCTTGCTTGCGAAGGAAAGCCGGAATGTCATGCTGATTCACGCCATTAGAACGCATCTCTTCGACTGCCATATTGCGTGCAGTACGTGCATTCTGGAAAACCGGTGGCAAACCATCTCCATCCAGACCCATGCCACTGTTCATGACAGGCGCATCGTAGAAGCCCCCATCCGTCCCTGTACGCAGTGAAGGAACAATGGTCATTTCCGGCTTGGGCTGACGTTTTGCAATCGTACCCAGACCCGTTGCCACAACAGTCACACGCAGGCTGTCTTCCATCGTTTCATCAAATACCGCCCCAAAGAAAACCCCTGCATCTTCTGAGGCATAGTTGCGTATGGTATTCATGACTTCCTTGACTTCCTTCATGCCCAATGACTGGTTGGCTGTGATATTGACCAGTACCCCCTTGGCTCCGGACAGTTCGATCCCTTCCAGCAACGGACTGGCCACGGCTCTTTCAGCAGCAATACGTGCGCGATCGACACCCGACGCCGTTGCCGAACCCATCATTGCCTTGCCCATCTCGCCCATGACAGCACGGACATCTTCAAAGTCCACGTTGACATGTCCCGGAACATTGATGATTTCAGCAATCCCTCCCACTGCATTCTTCAGTACCGCATTAGCTTCGCCAAAAGCATCCTTCATGGATACATCTTCACCCAGCACTTCCATCAGTTTTTCATTGAGAATCACGATCAATGAATCCACATTCATCGCCAACTCAACCACACCCTGCTCTGCCAGTTTCATACGACGCCCTTCATACTCGAAGGGCTTGGTCACCACGGCCACCGTCAGAATGCCCAGCTCACGCGCCACTTCAGCCACCACGGGAGCAGCACCGGTTCCCGTTCCGCCGCCCATGCCGGCCGTGATGAATACCATGTGAGCACCGCGCAAGGTATCGGCAATACGGTCACGATCCACCTGAGCCAGATCGCGTGCCTTTTCAGGCTTGCCACCCGCGCCCAAACCCGGCCCGAGTTGCAGCTTGATCGACGCCGATGATTTGCCCAATGCTTGTGAATCCGTATTCATGCAGATGAATTCAACTCCCTGAACATTCTCTGCAATCATGTGTTCGACTGCATTCCCGCCTGCGCCTCCGACACCAATGACCTTGATGACAGTTGCGTTGCTATCTTTTTCTACAAGTTCGAACATGCTCATTCTCCTGAAAATATGTCATAACAAAACAAAAATACGGTTACCTGCTCCACCCAAAATCAGAACGTCCGCTCAAACCATGCACGCATACGTGCAAGCACCTGCCCAAAATTTTTGGGGCCTTGCACCTTGAGCCCACGTTTTCGCTGTGCCAAGCCTTCGAGCAACAAACCAACGGCCGTCGAATAGCGTGGATTGCGCACGACATCCTTGAGGTTGCCTTCATACACAGGCAGCCCTTGCTTGACGGTGTTGTGAAACATTTCTTCCCCGAGCTGTACCATGCCTGGCATGGCAGAAGCGCCACCCGTTAGCACAATGCCGGCACGCAACAAGCGTTCATAGCCACTCTTGCGCAACTCTTCCTGAACTTTCTGATAGATTTCTTCGACGCGAGGCTGAATCACACTCGCCAATGTCTGGCGGGAAAGCTGGGTCGCGGGTCGATCGCCCACACCAGGTACTTCGATCATTTCTTCTGGATCTGCCATTTGCTGCAAGGCATAGCCGTAGCGCAACTTGATTTCTTCGGCATCCTGTGTGGATGTCCGCAGTGCAATGGCAATGTCATTGGTAATCTGGTCACCGGCAATCGGAACGATCGCCGTATGGCGTATGGCACCTTGAGCAAAGATGGCGATATCGGTTGTGCCACCACCGATATCCACGAGACAAACACCCACTTCTTTTTCATCATCGCTCAATACGGCATACCCCGAAGCCAGTGGCTGCAAAACGAGGTCATTCACTTCCAGGCCGCAACGATGCACACATTTGACGATGTTCTGCACTGAAGTAACCGCACCCGTTACGATATGAACACGGACTTCCAGCCGACGGGCATCCATGCCGATGGGTTCTTTGACCCCATCTTGGCCATCCACGATGAACTCTTGCACTAAAGTGTGCAGCAACTTGTCATCAGCTGAAATCGGTGTCGCCTCTGCGGCTTCGATGGCGCGCTGCACATCGAGTTGTGCCACTTCGCGATCACGCACGACAGCCATACCATTGGAATCCTTACTCTTGATATGGCTGCCTGCAATACCTGTATAGACATCCTTGACCTTGAGATTGGTCATCAGCTCAACTTCCTGGATGGCTCGCGAAATAGCGTTCACCGTGGCTTCAATATTGACCACGATGCCCTTCTTGAGTCCAATGGAATCCTGACTACCCACACCCAACACAGACAACCGACCGTCATCGGTTAATTCAGCGACCATGGCAACGATCTTGGACGTACCAATATCAAGACCAACGATCTGTTCCCTTATTTCCTTGCTCATGTCTGACCCTTGCCTGAATTCTGTGGTGCCGGTACAGCGTGACTCAACCGAACGGCAAAACCGTTCGGATAACGCATATCGATTGTGGCTGCCGAAGGCAACCGGGTTTTTATGGAAGAATAAGTATTTGCAAACCGCTCCAGGCGCTCACGCAAAACCTGAGTCGAACCGGATTCCTGAGCACTTTGTTCACGCCCCAGTTCCAATGACATTCCATCATCAAGACGCAATTGCCATGCTTGCCGTGCCGATAACAAAACTGCTTGCGGAGTTCGGCCATAGGGCATCAATAATTCAGAAAATTCACGATAGCGTCCCAATACCTGATTCGCCGTTCCCTCCGGTCCTGAAAACAGGGGTAAGCCATTCCGGCTTTCTCCAACAGCAGCTGAGAAAACCTCACCTTGCTTATTCACAAGGCGCATTTCACCTTCGCCACTCTGCCAACGTGCAACGGCGACATGCTCCTCAAGCTCAACTTCAATCCCATCCGGCCAGCGACGACGTAAGGATGCCTTGCGTACCCAAGGCAGCTTTTCAAACGATGCACGCATACTATCGAGATTCACTGTAAAAAAATTCCCATCGATGGAATGCTGCACGGCATATTCGACTTGGGTGCGATTCACTTGGTCTAGCGGGGTAATCACCACCAACTGACGCAAGGGGAATACCGGCAAGCGCACAGCCGCCAACAAGCTGGCGTAAGCCAGACCCAACACACCGAAAATCATCAGAAAATCCGCCACCATATTGACCAACTGGGGGCGATCCCAGAATTTCTCGGTCGCAGGCCGAGGCGCTTTTCGGCGCTCGATGCGACGCGATGCAGCTGGGTCGCGGCTTTTGCGCATTCCTGTCAGGAGAGAAAGCCTAGCCAAGAGTCGCTCTCCCGAGTACCTGCAAAACCAGCGAGGTGAAATCCAGCCCTGCAACTCGTGCGGCCATGGGAACGAGGGAGTGATCCGTCATCCCCGGTGATGCATTGACCTCCAGGAAATAAGGCCGTCCCTCACGATCCAGCATCAGGTCCACACGCCCCCATCCACGTCCGCCCAGAACCCGAAAGGCTTTAAGTGCCAAGGCTTCCAATGTGCGCTGCTGCGTGTCGGGCAAGGGGCAGGGACACAGGTATTGCGTGTCATCGCGAAGATACTTGGCGTCATAATCGTAATACTCGCCCTTCGGAATGATCTGGATCATGGGCAAAGCCTGTTGTTCGCCATTGCTACCATTGCGATCGAGAATGGCAATGGTGTACTCCCCTGCATCGATGAATCGCTCCGCGATCACCAGGTCATCATATTTCGCCGCAATTTCATAAGCGGCATTCAAACCGCCGGGGGTCGTCACCTTGCTGATGCCGATACTGGAGCCTTCATTGGCAGGTTTGACAAAAATAGGTAATCCCAGACGCTGTTCAATGGCAGTGAAATCACTCTGCGCATCGAGCAGAACATATTCAGGTACAGGAATCCCTGCTGACTGCCAGACCAGCTTGGATCTCCATTTATCCATGGCCAGCGCCGAAGCCAATACCCCGCTTCCGGTATAAGGGATACGCATGAATTCGAGTGCCCCTTGCAAGGAGCCGTCTTCACCACCATGCCCATGCAGCGCAATAAATACCCGCGAAAAGCCTTCCGTTTTCAATTCAGAGAGTGAGCGATCGCGTGGATCGAAAGCATGTGCATCGACTCCTGCGCCCTGAAGGGCAGCGAGCACGGCGGCTCCGCTTTTCAGCGAAACTTCACGTTCGGAGGAATCTCCTCCAAACATGACGGCGACTTTGCCGTAAGCCTGACGATACTCAGATTGCTTCAATTTTTTCCCCTACGATACGAACTTCCGGAATCAATCTGATGGCATATTTTTCATGTACCACAGTCTGAACCCGACCGATTAGCATTTCTATCGCAGAAGCACTCGCAGCGTTCCCCGGATTAACGACAAAATTGGCATGTATTTCCGAGACTCGCGCCCCTTCCAGCTCAAATCCTTTCAGCCCCGCCTGTTCGATCAGACGTGCAGCATGGTCGCCCGACGGATTACGAAATACGGAACCGGCATTGGGTTGATGCAAGGGCTGTGTCGCTATTCGCCGCTCCAGCAATGCTTTGATGCGCGCCAGCGCAAGTTCGGCATCCCCCTCGGGAAACTTCAACCAGGCAGCAACGAACCATTCATCACAGGAGGATTTCAAGCCCACATGTCGATACGTCACATTGAATTCAGAAGGGTAACGAATATGTTTTTTTCCATAGCGATCAATCGTCATCACCCGATCAACGAAAGACCATGTTTCGCTGCCATGGCAACCGGCATTCATGGCCAAGGCACCGCCGATGGTTCCCGGAATTCCCGCCAGAAATTCAGCACCTTCACAATGTTGACGGGCAACAAAGCGCGCCAGCTTGGGACTTGCCACACCTGCTTCAGCGTAAAACAATCCATCGTCTTCCCGCCGAATGGCATTCAACGCACCATGCATCAGAACCACCGTTCCGACATAGCCTCCATCACGCACCAGCAGATTAGAGCCCAAGCCAACAAACAATACGGGCTCATCTCGCCGCAAGCCTGACAGAAAGGCGCATAAATCCTCCAGATCCGCAGGTTCGTAACTGTGAGCTGCGGTCCCTCCCGCACGCCAAGAAACATGACGTGCCATCGGTTCGTTATGCCGCAGCACCCCCCGCAAGGTGGCGGTTTTTTTCCCCTCACCCATCCAGATTTATGCCTCGATCTGCGTCAGCTTCCCGGAGACGGTGCCAATCGAGCCAGCCCCCATGGTAATAATCACATCCCCATCCCGCGCAGCATCACGAATGGCTTGAGGCATATTGCTCATGTCATCGACAAAAACGGGCTCGACCTTGCCCGCCACCCGGACAGCCCGCGCAAGAGTACGGCCATCGGCCGCCACGATAGGCGCTTCACCCGCCGGATACACTTCGGACAACAACAAGGCATCGAAACCTGACAGCACTTTGACAAAATCTTCAAAGCAATCACGTGTGCGAGTGTAACGATGTGGCTGAAAAGCCAGCATCAAGCGACGTCCCGGGAAAGCACCTCGTGCAGCAGAAAGCACTGCGGCCATTTCCACAGGGTGATGACCATAATCGTCGATCAATGTGAAGCTGCCTCCCTGTGACAATGCCACTTCGCCATATCGCTGAAAGCGCCGCCCTACACCTTTGAATTCAGCCAGCGCCTTGATGATAGCCGCATCGTCCACACCCACTTCGGTTGCCACGGCAATGGCCGCCAATGCGTTGAGAACATTGTGACGACCCGGGCTGTTCAAGACGATTTTCATTCGACTGACACTACCGTTGACACGCACACAATCAAAGTGCATTTGGCTACCAACGGCTTCAATGTTTTCGGCGCGAACATTGGCTTTTGAATCCGGCGCAATCCCGTAGGTCATTATCTGCTTGGTGATGCGTGGCAGAATTTCGCGCACATTGGCATCGTCCTCACACAGCACCGCGATGCCATAAAACGGCAAGCGTTGAAGAAAATCGACGAAAGACTGGCGTAACTTGCCCAGATCATGATCGTAGGTTTCCATGTGATCCGCATCGATATTGGTTACGACCGAGATCACAGGCGAAAGACACAAAAAGGAAGCATCCGATTCATCCGCCTCGGCCACCAGAAAATCGCCCTGCCCCAGTTGTGCATTGGCTCCCGCAGAATTCAGGCGGCCACCAATCACAAACGTGGGATCCACGCCCCCCTCACCCAGGATGCTGGCAATCAAGCTGGTTGTCGTTGTCTTTCCGTGAGTGCCCGCTACGGCAATGCCCTGTTTGAAGCGCATCAACTCGGCCAGCATCTGGGCGCGAGGTACGACAGGAATCTTGCGCTCACGCGCCGCCACAATTTCAGGATTGTCGGCTTGGATTGCCGTCGATACCACCACGACATCGGCTTCATTCACATTTTGTGCTGCATGTTCATGAAGAACGCGTACCCCCAAGGCACTCAACCGTTGCGTGGCCGCATTACGTCCCAGATCGGAGCCGCTGACCTCGAATCCCTGATTGGCCAGCACCTCAGCGATACCACTCATACCCGTTCCACCGATGCCGACGAAATGGATACGTTTGACCTTGTGTTTCATTTCGCCAGCTCCATGCATGTTTTGGCAACCTGTTCCGTTGCATCGGGTCGCGCCAGCGCGCGTGCTTTTTCTGCCATTTGCAGGAGTTGATCGCGCCCCATCAAGACCAAGGTACCGAGTTTTTCCGGTGTCAATTCATTCTGCGGCAACAGGATGGCAGCCCCCGTCTGTGCCAAAAAACGGGCATTGGTCGTTTGATGATCATCCACCGCGTGTGGGAAAGGCACCAGAACGCTGGCAACCCCAGCGGCAGCCAGCTCCGCAATGGTGAGGGCTCCTGCACGGCAGATCACCAGATCCGCCCATTCATAAGCCCCTGCCATATCTTCGATGAAACTCACACAATTCGCATGAACGCCCGCAGTCGAGTAGGCGGTCTTGAGTGCTTCGAGATGTTTTTCACCTGATTGATGCACGATTTGTGGCCTGTCATTCTCAGGCAACAACGCCAAACCTGCCGGCAATGTCTCGTTCAAAGCCTGCGCACCCAAACTCCCTCCTACCACGAGCACATGCAGGGGAGCCTGTTGTTCGTGGCGATCGTGATAACGCCCTGCGGGCAAAGGTAAAGCCGCAATATCGGTGCGCACAGGATTTCCAACCCACTGCCCTTTTTTCAATACATCAGGGAATCCGGTCAGGATGCGATCGGCCACACCACTCAGCACCTTGTTCGCCAAGCCTGCAACAGAGTTCTGCTCATGCAGTACCAAGGGAATGCTCTTGAAGGACGCCATCATTCCAGCAGGAAAACTGACGAACCCGCCCAAACCAATGACGACATCCGGCTTGATTTTCCCCAACAATCGCCATGCCTGCCAAAACCCACGCAACAAATTGAAAGGCAATAACAGCTTTCGTAGCAATCCCTTGCCCCGCAAAGCATCGAAGCGCATCTCCGCCATTTCATAGCCGCGTGCTGGAACCAGCTTCGCTTCCATCCCCGCCGGATTCCCTAACCAAATGACACGCCAACCTGCCGCCTTGACGGCATCCGCCACAGCCAAGCCCGGAAAAATATGTCCTCCCGTACCCCCCGCCATGACCAGCAGTGTTTTAACGCTCATGGTCTGCCCCCCCGCATCAATAGCCGGTTTTCCCAATCAATCCGCATCAGGATGGCCAGTGCCACACAGTTTGCGAAAATACCCGATCCACCAAAACTCATCAGTGGCAGCGTCAGCCCCTTGGTCGGCAACAAACCCATATTGACGCCCATATTGATAAAAGACTGCACTCCAATCCAGATACCAACCCCCTGTGCTGCCAGACCCGAAAACACACGATCCAGCACCAACGCCTGTCGGCCAATGATGAAAGCTCGTTGTACCAGCAATGCAAACAAGACAATCACCACTGTAACGCCCACGAAACCGAGCTCCTCTGCGATGACAGCCAGCAAAAAATCCGTGTGAGCTTCTGGCAGATAAAACAGTTTTTCAACACTGGCACCCAAGCCCACTCCTGTCCATTCCCCCCGTCCAAAGGCAATCAGCGCGTGTGAAAGCTGATAGCCCTTGCCATAAGCATCCTGCCAGGGATCCATAAAGCCGAAGATGCGTTCGCGGCGATACGGCGAGACCCAGATCAGAACCACAAAACCGATCAACAACACCAGAACCAGTGCGCCAAACAGGCGTGCATTGATACCGCCCAGAAATAGGATGCCCATGGCTATCGCCACAATGACAACGAAAGCACCGAAGTCCGGTTCGCGCAGCAACAGAAAGCCCACCAGCAACATCACTGCCGCCATGGGGGCAAAACCTTTGAGGAAGGAACCCATATCCGCCAGTTTTCGGGAGGTGTAGTCCGCTGCATACAACACGGCAAACAGTTTCATCAATTCCGAAGGCTGCAAGTTAATCAACCCCATGGGCAACCATCGCTGCGAGCCATTCACAGAGCGGCCGATATGGGGAATCAGTACCAGAATCAATAACACGCCGCCCGCCATGAACAACCACGGTGCTGCTGCTTGCCAAGCGCGCATGGGGATCTGGTACACCACCACGGCGGCAATCAAGCCGATGGCCAAGAACACGCCGTGCCGCACCAGAAAGAAAGTCTGCTGATAATGAGTGAAACGGCTGCCCTCGGCCGTCGCAATGGATGCCGAATAGACCATGACCAGCCCCAGCATCAACAGAGACATCGTCGACCAGAACAACCACGGATCGTATTCCTGAGGCGAGGGGGGCGTTCTCAATGTCATGATGCAGCTCCTGGCTCACGCGCACTCAAGCCCTGTACGGCAGCAATAAAAACCTCCGCACGATGCACATAGTTACGATACATATCGAAACTGGCACACGCTGGCGACAACAAAACGACATCGCCCGATTGCGCCGCTCTTGCGGCGGCACGCACAGCCTCATCCATATCCGCCACATACGCCATATGAACACCGCTACCCGCCAGAGCGGCCGCGATCACCGGAGCATCACGCCCCAGCAAGATCACTGCACGAGCATGGGCAGCAACAACATTCTCAAGAGGTGAAAAATCCTGCCCCTTGCCATCACCTCCCGCAATCAGAACAGTCTTTCCACCTTTTGCGTGAAGCTCCCCGGCCAATGCCGCCACCGTCGCACCCACATTGGTGCCTTTGGAATCGTCGAAATAGCGCACGCCTTCGACTTCAGCCACAAACTCCACACGATGGGGCAAGCCTTTGAAGGTCAGCAAGCCATCCAGCAAACGACGCATCGGCAAGCCCAGCGCATGACACAAGGCGAGTGCTGCCAGCGCATTGGCTGCGTTGTGCAAACCCGGCAAAGGCAGGCGCGACACGGGCAACAAGAAGCTATCTCCTTGAACCAGCCAGAGCTCACCGCCCCGATCTCGCAAGCCGAAATCTTCCAGCATCCCCGGGGCATCCAGACCAAAGCCTAGCAGCCAGCGTCCCGGCTGCGCCATGCGTTTGACCCGGACATCATCACGATTGAGCACCTGCACACCGCTACCCAAAAAAATGCGTGACTTGGCACTGCTGTATTCATCCAGATCGATGTAACGATCCAGATGGTCATCGCTGATATTGAGCACCGTTGCCACATCAGGGTATAAGGTTTCCAGTGTTTCCAACTGAAAACTGGACAACTCCAGCACCCAGATTTCTGGCAACTTTCCGGCATCCAACCGTGTCATCAAGGCATCCAGCGCGGCCGGTGAAATATTGCCGCCCAAAGCCACATCCCGCCCTGCCGCACGACAAAGATGCGCCGTGAGCGTCGTCGTCGTGGTCTTACCATTCGTGCCGGTAATGGCAATCACCTTGCATTGCTCACGTACACCGAGCTCACGCAGCGCGTGGGCGAATAACTCAATCTCGCCCAGTACAGGAATTCCTCGCGCGCGCGCTTCAAAAATCACCATCTGCCCTGCGGAAAGCCCCGGCGAAAGCGTCAGTACATCGATACCTTCCAACAAGGTCTTATCAAATGTTCCAGCAATGAATGTCGCTTCCGGTACAGCGATACGCAACTGTGCCAGTCCGGGAGGCACTTCTCGGGTATCAGCCACACGAATGCGTGCGCCCTGCCGTGCACACCAGCGCGCCATGGCCAGGCCGGATTCACCCAGCCCCAAAATCAACACTTGCAAACCGGAAAGTTTCACAAAAATACCTATGCCTGCACCAGTTTCAACGAATCTTCAGGGTGGATAAGCCAAACAGCACCAGCATGATGGTGATAATCCAGAAGCGCACCACGACCTGCGTTTCCTTCCAGCCGCCCAACTCAAAATGATGGTGCAGCGGTGCCATGCGAAAAATTCGTTTTCCTCCCGTGAGCTTGAAATAGCCAACCTGCAACATCACGGAAACCGTTTCGGCAACGAAGACGCCGCCCATGATGAACAGCACAATTTCCTGACGCACGATCACAGCCACGGTTCCCAGCGCAGCACCTAGTGCCAACGCACCCACATCGCCCATGAAGACTTCAGCAGGGTAGGCGTTAAACCAGAGAAACCCTAGCCCCGCACCCGCCAAAGCCCCACAAAATACGGCGAGCTCCCCCGCGCCGGGGATGTAAGGTAGCAGCAGATATTTTGAAATCACGGCATGACCTGCAACATAAGCAAAGATGCCCAAAGCCGATCCCACCAACACCGTCGGCATGATTGCCAGGCCATCCAGCCCATCCGTGAGATTGACGGCATTGCTCGAACCCACGATGACGAGATAGCTGAGAATCATGAAACCAAAGACACCCAGCGGATAACTGATGCTCTTGAAGAAAGGCACAATCAATGCAGCCTTGGCAGGAAGCTCCATATCAAAACCACCATGCACCCACGCCATGAATAAATCCGGTAACTTGCTGTTGTCAGGTGCGGCAACACTGAATGCCAGCAATACGGCGGCCACGGCGGCAATGACCGATTGCCAAAAAAACTTGGCACGCGCCGAAAGTCCCTTCGGATTACGATGCACCACTTTGCGCCAGTCATCCACCCAGCCTACGGCACCAAAGCCCAGCGTCACCAGCAAGGTGATCCAGACAAAGCGATTCGACAGATCTGCCCAGAGCAGTGTTGAAGCAGCAACAGCCAGCAAGATGAGTGCACCGCCCATGGTCGGCGTTCCCGCCTTGACTAGATGGGTTTGCGGGCCGTCATCACGTACCGACTGACCAATTTTCTTGGCACTCAGCCACCGAATGACTTTCGGTCCGAAAATAAAAGAAATCAATAGCGCCGTGATTGACGCCAGCACCGCACGCAAGGTGATATACCCAAAAACATTGAAGGCGTGAATGTCTTTCGCCAGCCACAGACTCAGTTCAAGCAGCATGGAATGCTCCTGGTGTGATTGCTACGGGAGAATGTGAAATTGCCTTTGTATTCATGCCTTGCTCTCTATCGCTTCTACAATCCGCTCCATGCGCATGAAGCGTGATCCTTTGATAAGAACCGTTGTCTTCTCGTCGAGCTGCGAGCGAAGTGATTCAATCAGCTTCGCTGCATCCTTGAAATGCTGTGCGCCCTCTCCAAAATTACGCACTGCCGCCGCCGAGTGCTCGCCCAAGGCTAACAAGAGGTCGATGCCCATACTCTTGGCATAGCCTCCCAGCTCGTCATGAAACTGCCCCACCTGCTCCCCGACCTCGCCCATGTCGCCCAATACAAATATCTTGCGACCGGGGATGGCGGCCAACACGTCAATGGCGGCACGCATCGAATCCGGATTGGCGTTGTAACTGTCATCAATCAGCCATGCACCTCTTTCTGCCG
Organism: uncultured Sterolibacterium sp.; assembly: GCA_964437515.1. GTDB lineage: Bacteria > Pseudomonadota > Gammaproteobacteria > Burkholderiales > Rhodocyclaceae > Sterolibacterium. Next base: position 121,017 of record CAYTHB010000001.1, read on the forward strand.
GATGCCGCTGCAAACGCCCCTTGATACCGGTGTAACCGGCCAATCCTGAAGCCACGTCCTGCAACGAGGCTCCCGCAGACAGCGTCGCTGCCGCTGCTGCCAATGCGTTGCTGACATTGTGCTTCCCCGGTATTGGCAGTTCGATTTCACATGAACCTTGGGGTGTCTCAAGAGTTACATAGCTACCAAACGCACGCGTCTGCCAATCTTCATTGGCATGAATACACGCTGATAGTGCGAAACCAAAATCCACCACAGAACGAATGCCTGCCGATCTTGCCATTTCGCGCCAGAGATGTGCTTGAGCATCATCCGCGTTGATGATGGCAACGCCTTCATGTGCCAAGCCATTAAAAATTTCACCTTTGGCACGCGCGACCTCAGCCAGACTCCCCAAGCCTTCCAGATGCGCACGCTGGGCGTTATTCACCAAAGCAACGGTGGGCACTGCAAGCCGTGTCAGATAATCAATCTCACCCAGATGATTCATCCCCATTTCAATCACGGCAACCCGATGATGCTTACGCAAACGCAAAAGCATCAAAGGCAAACCAATGTCATTGTTCAGATTACCCGTCGTCGCCAATACAGCATTCTCATCATGATGCTCACGACGCATCTGCTCACGCAGAATGGCCGCGCACATTTCCTTGACGGTCGTCTTGCCATTGCTCCCGGTCACTCCAATCACCGGAATATCGAATTGACGTCGCCAGTGCGCCGCCAAGGTACCTAACGCCAATCGCGTATCCACAACCACAACACATGCCATCCCCTGCAACAACACCTCAGCTTGCCGTGCCACCCAAAACTCATCGACCAAGGCAACCGCAGCTCCTTGCTGAAGCGCGCTGAGTACGAAATCATGTCCATCGAAATTCTCGCCACGCAAGGCCACAAACAGCTCACCTGGCTTGATGTTCCGCGTGTCTGTCGAAACCGCTGTAAAACGCACCCCCTCATTGCACGTCCATCGCCCGCCACAAATGGAAGCCAGTTCAGCCAAGGTCATCATGCGGATGCCCTCCATGCCACCAATGCTGTGCGCGCCTCATCCAGATCCGAATAAGGTATACGCTGCCCCGCGATTTCCTGATACGGCTCATGTCCCTTGCCTGCAATCAGCAAGACATCCGCAGCCTCTAGTGATTGCATCATGCGAGCGATGGCTCCGGCACGATCCACCTCGCTGTCGGTACCTTCCTTCATGCCATCCAGAATATTGCGGATGATCTTTTGCGCATCCTCAGTGCGAGGATTGTCGCTGGTCACAATCGTCACATCGGCATAGCGATCAACCACCCGACCCATCAAAGGACGCTTACCCGCATCACGATTTCCACCACACCCAAAGACACAGCACACGCGCCCACCACGCGCTTTTGCAACTTCCCGCAATGTTCCCAGCGCCTGTTCCAGTGCATCGGGAGTATGCGCATAATCCACCACCACCAAAGGCTCTGGAAGACCATCGTCCATTGAGATTTTCTGCAATCTGCCCGGTGGTGGCTGCAAATAAGCGCAGCTCTTGACCGCTGCATCGAGAGGAACGCTCGCCCCCATCAATGCGCCTAGAACAGCAAGCAGATTGGACGCATTGAATCGTCCAAGCAAAGGTGCCACCACGGTGAATACGCCTGTCGTCAGGCCGTTTTCAGTGACATCCAACTGGAAATGCATACCTTCACCATCCAGTACCAGTTCACGCGCCATCAGCAGCGTATCCACACGCTGCTGATGGGGAGACTGCGCATCCAGCGTATATCCGATCCGATGGACACCTGCACGGCCTGCCAGATGATCCGCAAGCACAACGCCCAACGGGTCATCCAGATTCAATACGGCGGTGCGTATGCCGGGGAACTCGAACAGGCGCGCCTTGGCAGTGCCGTAATTGATCATGTTGCCGTGATATTCGAGATGATCGCGCGTCAGATTGGTAAACACCACGGTATCAAAATGCGCACCATTGACACGTCCCTGATCCAGGCCGATGGATGAAACCTCCATCGCACAGGCGGTGGCACCTGCAGCATGCAGACCGGCCATCGTGGCATGTACGCGTATGGCATCCGGCGTGGTGTTGGCAGTTTCCTCCAAGGCACCCGGGAAGCCCACACCCAATGTTCCAATCAGACCGCAACGCTGCTCCATGGCTGAAAATGCCTGCGCAATCCACTGACTGATCGATGTTTTTCCGTTCGTACCTGTAATGCCACACAACCACAACCGCTCGGAAGGCCGACCATAAATTTCGTGCGCTAACTCACCCGCCAGTGCTTGCAATCCGCACACGGGCACATGCGGTACCTGTCCCAAAGATTCAGGAAGCTGATCGACCCCTTGAGTTTCCCAAACGATCGCCGCCGCACCACGTGACAATGCATCGGCAATATGCACCCGACCATCGGTGCGCAATCCCGGCATGGCAGCAAACACATCACCCATCTGGATGGCTCTTGAGTCAGCACTCAAGCCACGAACTTCAACACCTTGAGCTCGCAAGACGGCAAGAACTTCGGCCACGTTCGTCAAAGGGTTTATCTTCATTACATACTCTCCTTGACGGCGGGCACATCCGTCGTCGGCGTAAGCTGCTGACTCACATCCGCATCGGGGGCAACACCCAACGTTCTCAAACTACCTGCCATAACACGCGAAAACACGGGGGCTGCCACATCGCCACCGTAATAAATACCACCCGAAGGCTCATCCACCATCACAGCCACAACCAAGCGTGGATCAGAAATCGGCGCAAGCCCTACAAAAGAAGCGACATATTTATTGGCATAGCTACGCCCTTCGAGCTTATGTGCCGTACCCGTCTTGCCTCCAACGCGATACCCCGGCACACGCGCCTTGGTCGCTGTTCCTCCCGGCATCACCACCAATTCCAGCATCGCCCTCACCTCGCGTGCCACCTGCGCTGAAAACACCTGCTTGCCCGAAGCAACCGGCGCATCCACACGCAACAACGACAAGGGGACGAGATCACCATCGCGCGCAAATGTCAGATAGGCATGGGCAAGCTGCATCAATGTCACGGAAATGCCATGCCCATACGCCATGGTGGCCTGCTCAATCGGTCGCCAGCTTTTGGCGGGTCGCAGACGACCACTCACCTCACCCGGAAAACCCAGCCTGAGTGGCGAACCAAAGCCCAGGCTATCAAACATGTTCCACATCTCCTGCGGCGGGAAGATCAAGGCCATTTTGACCGACCCCACATTGGATGATTTTTGTATGATCTGTGCCACACTCAACACACCATGAACATGCGCATCGTGAATCGTTGCCGAGCCGATGGTCAAGCGTCCCGGTGCTGTCTGGATGAGAGTGTCCGAACGAAACTTGCCCGATTCCAGGGCCATGGCAGCGGTAAAAGGCTTCATCGTCGAGCCGGGCTCGAAGGTATCCGTCAGCACACGATTCCGCAGCTGCGCTCCGGCAAGACGCACCCTGTTATTCGGGTTGTATGTCGGGAAATTGACCAGCGCAAGAATCTCCCCTGTCTTGGCATCCAGCACCACGACACTACCCGCTTTGGCCTTGAAATCCGTCATGGCCTGACGCAAGTTGGTATAGGCGAGATATTGAATCTTGGAATCGATGGCCAGCGTGATGTCCTTGCCTTCCTGCGGCATTTTGATGCTCTCGACATCCTCGATGATCTGCCCGCGCCTGTCCTTGATGACGCGGCGACTCCCTGACTTGCCAGCAAGCTTGTCCTGAAAGGCCAGCTCCACGCCTTCCTGCCCCTTGTCTTCCGCTCCCGTAAAGCCCAAGAGATGCGCCGTCACATCAGCCGCTGGATAATAGCGGCGATACTCACGCTGTTCGTGTATTCCTGGAAAATTGAGCGCGGCCACTTTGTCGGCCAGATCAGGCGCTATCTGACGCTTCAAAAAGACAAAGTCCTTTTCCGAGCCTAGCTTGTGATTCAGCTCACGGGTATCCATATCCAGCAAGCCCGCCAGACTGCGTGACTGTGCCGGTTGAAGGCGGGCATCTTCAGGAATGGCCCAGATCGATTTGACGGGCGTTGACACCGCCAATACATCACCATGACGATCCATGATACGACCACGCGTTGCAAAAATCTCGATGACGCGCGAATACCTCGATGCCCCTTTTTCCTGAAGAAAATTGCTGTTGAGTATCTGCAGACGAAACGACCACCCTATGAGCAATATGAAACCGGCCAGCAGACAGAGCAGCACGAAACGCGACCGCCACAAAGGCAATGCCTCTGAAAGAACAGGGCTGCGAACAAACTTCATGGAGTGCGCGATTTCGTTGCAGGGTTGGCACCCAATGGCAGCTTGCCCGACTCGATGGTAATAACCTGATTCGGTGCTGGCACTTTCATGGCCAGGCGATCACGAGCAACACGCTCGATGCGCGCATGACTGGCCCATGTGCTCTGCTCCAGCTGCAACTGCCCCCATTCCACATCCAGATCACGCATCCGAACCTGCTCGTGCTCGATTTCGGTCACCAGCTTGCGTGCACGATGGTTTGAAGCCACCGTCCCCAGTGCGCAAGCCACGACAATCATGAGCAATAGCAAATTCAGGCGCAGCATGGCTCTCTCTTTTCCGCAATCCGCATCACCGCACTACGCGCACGCGGATTGGCGGCCACTTCATCCACAGATGCATATTGAGGCTTGCCCACGAGGCGCAACACGGGCTGCGGCAAATCCGCCGCACGCACCGGCAAACGCGCAGGCAAACGCGGGGGCTGTGCGTTCTCACGCATGAAACGTTTGACGATGCGATCTTCCAAAGAATGAAAGCTGATGACCACCAAACGTCCACCCGCAGCTAACCGTGCAACACATTGCGGCAAGGTTAGCGACAACTCCTCAAGTTCCTGATTGATGTGTATCCGTAATGCTTGAAAGCTCCGTGTCGCCGGATGCTGGCCCGGCTCACGCGTGCGGACGGCTTTTTCCACGAGCGCGGCAAACTGTCCAGTGGTTGCAATACGGCACTCGACCCGAGCAGCAACAACCGCCTTTGCAATCGCATGAGCAAACCGTTCTTCCCCATAGTCCCTAACCACCCTTTCTATTTCTTGTTGAGAAGCCTGCTGTAACCATTCCGCCGCCGTCATGCCGCGACTCGTATCCATCCGCATGTCGAGCGGCGCATCGAAACGAAAACTAAATCCCCGTGCTGCCTCATCCAACTGGGGCGACGACACACCGATATCCATCAGCACACCATCCACCGCCCCCACCTGCAATTCATCCAATACCGTGCCAATTTCACTGAATGCCGCATGACACAACACAAAACGATCGTCATTGATTGCGCGTCCCGCAGCAATGGCTGCCGGATCACGATCCAGAGCAATCAAACGCCCCTGCGCACCGAGGCGCACGAGAATCTCGCGGCTATGCCCACCGCGACCAAAAGTAGCATCCACATAAATTCCGTCAGGCTTGATTGCCAATGCCGACACGGCTTCCGTCAGTAAGACGCTGACGTGATCGTCAGCACTCACAAGGACAAATCCTCAAAGCCCGGCGGTGGCTCGCTTCCCGTCAGGGCATCAAAAGCTGCCAACTGCTGCTTTTGCCAGTTCGCGTCATTCCAGATTTCGAAGTGACTGCCCATGCCCACCAGCCAGACCTGTTTTTCCAAAGCGGCAAAGTCACGCAACTCGGGGGCAATCAACAAACGCCCTGAGCCATCCATCGTCTCATCACGTGCATTCCCGACCAAAACCCGTTTGACCGCCGCCGCACGCGTATCAAAGCTGGACGCGGCAAGCACCTTGGCACGGATCGGCTCCCAAGCCGGAGCAGGATACAAAAGCAAACAATGATGAGGATGCGCCGTCAACACCAGACGCCCATCCCCCAACGCTTGAAGGGCGTCACGATGCCGCGCCGGAACAGCCATGCGTCCCTTGGCATCCAAACTCAATGCAGCCGCCCCTTGAAACATTCGCCCCTGCCCCCTCAACAGCTTTATCGCTTCAAATTTCCCACTTTCACCCACCTTTTCCCACTTTAGTGAAGATTTTTTAGGCAGTCAAGCAAAAATTTTGGGATTTTCTTTCAGCGACAATCACTTAGGCGCAACATCACAAGAATTACGATGCGAAAAATCACGAAAAAACAATGAGGTTGGGCAAGGATTCAAAAGTGAAACATTAGGATTCCCCGTCGGGTAAAACAAAAACAGACCCCGTTTCCGGTGTCTGTTTTTGCGATAGGAATCAAAGCGGAAGTTCGCCGATAAGCCGGGTTCTGTCGTGGGCAGTCATTCCTCTGGGCGCGCCGTTACCGACACGCTCTAGCAGCCTACCCGGAAGCGACGCGAGCAACGTCATGGCTTCCCTATTTGGCCTTGCCCCGGATGGGGTTTGCCGTGCCGTCCGCATTACTGCGTCCGCGGTGAGCTCTTACCTCACCATTTCACCCTTGCCGTCTCTTGCGAGCTTAGGCGGTATCTTTCTGTTGCACTTTCCGTCGCCTTGGGTCGCCACTTGCGCGGCAACTTATAGCGCCCGGCCGTTAGCCGGCATCCTGCTCTACGGGGCCCGGACTTTCCTCCATGAGCATAACGCTCACAGCGACTGCCTAGCGAACTTCCAATGCAAGTTTAGCAGTTCATCAAGGGTTCTACCATTTGTAGCCCAGTGAAATACCGATCATGCGCGGCTCTGTCCAGCCTGCGATCCGATAAAGCCCGGCCACATCAATGTGTGTGGTTTCCTTGCGGATGTTGCCCAGATTGCGCACCCACAGCGAAGCCTCACCCTTACCCGAACCACCCAGTGGAATCCCTGCAAGCAGCAGGCGTGCATTAACTATCTGCAAGGCGGGCATGGTGGATTCTGCGACCGAATTCCCCACCGCCACATTTGTCCCAATATTCGTGCGCTGGCCGTGATAATTGAGGTAGGACGAGGTCAGCGTGTAATCCACGATGCCGCGCAACACACCCCAATCAGTACGCATCAAACGTCCATCCAGATTCAATGAAAGCTGATGACGTGGCGCATAGGACACGACCGTGTTATCCGCCACATTGACCAAGACACCCGAGGGGTTATAGGTGTTGTACTCCTTGAACTTCACATGCAGATAACCATAACTGGCTTGCATGCGCCAGCCTTCAGCCAACTGATAAACACCTTCAACTTCGAGCCCTTCGCTTTTCAGCTTTCCTGCATTGACGATGACCGGCGAAATACCGCCCGGAGGTAATTGCCCCACATGGTAATCCTGTACATCGGTCGAAAAGACCGTCGCATTCAATTGCGCCTTGCTCTCGTTGAAAGCCGTCTTGACCCCTAGCTCAAACGAGGTCGAATTTTCCTGATTGAACGGACGCAATGCTTGCGCCACGGTTTCTGCTTCCAGCGGAAACCCACCACTCTTGAAGCCTTTGGCATACCGGCCAAAAACGGTGATGCCTTCTTTCAGCTTGTAAGTCAGTGCCGCCACGGGTGTTGTAGCTGAAAAACTAGCAGCTGCACCCTGCGGTGCGACACGCTGCGTGGTGGTCGGATTGCCTAATGATCCCTCGGTACTCCACAAGAAACCCCGACGTTCCTCCCAGCTACGTCGAACGCCCAATGTGCCGGTCAAATCACGCGTGAGCTTGTAATCCAGTTGCCCATAAACGGCTTTGGCATACGTCTGTGTTCGATAGTACAACCACCGTTCTTTGGCGGGGGCAAAACCAAAAGTAAAGTATTGCCCCATCTGATCGGTCAGCGTCCCACCGTCATCCCGAAAAACGTATAGCCCCGCCACATAACTCAGCCGCTCGCCGCTGCCTATCCATTGCAGTTCATGTGACGTCGTATCGTAATAAGTGTTCTTACCTGCTGCAAAAACATCGATGGGCGAACCATCCAGATCCAGCATGTCCTGATAATGCATCTTGCGCTTTGCACCGATATATTTCAGCGTATTGGCCGGATTCAGCACATAACTGGCGATCAGTGACTGTCCATTGACACCCAGCTTCGTATATAAGTCACGCCCCGGTGTGCTGGCAATGGAAGAGGGATAAGCACTCTGCGCATAAGGTGCCATTGCCGGACGCAGAATACGACCAAAAACAGGATTCAAACCGCCCACAAATGAAGCGGGATACAAGCTGGCATAACCTGACGGACTGAGCAGACTCAATGCCGTGGGCGTTTCGTTGATCTGCGTGTGGTCATAGGCATAATCCACCTTGAAAGCGGGACTCAAATCGAGTCCTACTGCCATGCGTTGCCCTTGCCGATTACGATCATTCCATTTGAAACCACGGGTCGGGTTATCCACTGTGCCATCACGCTGCTCGTCACGTAACGAAAAGCCCAGGCGGAAAATACCCATCTTTGGCAAATCCATTGCAACACGCATGAGCTGATGACCCTTACTTCCCATCTCGACACCCACGTTGCCACTCCATTCACCCGAGGGTTTGCGTGTGATGAAGTTGATGGCACCCCCTTCCGTATTCTTGCCAAAGAGCGTTCCTTGCGGCCCTCGTAGCACTTCGACACGTTCGAGATCCAGCAGATCCAGCAAGGCTCCTTGCGTCTTGCCGATGTACACGCCGTCCAGATACAAACCGACCGAATTGTCTGCCCAGATACCCGGCTGACCGCCACCGACCCCGCGTATCGACAAGGCAGGAATCAATCCTGATCCAGGCTGAGCGGCTTTGATCGTGACATTCGGCGCCAGTGCATTCAGATTGCCCACATTCAGAATACCCCGGTTTTCAAGCTGCGTACCCGAAAGAGCGGTGATGGAAATGGGAACATCCTGCAAGCGTTCGGTGCGCCTCTGGGCGGTTACCACGACTTCCTCAAGGGTTTCCTCGGAAGCCCACACTGTCGCGGAATGAATCACGCAGCTAATTACTCCCATCGACGAGAGCAGCATTCGAAATGAAAACCGGCGTTCTGCTTTCATACAGTACCTCCCGAATTTTATTTCACGACTGAACGACGACCTTTTTCTATCGTTCTATCGCTCTATCGTTCTCCGCGATCACGACAACAGACGGGGTTCCTGCACGACACCGACCCCATGCAGATGCAGAATTTCCTGTAGCTGACTCCGCCACTTCTTGACGGATGCCTCGACAGAACTGTCAAACGGTGGCTGAGGGCGTATTTCATCATAGTCGCCATACAGCAAACCAACAGGTTGACCGTCGGCCACGAGTGGCAACAACAACATGGAGCCCGCCCCGACCAAGCCACCAAACCATTTGGGGATGAATTTTGAAAAATGGGGCGCACTTGTGTCATCCACATACAGGTCGGTTTTCATGCTGAACACGATACGAAAGATATCGGCACGAATACCTTGGCATCGAAACCGCAAGGCAATGGAACCCGCATTGCGCCCGACCCCCGCCACGGCCACCAGTCCGGACGAGCCATCTGGAAGACACAAAAAGCTGCGATCAAAACCATATTTATCGTGAAACTGACGCAACACCTGCTGAAACACATCAATCGGCCTGCGCCCATTCTCCAGGTATTTGCTTTCCTGATCCAGGCTGTCCTGTGCGGATAGCAAATCATGCACACGCTCTGTGGACTTGCGCAAGACAGCACGTGCACGCGTCACATCCATTGCGATTCCGTTTTCCTTCAACGTATGTGACGTTTCCTTCAGGGCCGTCTGGATCCATTCTCGCACCTCGAAATCCTTGAGACGCAAAACCAGCCTGAAATATTCCGTTTCATGCATGACCTCTATCCGCTCACGGGATTCAGGCAAGCGAAACAGGATATCGGTAATACGGCGGGCATATAAAGCGCAGTATTGGTGCCATTCCAGCGGCGTGACAACATTGCGTGGAGGCGGCCTATCCTTGCGTATACCAATACTTTTCTGCAACACATCCGGCAAACCCCAATGTGCCGCAACCGTTGCACCAATTTCTTCAAAATCATGCCCGAGCGTACGCACCACGGCTTCGTCGGAAGTCAGATTCAAATACGCCTGCAAAGGGTGGCTGCGCTCAATTTCGGGATACAGGTAATACGTCACCACGATCCGCCCCAGATTCTGTAACAAACCACAGACCTGCGCTTCCTGCACGCTGTAATGGGGGCCATTGATCCGGGTGACCTCCGCGCAGAGCTGGCCACAAAACTGTGCGGCCACCAGTTCCCCTTCCAGCCGGGCTTTCTGGGCGGGCGTCGTTAGGGTATCCGTTGCAGGCAAGGAATGAACCAACAACTTCATCGAATCCAATCCCATGATGAACAGTGCCTGGTCTATCGTGGAAACATTCCCCTTGCCATAAGCACTCTTGACACCACTGATATTGGATTGACGCAGCGCATATGCCGTCAACGAGGCATCATTCAAAATGGCATCCGCAAACTGGCGTGCACTGCCATTGTCCGAATCTAGCAAATCCTTGACATGCTGTACGGCACCATGGAACCCGGAAAATCCCGGATGGTCGTCCATCAGTGCCAGCAGTCGTGGCAACAGGGGATCCGTATTGTCAGAAGCAGTCATGTACAACCATCACGTTTGATTTCATAAAAACCCTTGCCTTGTGTCGCCATGACGCGCCACGACAAACACATAAGGCAAAAGGATCCGTCACATCCTGTCAAAGCCTGCCCCATCAAAACAAGGAAAGGCGATCCAAATGATTTCGCATACCCGCATACTTTACCGTGAAAATCGCCGTGCGACTTTCACGGTAAAATAACCGGATAGACAGAAAGGATACCGCAAGGATACAACATTATGCCTAACCGACATAAAACATTGACGCGCTACATTATCGAGCAAGATCACCTGCACCCGGGTGTTTCTGGTGATTTTTCCGGTCTACTCAGCTCCATCACCACGGCCATCAAAATCATATCCAACCAAGTGCAACGCGGTGCGCTGATCGGCGCACTGGGCAACGCCAGCGGCGATGGTGGAAGCATCAATATACAGGGCGAAGTCCAGAAAAAGCTGGACATTCTCAGCAATGACGTGATGCTGCGTGAAAACGAATGGTCAGGTCATATTGCCGGCATGGCTTCCGAGGAAATGGAAGACATTTATCCGATTCCGTCGCAATTCAAGCGCGGCAAGTATCTGCTGATATTCGACCCGCTCGATGGCAGTTCCAATATCGACGTCAATGTCACCGTCGGCACCATTTTCTCCATCCTGCGCAGCAAGCACCCCAATGACTCGGTCACGCTACAGGATTTTCTGCAGCCTGGCACAGAGCAGGTTTGTGCCGGTTTTGCGCTGTATGGCCCAGCCACCATGCTGGTGCTCACCACAGGCAACGGGGTGGATTGCTTTACTCTCGACCGTGACGTGGGTGATTTCATCCTGACCCATCCTCAAATGCGTATACCCGAGGAAACAAAAGAGTTTTCCATCAACGCATCCAATGAGCGTTTCTGGGAACCGCCCGTCAAGCGTTTCATCGGCGAATGCCTGGCAGGTAAAACCGGGCCACGCGGCAAAGACTACAACATGCGATGGGTCGCATCGCTGGTGGCTGAAGCCTTCCGCATCCTCACCCGTGGCGGCATTTTTCTCTATCCGCGCGACAACAAAGACCCCAACAAACCCAGCCGTCTGCGCCTGATGTACGAAGCCAATCCCATTTCCTTCATCATCGAGCAAGCCGGAGGGCTATCGATTACCGGTCGCGAGCGGGTCATGGAATTGCAGCCGGATTCCCTGCACCAACGTGCGCCTTTCATCTTTGGTTCCAAAACCGAAGTAGAGCGCATCCGACGCTACCATGAGGAATTCGACAAGAATGGTGACACCGGTAGCTTTGATTCGCCGCTGTTTTCCTCTCGCTCGCTGTTTCGTGGTGAAAACACGCAGTAATCTGCTGTCACCTTCATATTCCCATGTCCGCACGACACCCCATCATCGCCATTACCGGTTCATCCGGTGCAGGCACCAGCTCGGTCACGCGCACTTTTCAGACCATCTTCCGGCGTGAAAACGTGGCTGCTGCCTTCATCGAAGGGGACTCCTTCCATCGCTATGACCGCCTCACGATGCAACAAACGATGGAAGCAGCAGCGCGTGCCGGAAACCAGCATTTCAGCCATTTCGGGCCGGAAGCCAATCTACTCGCCGAGCTTGAGCATTTGTTCAAAACCTATGGTCAGCAGGGAACGGGTCGCATTCGAAAATATCTGCACGACGACAAGGAGGCCGCCGCATGGAATCAACTTGCGGGCACATTCACCCCTTGGAATGATCTGCCCCCTGGCAGCGATCTGCTGTTCTACGAAGGGCTGCATGGCGCCGTAGTCACGGACACCGTGGATGTCGCACGTCATGTCGATCTACTGGTGGGGGTCGTACCCATCATCAATCTGGAGTGGATACAAAAACTGCACCGCGACAAAGCGACCCGCGGATATTCAACCGAAGCCGTCGTCGACACCATCCTGCGACGTATGCCGGATTACGTTAATTACATCACTCCGCAGTTTGCACGCACTCACGTCAATTTCCAGCGTGTACCCACCGTTGACACCTCCAATCCCTTTGTCGCTCGCGACATCCCCACCGCTGACGAAAGCTTCGTGGTAATCCGGTTTGCCGATCCTAAAGGCATCGATTTTCCGTACCTACTTTCAATGATTTCCAACTCATTCATGTCGCGCGCCAACAGCATCGTCGTCCCCGGTGGAAAGATGGAACTGGCCATGCAGCTGATATTCACCCCTATGGTGCTGCGTCTCATGGAAAACCGGAAACGGGCATAGCTGCACACAGAACACGCACAGGATCTCACTCATGCAAGGAAAAATCTGTCTCGTCACTGGCGCCTCACGCGGAGTCGGCAAGGGTATCGCTCTGGCACTGGGCGCACAAGGCGCGACGGTTTATGTCACCGGTCGTAGCCTACATACCTCCACAGAAAACACGCTGGGTGGAACATTGAATGAAACCGCCGCAGAAATCACCCGACGAGGCGGGCATGGCATCGCCGTACAGTGTGATCACCACGATGACGCATCGATACAGCAATTATTTGAGCAAGTGAAACACGAACAAGGTCGCCTCGACATCCTGGTCAATAATGCCATTGCCCTGCCCGCCGGACTCACGGAAGAAGTCCCTTTCTGGCAGAAGTCTCTTGATGAGCTCAGCCTGCTGGATGTCGGCCTACGCTCTGGCTATGTCGCATCTTGGCACGCGGCTCCGTTATTGCAGGAAAGCCGTGGCCTCATTGCCTTTACTTCCTCTTTCGGCGGCACCTGTTACATGCACGGCCCTGCCTATGGTGCGGGCAAGGCGGGTACCGACAAAATGGCGCATGACATGGCGCATGACTTCAAACCTTATGGCGTAACCGTCGTTTCACTGTGGCTCGGTTTGGTCAAGACCGAACGTACCGATCAAGTCTGTGGTGCCGAACCCGAAAAATACGGCGCAGCCTACAAAGTCGCTGAGTCACCGGAGTTTCCGGGGCGCGTCCTTGCCGCACTTTATCGCGACCCCGATCGACAAGCCCGCAGCGGCACGATTCAGGTCGTCGCCGAGCTCGCCAAGCACTATGGCGTCACGGATATCAATGACCGGCAGCCCCCTTCTTATCGTAAGGCACTGGGACAGCCCACGGAATTCTCACCTGCGGTCGTCGCATGAGTTTCCATACGCTCACACGCTGACCAGAATTGAATTGAAATCGTCCCCTTCAGAATAGGGCAACGGTAGGACACACCTAGCTTTTGGCTTATCTTGCTGGCTTCGTGGTTTTTCATCATTGAGGATTCCTTCATGAACACACATGCTCCCCTCGCAGGCTTGCGCATCATTGAAAGCTCTATCCTCGGCCCGGCCGCCATTACCACCGCGCTGGTCGATCTGGGCGCCGAAGTCATCAAAGTCGAATCGCCGTCGGGTGACTACATCCGCGAAATGACTTGGCCGATCATCGAGGGTACGTCCTTGATGCACTACCACCTCAATCGGGGCAAGAAGAGCATCACGCTGGATCTCAAGCAGGAAGAGGCGCGGCAGATTTACCGCGACCTGGTGAAGGATGCCGATGTGGTGATCGAAGCCTCCAAGCCCGGCGCATTGGCGAAGTATGGTCTGGGCTATGAGGATCTGAAAAAGATCAATCCGAAAATCGTCTTCTGCACCGTGTCGGGTTACGGCATGACCGGCCCCTACCGCGACATGCCTTCGCATGGCATCGCCTACGACACCTGGGCAGGTACGGTGACCCCCGCGTATGACGAGGAAGGCTTTTGCTACATCCCCGAGCATGTCAGTATCGGTATCAATGCTGCGCCGCTGTTTGGTGGCCTGGGTGTGCTCGCCGGGGTGATTCGTGCGCGCGCCACCGGTGAAGGTTGCTTCATGGAGCTGGCACAGTCCGATGCCGCCGCAGCTTTTGACTGGTATCGCAGCGAAAGCTATATGGCCTATGCGCGCCCCGAAGAGATCGTGACCGGCAACAAGTCCGACGGCTACAAACGTCGCCCGGTGGCCACGGCGGGAATGAAGGAAGGCGTGCGCTATCAGATGTATGCATCGAAGGATGGCCATGTCCTGTTCATGGCTTCGGAACAGGCCTTCTGGAAGAATTTCTGCGAAGGGTTGGGGCGCGGTGATCTGTTTGAAAAATGGCCGGGCTCCAAGTTTGCCGACCATGCGCGCGGCAATCGCGAGTTGCAAGTGGCGTTGCGTGATATTTTCAAGACCAAGACCACCAAGGAATGGCTGGAGTTTGGCATCAAGGCGAATACGCCGCTGGCTCCTGTCAATACGCCGAAAAATATCGTTGAAGATCCGCAGTTCCAGGATCGCTTCAAGGTTTTGCCGCACGAGCAGCTGGGCGCGGATATGCTTGGTTTTCCGGTGCAGTTCGTCGGCGAAACCCTGCCCGCACCGTTCAAGGCACCGACGGTGGGGCAACACAGCGATGAAGTGCTGAGTCAGGTGTTGGGTTACGACGCGGCGAAAATTGCGGCGATCAAGGCGAACAAAGTCTTGGGTTGAATGTCCGCCGGGCGTGGACGCTTCTGAATCCAATGTGGCCATTTGCGATGCCCTGCGGGCATCACGCAGGAATGGCCACTTTTCTACAATGAACTGCTGAACTGGGCGTTTCTGCCCACTAGCCCACCATACAGGGAGTCGAGCGATGGATTTTGAATTTTCCAAGGATGAGCAGCAGTTTTTGCGTGAAGTCGATGCGTTCCTGAAAGAGAACAACGACATCAAATACATGGATGTTTCGCGCGAGAACATGGCGCAGGTGTGCGACACACCGGAGCGCCGCGAGTTCACTGCGAAGATGGCGAAGAAGGGCTGGTTGGGCATCACCTGGCCGAAGGCGTATGGCGGTCAGGACGGCGAAGGCTTTTACGAATATCTGCTCAACGAGAAACTCTCGGCATTCGGCGCGCCGCAGATCGGCAAGGGTGTGGGCATCATCGGCAAGACGCTGATTAACGTCGGCTCGGAAAAGCTCAAGCAGGAATTCCTGCCGCAGATTCTCGATGCCAAGATCGAGTTTGCCGTGGGTTATTCCGAACCGAGCGCAGGCTCTGATGCCGCGGCGATGAAGCTCAAGGCCGAACGCAAGGATGATGGCTGGCTGCTCAACGGTCAGAAAGTGTTCACCACCTCGGCGCACTTCGCCGACTGGTACTGGGTGGGCGCGCGCACTGATCCGACCGCCAAGAAACACCACGGCATTTCGCTGTTCTTGATCCGCATGGACGACCCCGGTCTGACCATCCATCCGATGTACACCATGGGCGGCGAGCGCACCAATGCGGTGTTCTTCGACAATGTGTTTGTGCATGACGACTACCGTGTCGGCGAGCTCAACAAGGGTTTCCAGTACATCGCCGAAGCCCTCGATATCGAACGTTTCTCGATGTTCACCTTCTCGCCGATCCGTGGCCGTATGCAGGTGCTCGCCGATTACGTGAAGACTGCCACGCGTGATGGCAAGCCTTTGCGCGATGATCCCGTGATCCGCCAGAAGGTCGCGCAACTGGCGACCGAATGTGAGGTGGCGCGTATGCTCGGCGTGCGCTTCGTCGATGCCGCACTCAACAGCACCAAGACGCCGACGGTCGAAGCCTCGCACTACAAGCTGTATGCCACCGAGCTATCGCGCCGCCTCGCCGATGCGACGATGGATATCGTCGGCCCCGGCGCGCAGCTGGCCTTGCGTACCGAAGATGCGCCGATCAAGGGGCGCGCCGAGAGCTGCTACACCTACACGGTGATCGACACCATCGGTGGCGGTTCGTCGGAAGTACAGCGCAACATCATCGCCACCCGCGGCCTCGGTCTGCCGCGTAATTTCTGAGCCGGGTATTTCGATGTCATTTCTTCAGGGTTACAACGTCCTCGATCTCGCCAGTGTCGGCCCCGCCGCACGCGCTTCGCGCATCCTTGCCGACTATGGCATGAACATCATCAAGGTCGCCCCCGTGGCGGCCAAGGGTGCCAAGCAGATCGACCCGGTATTCCACGCCTATGGCGCGGGACGCGGCACACAGAAGATTCGTGTCGACCTCAAGTCGGATGCGGGGCGTGAGGCTATCC
This sequence comes from uncultured Sterolibacterium sp., assembly GCA_964437515.1. GTDB lineage: Bacteria > Pseudomonadota > Gammaproteobacteria > Burkholderiales > Rhodocyclaceae > Sterolibacterium. Next base: position 137,575 of record CAYTHB010000001.1, read on the forward strand.
TCAAGCTCGCCCAAAGCGTCGATGTGGTCATCGAAAGCTATCGCCCCGGCGTGGCTGCGCGACTGGGTGTGGGTTATGAAGACCTGAAAAAGGTTAATCCGAAAATCGTCTATTGTTCGACCAGTGGTTATGGGCAGGATGGCCCGTATGCCCAGTGGGTCGGGCATGACATCAATTATCTGGCGGTGGGCGGCTTCCTCGGTTGCAGCGGGCGCGACGCGGAAGGCAAGCCAGCGATTCCGGGGGCGACGGTGGCGGACAGCGCGGGCGGTGGCATGCATGCCGCCTTGTCGATTATCGCCGCGCTGCTCAAGGCCGAAAAAACCGGCAATGGCTCCTATCTCGATGTGTCGATCACCGACGGCGTGCTCAACCTGATGTCGCTGTATCTCGATCAGTATCTGGCGACCGGCGAAGAGACCAAACCGAATAATGCGGTGCTCACCGGCAAATATGCCTGGTATGGCATTTACACCTGTCAGGATGGCCAACACATTTCCGTGGGCGCAATCGAAGGCCACTTCTTCAAGAATCTGTGTCGCCTGCTCGAACTCGAACAATTCAGTGGCAGCCAGTACGATGCCGCGCAGCAGGAAGCCATGCGCGCGGCGTTTGCCCAGCGTTTCCTGACGAAATCACGCGATGCCTGGGTGGAACTGCTGGCGGGCGCAGACACCTGCACCGCGCCGGTGTTGTCGATCGCCGAAGTCACCGAGAATGCCCATCTGCGCGCACGGCAGACCTTCATGAATGCGCGTCATCCCGAGAAAGGCGCGTTCGAACAGTTGAGCGCGATCCTCGCCGGTGGCGAGCGTCAGCAAGCCGAGCATCAAGTGCGTCCGGCGGGTGAGACGGATAGCGAAGCCGTATTTGCTCGTGCTGGTTTTTCTGCGGCTGAGATTGCCGCCTTGAAAAACAGCGGCGCGCTGGAATAAGGGAAATAAAAATGGCAACTGAATATCCGCCCTCGGCGAGCGACCTGCCTTCTGAAGTGCTGGCCTTGATCGGTAAGGCGCAGTACGAGGAGCAGACCGAGTTTCCCATCGAACAGGGCTATGTGTTGAGTAGTTGCGCTTCGGCGCAGAACGGCAATCCGCTCTACTGGCAGCCCGCGGTGGCGCAGGAGCTGACGGGGGGGGCGATTGCTCCACCCTCCATGTTGTCGGTCTGGTTTCGGCCGCACCACTGGGCACCGGGCGCGACGGAGGAGCGCACCGCGCTGATGACCCACTTTGATCTCAAGCGCTTGCTGGAACTGCCCGAAGCCGTGGTTGCCAGCAACGAAACCGTGTTCGGTGAGCCGGTGCGCATGGGTGATGTGCTGACTATCCGGCAGATCGTGCGCAACGTCGGCGAATTGAAAGATACCAAGCTCGGTCGTGGGCGGTTCTGGACGATCGATGTGGAAACCGTCAATCAACGTGGCGAGTGGGTGGGTACGGATACCTACACCTGTCTGGGCTATCGAAAGGCGGGGCAGTGAACATGAAAAATCTGACGCTAAACGAGATCAAGGAAGGCGCGAGCCTGCCGCCCTTGAGTCATGAGGTGACAGCGACCACCGTCGTGCTCGGTGCGCTGGCGAGCCGTGACTGGCGACCCATGCACCATGACAAGGACTTCGCGGTGAACCGTAATGGCATCCGCGATATCTTCATCAACACGCCGACCAATGCCGCTTGGTTCGAACGCTACATCACCGACTGGACGGGGCCGAAAGGCCGTCTGGGACGCATCAAGTTCAAGATGAAAAGCTCGGTCTTCCCTGGCGACACCATGACTTTCAGTGGCAGCGTGGTCAAGACCGGCACGGATGACGCGGGTTGTGGCTGGGTTGATCTGAAGCTGGCGGTTTCCGTGGGCGACAAGGTGGCCACCGAATGTGATGCGCGTGTGGCCATCCCGCTGGATGACAATGACAACCCCTGGCAACGGCGCGGTGAACGCTGGAAACCCTGACGCGCCGCCCCTGTTTCACGATATTGACTGATTTAACGATCATGGTAGCCATCTCCACCCTCAGAGGATGAAATAATCGTTACCCGATACGCCCACCCCACCCATCCCCCACGGACGGCTTTGCACAGCCGTCCGGCTTCGGCGGCACGGAGCAGTGCTCCGTGAAACCCCGCCTACGCCCCCTCAAGGGGCGGCTACTGATTGGTTCGCTACGCTCAAAGTTTCAACCCGACTCTGATTTTTGTATTTCACGCTAACTCCTATACAAGAGGCTATCCATGGATCTCAAGTTTACCGACGAACAAAACATGTTCCGCGACATGACCCGCGATCTTTGTGCTGATTACAGCACGATGGCGGTGGTGCGTAAGATGGAAAACGATCCGCTCGGCATCCCCGAGTTGTGGGAAAAGATGCAGGAAACCGGGCTGACCGGCGTGCTGGTTGCGGAAGAATTCGGCGGCATGAGTCTGGGCATGCTCGACTGCGCGGTGATTTACGAAGAGCTCGGTCGCACACTGGCACCGACCCCGCATTTCTCTACTTCGGTGATGAGCGCGCTGGTGCTGGGCAAGGCCGGTAGTGCCGCGCAGAAGCAGGACATTCTCACGAAGATTGCCAGCGGCGAAATCATCGTCGTGCCGGCATGGATGGAGCCGGATAACGGCTACGGCCCGAACGGTGTGCAGATGCGCGCTACGCAGACTGCGGAAGGCTATCGCCTGAACGGCATCAAGCGTCATGTGTTCTACGGCAAGGCAGCGCAAAAGCTGCTGGTGCTGGCGCGTACCGGCGACGGCGCGGAAGACATCGACCTGTTGCTGGTGGATACGAATGCGCCCGGCGTGACGCTCGATCAGCAAATGACCATGGCGTATGACACGCAGTATCGCGTGACTTTTAAGGATGTGCTGGTTCCGGCAGCGAACCGCATTGGTGCTGAAAAGAGTGGCTGGCAAACTTGGAACGCCGCGATGTATCAGGGGGCGATTCTGCTGGCGGCGTTTGCGGCTGGCGGTGCCAAGCGCGCACTGGAAATCACCGTCGATTACTCCAAGGAACGTCAGCAGTTCGACAAACCGATTGGTGCTTTTCAGGCACTGGCGCACGACATGGCGGATGCCAGCGCGACCGTCGATGGCGCGCGCATGATGGTGCTTGAAGCCGCGTGGGCAGCTGACGAGGGCAAGGATATCGCGCGTCTGTCGCCGATGGCCAAGCAGTTCGCTTGCCGCGCTTTCCGCGAAGTCACCCACATGGCGCAGCAGGTGCATGGCGGCATCGGTTTCACGCTGGATTACGACATCCAACTGTTCTACCGTCGCGCCAAGCAGCTGCAACTGAACTGGTGGGATAAGAGCTATCTTGACGAACTCATCGCTGCCGATATCCTCGACCGCGATCTGCCGCGCACGATACCGGATCCCTTCACGGTTTAAGCCTAGGTTTTAACGCGCAGCTGCACGGTTACCGGCGGCGGTATGGGCAAGCCCAATCCGGATTATGGCTCGGGCATCTTCCGTCGCCGCTTGCACTGGCGCGCCTTGCCGGGGCGTGTCGAGGTTGCGCTGGAAGACAGCAATCACGGCTTTCGTTTGCAGCTGGCGCATGACGGCCAGCGCATTACGCAAGTGTTCGCCGAACCGTTACGCTTTCCGTTCACCACCTGCCCGGAAGCCGTCGCGCAGGTGCAAGTTTTGCTGGGACTGGAGCTGACCGCCGTGGCGGAACAACGCGCCGCCTTGCCACAAGCAACAAACTGCACGCATCTGATCGACATGGCCTTGCTGGCCGCAGCCCATGCGGCGGATGTTGGCACTGAGCGACTGTACGACATTGCCGTGACGGATGAGTGTGAGGGCATCACCCAGGCGCGCATCGCTTGTGACGGGCAGCTTGTGCATGAATGGGCGATTCGTGCCCATGTCATTGAAACACCGCCCAGCTTCGCCGGTCGTCCCGCCATGCGCGGCTTTTATGCCTGGGTGGTGGATGAGCTGGAGGGCATGGCGCGCGAAGCGGCGCAGGCCTTGCAGCGGGGTTATTTTATTGCCCAGAGCCGTCGCTGGAACACGCGGCCGATCGAGGAACATCCGGCGAGCACTGACGGCATCGCTGTTGGGGCGTGCTATTCGTACAATACGGGGGCAGTGGAACGTGCCTTGCGGATTAACGGTTCAGTACGCGATTGCACGGCAGGCGCGGAGCAGTTGCTGAAATTTTTGCAAACGAAACCTGATTAACGCAAGTTTTTAAGTTGAGACTTGGAGGTTCAATGACTGACACAAGAAAACCCGGCGCACTGGCCGGTATCAAGGTGCTTGAATTCGGCCAGATGGTGTCTGCACCGTTCTGTGCCAAGCTGTTTGGCGATTATGGTGCTGAAGTCATCAAGGTTGAGTCGCCTGCGGGCGATGCCGCGCGGCGTACCGGTCCCTTTCCGCAGGATGTGCCACACCCGGAAAAAAGCGGCCTGTATTTCATCAACAACACCAGCAAGCGTGGGGTGACCTGCGATGTGCGCACTGAGGCCGGGCGCGCGTTGTTCCTGCGCCTCTTGGCCTGGGCGGATGTGCTGATCGAAAACAATCTGCCGCAGCAAATGCGTGCCTGGAAGCTGGATTACGCCACACTCAAGGCCGCTAACCCGAAGCTGGTGGTTATCTCCATCACCCCTTACGGCCAGACCGGGCCGTACAGCGAGTGGAACGGCTACGATCTCAACGCCTATCACCTGACCGGGGCTTCCTCGCGCTACTGCGGTCGGCCGGGTGAAATGCCGCTGGAACACGGCACATTTTCCGCCGATTATTTTGGCGCGATTACGGGGGCGACTTGGGGCATGGCGGCCGTGTATGGCCGCGACATCGTCGGTGGTGGGCAGCAGGTGGACGTATCGTGCGCCGAAGCGATTGCTGCAGCTTTCATCGGCGGCCAGAACATTGGCGGTTACGCACAGGACGGCATTTTCGATAAGCGCACCGGAGTGGGTATGCCACAGGGCGCACCGGCCACCATCATGCCCTGCAAGGACGGTCACGTCTGGATGCTGGCACTGGAACCGGGGCAGTGGAACGGCCTGCGCAAGGTGATGGGCGACCCGGAATGGGCGGATCTGGATATTTTCCAGAACATGAAAACCCGCGCCGAGAATGCGGACGTCATCTACTCCTTCCTCACGGAATGGACGATGGAACACACCAAGATGGAAATCCAGGAACAATGTCAGGCGGCTGGTTGCCCGATTACAGCGGTGTATACCGTGGCGGAAGCCGCCGAACAGCCGCATCTCAAGGCACGCGATTACTTTGTCGATATGGAACATCCTGAGCTAGGCAAGCTGAAGAATCTCGGCGCGCCGTTCAAGTTGCCTGCCAGCCCGGGTAATCCGAGCAGTCCCGCGCCGCTCTTGGGACAGCATAATGATGAAATCTACGGTGGCCTGCTGGGTCTGTCGGCTGCCGAACTGCAAGCCCTGCGCGTGCAGGGTGCGATCTGAATCGAAAGGGAAGAGCAGATGAGCCATTCGCTGCCGCTAAAAGGCATACGCGTCGTCAATTTCGGCTGGGTCTGGGCCGGCCCCGTAGTCGGTCAGACATTGGCGTTTCTCGGGGCTGAGGTCTATAAAGTCGAGTCACGCGCCCGCGTCGACATCACCCGTAACCTGCCGCCGTTTGCCGAGGGCAAGCCTGATCCCAATCGCAGCCTGTCGAACCACGCCTGCTGGGCGGGGAATGGTTCGGTGTCGCTGAATCTCAAAGAGCCGGAAGCGCTGCAACTGGTGAAAGACCTCATCGCGCAATCCGATGTCGTGGTCGAAAACTTTGGCCCCGGCGTGATGGAACGGTTGGGCTTGGGCTATGACGAGCTGGCAAAGCTCAAAAAAGATATCATCCTGTTTTCCATGCCGGGCGCAGGCTTGACCGGACCCCTGAAGGATTTGCGCTCTTATGGCCTATCGCTGACTTCGACTACGGGGCTCGATAGTCTGGTGGGCTACAAAGGCGGCGATCCGCTACCGGTAGAGAATGCCTATTCCGATCCTTACGCTGGCATCTTCGGTGCGTTTGCCATCGTGACCGCGCTCAATCACCGCCGCAATACCGGTGTGGGGCAGCACATCGACTTCTCGCAGCAGGAAGCGGTGATGCAGATGGTCGGCCCCGTCTATATGGACTACGCGCTCAACGGCCGCAGTGGTGGCCCCAAGGGTAACGAACATCCGCTCAATGCCGCCGCGCCGCATGGCGTGTTTCCCTGCAAGGGCGATGACCGCTGGGTCAGCATCGCCGTGGCGACCGATGAGGAATGGCAGCACCTGCTGGCCGTCTTCGGTCATCCCGAATGGCTGAAAGCCCCCGAGTTCGCCACACTGGCCAGCCGCGTGCAGCATATCGATACGCTGCACAAACTGATTGGCGAGTGGACGGCGCAGCACGACGACCGCGAGCTGGCGGCACGCCTGCAGGCGCAGGGGGTGGCGGCCGCGCCGGTGCTGAATGTCGCCGATCTGCTGCACGATCCGCACTATCAGGCACGGCAGACCTATGTGGAAGTCACGCACCCGTTGGGCTTCAAGGAAACGCTGTATGGCGCGTATGTGAAACTCAGTGCGGGCGGCCCCACGGTGCGTCCCGGCCCGATGATCGGCGAGAACAACGAGCATGTGTTCAAGAACATTCTCGGCATGTCGCCGGAACGTTATGACGATCTGGTGCAACGGCAAATCATCTATTGAGCTGCGTACACTACCGCCACGAATTCGACCGAGCCGCATGAGTCTCTCTGCGGCGTCGTCGATATGCCGCAGCAGTGCAGCGATGCGCGACATGAAACATGCACTGAACTCCGGCATCGCATTCTTGAGTCACGCAATAAAATCGTCTGCAAACATTACATTGGGCGCACTGGCAGCAAGTTCACTGCTGTAAACATGTCATCGTCGGGTTCTGGACTTTGGCTGTAACTTTTATCGTAACTTTGCGGATTACGCCAAGGGGGCTCAGGGTGCTACAAAACCGACGGGGTTTTCTACCGTATCAACAGCCACTTCTCCATCTTTGATACCCATAACCCTGCTCTACGCTTTGTTTCACAGCAATAAAAAACGGGCTACCACAATACGTTGATAGCCCGTTTTCATTTCATCGTTCACGATGCTTACACTGCGAAGGTCGGTAGTTTTTTTGCTACCGCCACATTATTCAATCGAACATACTGCGGCAGCCCATCGCGATAGGGCGGATAATCCTCGCCCTCGATCAGAGGAGCAAGATAGGCACGACAAGCATCGGTAATGCCGTAGCCATCATCGCTGATGAATTCTCGCGGCATTTTCTTTTCGACATTGGCGACCTGATTCAAATCCGCCACTCCGATTTCCCAGCGATAGGGACGATCCGACAAACGGACGATGGCGGGCATCACGGCATTTTTACCCGCCAATGCCAGTTCAACCGCGGCACGTCCGAGGGCCACTGCCTGTTCGACATCCGTCCGTGAGGCAATATGGCGTGCCGCACGTTGCAGATAATCAGCCACTGCCCAGTGATACTTGTAACCCAGTTTGTCCTTGATGAGCCCCGCAATCATCGGGCCGATGCCCCCCAGTTGCGCATGACCAAAAGCATCCCGCGCACCGGTTTCTGCCATCAACTTACCTTGCGCATCGAGCAAACCTTCAGAAACGCCAATGGCGCAATAGCCATAACGCTCAACACTGGTTTTGACACGCGCCAGAAAAGCAACTTCGTCAAAACGAATTTCAGGAAACAACAGGATATGCGGGGCTTCCCCTTCGCGGTCAGCCGCCAAGCCGCACGCCGCAGCAATCCAACCCGCATGGCGACCCATGACTTCGAGGACGAACACCTTGGTCGATGTCTTGGCCATCGAAGCCACATCGAAGCTCGCCTCACGCATGGAAATCGCTACATATTTGGCGACCGAACCAAAACCCGGGCAGCAGTCGGTGATCGGCAAATCGTTATCCACCGTCTTCGGGACATGAATAGCCTGAATCGGATAACCCAAGGTGGCCGAAAGTTGCGACACCTTCAGGCAAGTATCCGCCGAATCGCCGCCCCCGTTATAGAAAAAATAGCCGATGTCATGCGCACGAAACACCTCGATCAGCCGCTCATATTGCGCACGATGCGTATCGAGGTCTTTCAGTTTATAGCGACAGGAGCCGAACGCCCCCGCCGGAGTATGACGCAAGGCAGCTATGTTTTCCGCTGGTTCAAGTGAGGTATCGATCAAGTCTTCGGTGAGCGCACCAATGATGCCGTTACGTCCGGCATACACTGTGCCGATACGATCTGGATGCGCCCGTGCCGTTTCAATCACGGCACCTGCCGTCGCATTGATAACCGCAGTCACACCGCCTGACTGGGCGTAAAAGGCATTGCGTGGAGCCGTCATCACTCAGATCCAGACTCAGACCAGCGCGGCAAAGACCTTGTCGCGGATGCTGTCAACACTCCCCACACCCGCCAGCTTGCGATATTTGGGAGACTGCGCTTCACCCCGTGCCGCCCAAGCACTGTAATACTCGACCAGGGGCAGGGTCTGCTGACGATACACTTCCAGACGCTTTTGTACCGTTTCAGCCTTGTCATCGTCACGCTGAATGAGTGGCTCTCCTGTGACATCATCCTTGCCATCCACCTTGGGCGGGTTGAACTTGATGTGATAGGTACGCCCTGAGACTTGATGAACCCGACGACCGCTCATACGTGTCACGATTTCTTCATCGGCCACATCGATTTCCAGCACATAGTCGATGACGACATTGGCAGCCTTCAATGCATCGGCCTGAGCGATGGTGCGCGGAAAGCCGTCCAGCAGATAACCCTTGGTGCAATCGGCCTGCTTTAAGCGATCCTGCACCAGACCGATGATGATGTCATCTGACACCAGCTTGCCGGCATCCATGACTTTCTTGGCTTCAAGACCCAAGGGGGTGCCCGCGCGAATTGCGGCGCGCAACATGTCGCCGGTAGAAATCTGGGGAATGCCGAAATGTTCGGTAATGAAACCGGCTTGCGTGCCTTTGCCAGCCCCCGGGGGGCCAAGAAGAATCAAGCGCATGCTCTCTCCTGAATGAATACTAAATACTGAATAATTTTTGTGTTATTTCACACATGGGTCATAGTTCGCCAAGATAGTCTCAATTAGCGCGCGGGTCAAACGCTGCGCGCACTCTGGCAAGATCTTCGTGCGTATCCACCCCTGCTACCGGCGCTTCGACACACGTCACCACCCGGATGGGATAGCCATGCCATAGCGCGCGCAATTGTTCGAGTGCCTCTATTTTTTCTAGCGGTGCCGGAGCCAGTTGCCCATAGCGTCGCAAAAAACCCACCCGATACGCATAAAGGCCGATGTGTCGCAATGCGCCCAAATCTATCGGTAGGCTCTCTCGCTGCGATGCAAAAGCATCGCGTGCCCAAGGCATCGGTGCGCGTGAAAAATACAGGGCGCGTCCGCTTGCATCACAAACCACCTTGACCACATTGGGATTGAAAAAATCCGCAGCGTCATGAATCGTATGGGCGGCCGTGGCGATGGCGGCTGTCGTATCCTCACGTAGGGCATCGGCTACTGCATCAATCAATGCGGGGACGATCAGCGGTTCATCTCCCTGAATATTGACGACGATCTCATCATCCAGCCAGCCCAATTGGGTGGCCACTTCGGCAATACGATCCGTGCCGCTGGGATGATCGGTACGAGTCATCACTACTTCATGACCTTGCGCCGACACGACCGCACGAATCTCCTCATGATCAGTCGCCACCCAAATACCCTGATTGCGACAACGCTGCGCGGCCTCGACCACACGCACGATCATCGGCTTCCCAGCAATATCCGCCAACGGCTTGCCCGGCAAACGTGACGAGGCGTAGCGGGCAGGGATGACAATACGTGGATGCTGGCTCATACCGGCAACGCCAATTCAGGTTTCGTCAGCCGACAATGTGCGTGCTTCGCCTTCGAGCATGACTGGAATATCGTCCTTGACCGGAAATGCCAGGCGACAATGCTTGCAGACCAGCTCGGCTTGCGGTTTATGCAGTTCAAGGGCACCCTTGCAGAGGGGGCAGACGAGAATTTCAAGCAATCGGGGATCCAAGGGTTACTCCGCAAGACGTTGTTCAATCAGAGACACGAGATCAATGTTCACCACACAGGACGCAGACTCAAGCTCCGCCGTCACCGGTAATACCCACACCACACAGCCTCTATAGTCGCTGCATTTTACCGCATCCTTTTCGGTCATCAGCAGCGCATCGGCCTGAGTTTTATGTTGAACACCAATGAGGTCTTCTGCCGTAAACGCATGATGATCTGGAAAAGCATGGCGTGTGAATGACAAGCCCATCGCATCGAGATGCTGAAAGAAACGTTCCGGCACAGCAATACCGCACACCGCTGCCAGTCGAAAACTCGCGAGATCAGCGCTTGTTGCCTCGATAGCAGGCACATCAAGGCGCATAAACCGCGTTCCCTTCAGATGCATACGGTAACGATGCACGCTCCCAGTCTTGTCTATCACTGACGACGGAATCTGTGCTGCTGCCCCATTGAGCACCAGTGCATCGACATTCGCCAACCGTTGTGGGGATTCGCGCAATGGACCACTCGGCAACAAGAAACCATTCATCACGCCACGCGCATCCAGCACGACAATTTCCACATCTCGCTGCAAACGATAATGCTGCAAACCATCGTCGCTCAAGATCAAGTCGCACTGGGGATACGCAGCCAGCAAGGCACGCCCCGCTGCCACCCGATCCCGACCCACAAATACAGGCACGCCACTCCGACGTTTCAGCAATAAAGGCTCGTCACCTACATCGGCAGCGCGGCTCTGTGCATGGACTTCACGCACCTGCACCGTCCCATCATCGGCGGCATAGCCTCGACTGATGATGCCAGGTTGCCAGCCCGCATGACGCAAAGCCTCCGCCAGCCATAGGGTCAGTGGCGTTTTACCACTGCCACCGACGATGATGTTACCCACCACCACGACCGGCACCGACAAGCGTACACGCGCCAGAACGCCACAGGCATAGGCATGGCGACGCAAGCGACTTAATAAAGAAAAAAGGGCTGTCAGCGGCAACAACAGCACCGCCAGCACACCCCGTCTTTGCCAGATACGCGGCAGCAGGTGTTCTAGCATGAGGTGATACCGCGCTGAGGCTTATCGAGATGTGTTCTGGGTCGCAAAGGAAATATGCGCCAGCCCGGCCTGCTGGGCGGCCTGCATCACATCGATGACACTTTGATGCGTGGCTGTCGCATCGGCGCTGATGATGACGACGGGTTCTTTGCCTCCCGACGCAGCCGCAGCCACACGGCGTAGTGCCAGCGTAATCGCGGCGACATCACGCCCCGCCACGATATTACGATTGACCATCACCTCACCCTGATGATTCACCACCACATTGATTTCACTGGGTTGATCGGCCTTCTGCTGAGCATCTGCCGTCGGAAGATTGATTTCCAGACCGGCATATTTTGAATACGTCGTGGTGATCATCAGAAAAATCAGAATCACCAACAAAACATCGATCATCGGAATCAGATTGATTTCTGGTTCCTCATGCACACGGCCACGTTGAAAATTCATGGTTTCCTGCTCCTGTCCCTACGCTATCCCACCCCGCTTACTTACGATCGCCGTGCACCATTTCGACCAGTTTGATCGCCTGTAACTCCATTTCGATAACCAGGCTATCCACCTGAGAACGAAAATGGCGATAGAAAATCATGCTGGGAATGGCAATAATTAAACCAAAACCCGTGTTGTAGAGTGCGACCGAAATTCCATGCGCCAGTGCCTGCGGATTATTGCCGGACGCAGTGGGGGAGCCGAAGATTTCGATCATGCCGACCACTGTTCCAAACAAGCCCATGAGCGGGCTGATGGAAGCAATGGTGCCCAAACTTGTGAGAAAGCGTTCGAGTTCATGCGCCACACCACGACCGGATTCCTCGATGGCTTCCTTCATCACTTCGCGCGAACTGCCCACATTACGCAAGCCTGCCGCAAACAATCGACCCAAGGGTGAATGACTCTCCAGACGACGGAGCATCTGCTCATTCACACCGCCCTGGCGGTAATCCGCAATCACACTCTCAAGCAGACCCAAAGGCACGATACGAACCCGGCGCAAGGCGGAAGCCCGTTCAATAATCAAGGCAACCGCAATAATGGATGCCAGCAACAAGGGATAAATCGGCCAACCAGCGGCCTGAAGAATGGCGAACACGCAAGGCTCCTTTGATTACAACGAACAGAGATAAGCAGCAATAAATGAAGCAAGACCGTCAAACAAGCGCGCACTTTAGCTTGACGGAAGGGGGTTCGGCAAGACGCGATTGCTTCATCCGATAGAATGAAGCCATGTCGCCTTCCATTTTTGCAACTTCATCTCACTCACCCACCGAATCCGAAGCGACGGCAGGCGCGAACCTCATGGCGGCTGTATGGCGATCGCATCTTGCTCCCCTGCATGATGCCCCTGATTCCATTCCAACGCTTTCAGTCGCTTTGCCGGATGAAAAAAACCGGCCTCACCAGATTGAGGCTCTAGCCGAATTTGTGGCCACCTGCCTGCTTCATCACGAAACCGCTTTATTGATCGTCCCCGATGATGAATGGCTCCCCGAAATTTCCAATGCACTTGATATCGAGTTGCGCCCCTATTGCCTCGTTTTACCAGAAGCTGACTTTGCCGCCGCAACCACCTTGCGCGCAACACTCTCGCTACTGAGAAGCCGCTTATCTCGCCCGACACCCGCCGAATACGCAGCCTGCCAGGAAGCACAGCGCACACGTCTCGGCGAACACGCCACACTGTGGCAATCCGCTCTGGACTGGAGTAACGCTGGTTTTTTCTCGGGTGCTTGGCCTCCGGGAACCGAAAACCTGTTTCCCATCCTGATCCTGCCCGTGGCACAAGCACAGATTTTGCAGTCCCATGTAGCGAAGATACGTCGTGATGTGCTGCTCACGCTTCACGTTGAAAGTGTCGCAAACCCATCGGCACAAAAAGGCTTGCGGCTATGGAATATCACGGCCTCACCTCGACATGAAATAGCGTCCATCGACCATCACCGTCGCCTCCGGCTCGAACTCGATGTCCTGGTACAGGAACTGGGTGACATGGAACTGGAGTTCGCCACGGCACAGGCCGAACTCGCTGAATTCACCCGTCGTTATCACGACATCGTTGCCCACCGACTCACCGAACTGGATCAGCTTCATGCGCAGATTGCCCAAATCTTGGCGCATCGCAAACCCCATCACTCCGATATGCAACAACGTGCCCAACAAGCACAGGCACAAGCCGAGCAATCTCAGCAGGAACACCAGCGCTTTAACGAACTCGATCGCAACCGGGAAAAACCCTTTGTACCTTCGAAAAATCTCAAACGTCTATTCCGACAACTGGCACAAAAAATTCATCCCGACCGTGCCGAAAACGAAGCCGATCGCGCATGGAGAACGGAACTGATGAGTGAAGCCAATCGCGCGTACCGTCATGCCGATGAAATGGTGCTACGCGACATTCTGGAACAATGGCAAGCGGGTCGCCCACCAACAGAACCCGAATCTACTTCACCCTCTACGCAATCCCGTACCCAGTCTTCCGATCATGCCCATGACGCCGAAGCCATCCTGCGAGGCGAAATCCAGCGTATCCAGCGGCGTATTGCCCGTATCAGCACACAGCTCAATCAGATGTTGGCCTCGAAGCTTTATGAACTGTATACCGCTGCCGCACTGGCTCGCCGTCGAGACGCTCATCGCGATCTACTGCATGAAATGGCCGAACAACTGGAGACACAAATTGCAGCGGCGCAGTTTCAATTGCGACAGTTGAAATGTCGGGATCAAGACTGATTTATTGGTCTGTTGCTGCAGAGAGAGGCGTATTTACGCCATCACGGGATAAGTGCGCCTTGAAACAGGGGTTGAGCAAGAAAATGGCTATTTTTCAGGAAAAATTGGCTGAAAAATATGACTTCTGATCAATTTTTGATTTCTGTGCCGGGGAATCAGGATTGGTACAAGGGCTGGATCGCCAAACGCATGCCCATGGCTTTGAGGATCGCCGACAAGGTTTTCAGCTCAGGATTGCCCTTCTCAGAGAGAGTTCGGTACAGGGTGTGGGCATTGACATCCGCCTGACGAGCCACCTCTTGCACACCGCCGAACGTCTTGCTCAGGGTACGCAGCGCCAACATCAGATCGGTCTCGTCCCCGTCTTCCAATACAGAATTGAGATAGTCGGCGGCCAGCTCCGGATCCTTACGGAACATCTCGACTGTTGCTTCCTCGTGGATTCGATGTGTATGTGTCTTAGCCATTTCGCCTCTCCCAGTCCTTCAACAACCTCACAGCACGCTCGATGTCGCGGTTTTGCGACTTTTTGTTGCCACCGCTGGTCAACATGATCACCTTATTACCTACATAGGCGTAGTACACACGATACCCCGCACCGACATCGACCTTGAGTTCCCAAACACCATCGCGTAGCGATTTGCAGTCACCAAACAACCCCACTTCTATACGAGCAACACGCCTGATGATTGCCAGCTTGGCGACACGATCGCGCAAGGAATCGAGCCAGCCCTGATACACATCATTCTCGGCCTCGTCGAGGTAGTGGATGATCTCGTACATGGTTAAATTTTAGCTTTAAAGCGAAATTCTGCAACCTATAGTCTTTTCCAACATGGTATGAGTCTGAACTTGGGTGTGGATTTCCAAGAGGG
>CAYTHB010000002.1:0-115778 GCA_964437515.1 uncultured Sterolibacterium sp.
GGGTAACGATTATTTCATCCTCTGCGGGTGGAGATGGTCACCATGATCGTTAGCTGGCAACGGCACCAATCTTGAAGATGGGCAGGTACATGGCGACGACCATGCCGCCGATCAAAGAGCCGAGCACGACCATGATCATGGGTTCCATGAGGCTGGAGAGTGCATCGACCGCATCATCGACTTCGGCTTCATAGAAGTCAGCTACTTTTGCCAGCATGGAATCGAGTTGCCCGGCTTCTTCACCGATAGAAACCATTTGCAGCACCATATTGGGAAACAGATTGGTATTTTGCATGGCAACTGTCAGATTCTGACCGGTGCTGACTTCGGACTGTATTTGAATGGTTGCCGTGAGATAAACATAGTTACCCGAGGCACCAGCAACGGAATCCAGGGCTTCGACGAGTGGTACGCCCGCGGCAAACATGGTCGAGAGGGTGCGTGTCCAGCGTGCGATGGTGGCCTTTCGGATCAAATCGCCAAATACAGGGAGTCGCAGTAGCAGGCGATCCATGGCAATTTGCATGGGTCTGGAACGTTTCCATGCTTCGAAAAATCCATAGAAGCCACCACCGATAATGCCGAAGATCAAGTACCAATATTCCACGAAGGCATCTGAAATACTGATGAGTATCAAGGTCGGCATGGGCAGGTCAGCACCGAAACTGGTGAAGATTGCCTTGAACTGCGGAATCACGAAGATCATGATGACCGCAACAATGATGAAAGCAACGACAATGATCGAGATCGGATAAAACAAAGCCGATTTGATCTTGGATTTGATGGCCTGAATCTTTTCCTTGTAGGTCGCCAGTCGGTCGAGCAGGGCATCCAGTATCCCGGCCTGTTCGCCTGCGCCAATCAGATTGCAGAACAGGGCATCGAAATAAAGTGGGTATTTTCGGAAAGCGGCATTCAGGCTGGAACCCGTTTCAACATCCGTTCGGATGTCGCCCAGCAACTTTCCTACAGCTGCATTGCTTGCACCTTTACCGACGATATCAAAGGCCTGAAGTAATGGCACGCCCGCTTTCATCATGGTGGCCAGTTGGCGTGTGAACAGCGTGATATCCTTTTCAGTGACCTTGCCTAGCTTGGAGAGCTTTTGCTGCTTGATCTTGGTGACCATGATGCCCTGCCGACGCAGGGTGGTTCGCACAAAAGCCTCGCCACCGGCGCGAATTTCTCCACGCACGATTTTCTGGGTCTTGTCGCGACCTTCCCAGATAAAGCTGTATTCCTTGATGGAATCCCCTTTTTTTTCGCCCGCCATCGGTCGTCCTCTCCGTTCTCTCCGGTTTTTGTGATGCCCCGATTATGGATTTGTCCGGCGACGGGCAAAAATGAGCTTTGCGGCGCTGACAAAAGCCTGTGTCTCTTCGTGACTGATCTGGGGGAAATTCTCGCGCATGACGCGGAAAGCAAGCAACTCCAGTGTTTGCCCATTCCAGCTATTGGCAGGATCAAAGAAGGGCTCTATCAGTAAGGATGCCTGGTCAAAAAACTCACGCAGACGAAGGTCTGTACGCCGTTCGGTCATCGGAGGGGAAAACTCGGTCATCACTGTCATGAAGCGTCATCCGTATGTTGCGTTCGAGTCATTTGCTTCGTGCGTTTTTTACGGGAACTTATTCTATTCGCGTAATGTTAGCATGGGCAGGCAATAATAATTGTGTAAAAAATTGCGTAAAACCTGCTGTCACCGGCAAAATTCTCATTGTTTTCTCGTTTTTTTTGGGGTCTTATGCTGGCTGATCTGCTACGCCTGCTTTTGTTTTTTGAGATTTTTGCCTATGTGTTCGGCACATTCATGCTGACACGATGGTTACACGTCTCTGTGATGGGAGCAATGACGCTATTGTTGTGTTTTTCCATCACCTTACGCATTGGCGGGGTCGGTGTGGTGTATCTATTTGGCTATTTTCATCGAACACTGGATCAGCAGCCGCTTGTATGGGATATGCCTGCCTTGCTGAAAACCCTGTTGCGTGAAAGCTGCATCATTGGGCTTCTTGAATGGACAGGTGCATTTCCTTCACTTTTTATGAGAAAAGATGCGCGAAAGATTGTTGCTGCGCATAAAGAAACGAACAAACTCACCCCCTTTTTGCTGGTGCATGGTTATGCGGGGAATCGTGGTGTCTGGTGGTGGCTCAAGCCGCGTCTGGAATCACGGGGATATCCTGTCGCCACAGTGACGCTGGAGCCTTTGCAGGGGGACATTGACGGCTATACCGAGCAGATCGCGCGGCGTGTTGAATGGCTCAGAACTGAGTTGAAAGCGGACAGAATCATTCTGGTGGGACATGGCATGGGCGGTTTGGCTTGCCTTGCGTATCTGCGGCGTTATGGTGAGGATCATGTTGAGCGATTGATTACGATGGGAACTGCTCATGCGGGAACGACGCTGCTACATCTGTATCCTGGATGGGGACGTAATTTGAGACAAATGAGTGTGAATAGTGCTTGGCTTAATGATTTGAAGGATTTTTTCGAAGAGATGCCACTGGTCATTCCGTATGTGATTTTGCATGGACTGCATGACCTTCTGATGAACCCCGTCGAAACCGTAACGATGAAGGGCGCGGATTATCGTGCGATCACGGGTCTGGGTCATTGGGAAATGCTGGCATCCCCGCGCGTTTTGGAATCCATGCTGATGGTTCGTGAATAGGCTCGTAGATAATGTCTTTTGACTTGACTGTATTGGAAAATCAAGATGGACATTCGACAATTGTTTGATCTGAAGGACAAGGTTGCCGTCGTGACGGGTGCATCGCGCGGGTTGGGATTGCAGATGGCTGAAGCACTGGGGAGTATGGGTGCGCGTTTGGTCATTACGGCACGCAAGGCCGATGAGCTTGAACAGGCCGCTTTGCATCTGCGCAAGCAAGGCTGTACCGTGCTGGCCGTACCCGGCAATCTGTCCGACCCGGAGGCCGTCAAGGCTTTGGTGGATACCGTGTTGGCACAGCATGATGCCATCGATATCTTGGTCAATAACGCCGGTGCCAGTTGGGGCGCACCGGCGGAGGACTATCCGGATGCGGCTTGGCGCAAGGTAATGGGACTCAATATTGATGCGCCGTTTTTTCTGGCTCGGGAAGTGGGCGTGCGTTCGATGATTCCTCGTCGGTGTGGCAAGATCATCAATATCGCCTCGATTGCTGGTTTGGGCGGCAATCCGCCGGAAATCCAGACCATCGCTTATAACACCAGCAAAGGTGCCATGGTGAATTTTACCCGCGCACTGGCGGCTGAGTGGGGGCGGTATCACATCAATGTCAATGCGATTTGTCCGGGTTTCTTTCGATCGAAAATGTCGAATGGTTTGCTGGATAGCATGGAGTCACAAGTGATTGCCAGCACCCCTTTGCAACGCATCGGTGACGATCATGATTTGCAGGGCGCGGTTGTGTTTCTGGCGTCTGAGGCTTCGCGCCATATCACGGGGCAATGTCTTGTTGTGGATGGCGGCATGAGCGCCGTGGTGGGGTGAGTGATGCGTCGTGAAATCAATCGTCAGATCGTGCTGGTGAGTCGCCCTCCCCAGCAAGGATGGGTGACGGAAGATCAGTTTCGTCTGATTGAAACGCCGATACGGGAGCCCGAAGCGGGCGAATTACTGATACGCAATCACTGGCTTTCGCTGGACCCTTATATGCGTGGGCGCATGAATTCGGCACGTTCTTATGCGCCGCCTCAAGCACTGAATGAAGTCATGCTGGGGAGCACTGCGGGCGAGGTCGTTGCCTCACGACACCCTGAATTTTCTGTAGGTGACCATGTCGTGGGACGTTTGGGTTGGCAGGAATATGCACTCAGCAAGGGGGACGGGTTGGTTCGGGTGGATGCGACACGCGCTCCGCTTCAGACCTATTTGAGCGTATTGGGGATGCCGGGTGTGACGGCATGGATCGGTTTGTTTGATATCTGCCAGCCTCGTGCGGATGAGACGGTGGTGGTCACTGCGGCGGCGGGTGCTGTGGGCAGTGTGGTGGGGCAACTCGCCAAATTACACGGCTGTCATGTCGTAGGCATCGCGGGAGGCGCGGCGAAATGCCGCTATGTCATCGACGAACTGGGGTTTGATGACTGCATCGATTACAAGGCGGGTGAGTTTTGGCCTGCCCTCAAGGCCGCCACACCGCATCGGATTGATTGTCTGTTTGAGAATGTGGGGGGTGAGATTTTCGATACCCTGCTAGGGCGCATGAATGAACATGCTCGTATTGCCCTTTGCGGCATGATTGCGCAGTACAACAGTGCGCCTTACCCTGTACGAAATCTCAGTTCTTTGCTGGTCAATCGCGTCCGCTTGCAAGGCTTTATTGTGACTGAACTCATGGATCGCTGGCCTGTGGCATTGGCGGCACTGGATCAATACTGGTCAGCCGGACAACTCCACTATCGTGAAAGTATCGTGGAGGGCATCGAACAAGCCCCTCGTGCGCTGATTGGTTTGTTGCGTGGCGAGAATTTCGGCAAGCAACTGGTCAGGTTGTGAGCTTGATGCGGCGGGCAATTCTATGACTTACCAGAGCTTCCACCAAGGTTCTTTTTGCTCGAAGCCGCGTGCGTAATATTCACTTTTTGGGAAATTACGACGCATGACGCGTTCAGTATCGTCACGCAGTTCGTTCATTCCCAAAGCGTCATAGGAACGGATGATGATGAACAGGGCTTCTTCGGTCGCTGGTGTGCCGTTATAGGCTTTCACGACATCCTGTGCCCGATTGAGTGCGGCAATATACGCGCCGCGCCGGAGGTAGTAACGTGCCACATGGACGTCGTGCTCGGCCAGCGAATTCACGAGGTATTTCATGCGCGCCGTGGCATCGGGGGTATAACGGCTTCTAGGAAATTTGGTGATTAGTTCCTTGAAAGCATCAAAAGATTCACGCGCTGCTTTCGGGTCGCGTTCGGTCATGTCTTGCTGGCTCACATACCCAAAGAGCCCGAGATCTTCGTTGAAGTTGATGATGCCCTTGAGGTAGTAGGCGTAATCGACATTGGGGTGGTTTGGGTGCAGACGAATAAAACGGTCACATGCTGCTAGAGCAGAGGCGGGTTCGGATTGCTTGTAGTTGGCGTAGGCGATCTCCAACTGTGCCTGCTGGGCATAGCGACCATAGGGGTAGCGTGATTCGAGCTTTTCGAAGAGTTTGACGGCTTTTTCCCATGAGCCATCGTTGATGGCCTCTCGCGCCTCGTCATAAAGCTTCTGTGCAGACCACCCTGAAGTCTCGTCAGACTGGTCAGGTGTTGAGCTACAGCCCGTGAGTAGGGAGAGGGGTGCGAAGGAAATCGCAAAAATGACAGCTAGAGCCGCTAAACTACGCATGGTGAAAGTTCCGCAAACGAATCCTGCTGATTATAACGCAAGCCCATCGGATGACCCGATGGAGGATGCTTTTGTCGACCCTCTCGTCGATCGTCTGCAATATTTTGTGATTCCAGAAGATTGCGCCGGGTTGCGTCTGGATCAGGCACTGGCGCGACTGCTACCACAATATTCACGCAATCGTCTGCAAACATGGCTGAGGGATGGATACATCCGGTTGGATGAGGTTGTCCAAGCAGATGCCAAACGCAAGGTTTGGGGGGGAGAAAAAATCGCGCTGCAAGCCATGCCGGATCCCCGCGAGACGGCCGCTTTGCCTGAGAATATTCCCCTCAATATCGTGTTCGAGGATGAGGCTATTCTTGTGATCGATAAACCAGCGGGGCTGGTCGTGCATCCTGGAAGTGGCAACTGGCAAGGTACTTTGCTGAATGCCTTGTTGCATCATGATGCGCGTTTGGCGCAGTTGCCGCGTGGTGGCATCGTGCATCGACTCGACAAGGATACGACGGGTCTGATGGTGGTGGCTAAAACGCTGGAAGCCCAGACGGATCTCGTTCGCCAGTTACAGGCACGAAGCGTGAAGCGACATTATCTGGCGCTGGTCTTGGGGACAGTAAAAGGCAAGGGCATCGTCGATGCTCCCTTGGGACGTCATCCCACCCAGCGTACCCGAATGGCTATCGTTCCTGTGGAGCGACAAGGCAAGGAAGCGCGGACGCATTATGAAGTGCGTGAATCGCTGTTTGGCGCGACCTTGATTGAATGTCGTCTGGAAACAGGGCGCACCCATCAGATACGCGTCCACATGACATCGCTGGGACATCCTCTGGTCGGCGACCCTGTCTATGGTCGGCAACGCAGCTCAGGCATTCCGCTGTATGACGCTTTTGAACGTCAGGCACTTCATGCATGGCGACTGGCTTTACAGCACCCGGTGCGGCAGATCGAACTGGCGTGGGAAACCGGTTTGCCCGAAGATATGGCCACCTTGCTGGAAGCCGCACGCGTATTGGGGCGGACATGAATGTGAATGCAGGCATATTGATCCCCGACTGGGGTGGCGTGACGCTACCTGGAGTCCGTGCATTGGTGACGACGCGGACTACATTGCAAGGCGTGAGTTCGTTGCCCTATGCGAGCTTCAATGTCGCAACGCATGTGGGCGATGATCCTGTCGCCGTGAAGGAAAATCGTGCGCGATTGCGAACACTTCTGCCTGCGGAACCCTTGTGGCTGAATCAGGTTCATGGCATCTCTGTCGTCGATGCAGCGATATCCTGCAATGAGGATGGCTGTGGCGTGGAGGCGGATGCCAGTTTTACACGTCAGCCGAATCAAGTGTGTGCCGTCATGACGGCAGATTGTTTGCCCTTGCTGCTGGCGACTTCCGATGGCGCATGTGTTGCCGCAATACATGCCGGTTGGCGGGGTTTGCTGGCAGGCATTATCGAGGCAACACTTGATAAATTGGATGAGCCACCGGAACGGATACATGTCTGGTTGGGGCCTGCAATTGGCCCGTTGGCCTTTGAGGTGGGTGATGAAGTCAGAACGCTTTTCATGCAGCAGGATGCTCATGCACAACTCGCTTTTCAGCCGCACGGACATGAATCGAACAAGTGGTTATGTGATTTGTACCTGCTGGCGCGACAAAGATTGATGCGACGAGGCATTGTTCATATCACGGGCGGTCATTTGTGTACCTATACAGATCGCCAACGCTTCTATTCCTATCGGCGTGATGGCATCACAGGACGCATGGTGAGCCTGATCTGGCGCGAAGTTTGTACCTGATTCTTCGCGTACCCTTATAATTTACGGTTTTGCCGGTAACGAAAATGTCTGTTCTTGCCTGGATTCTTGCCACGACCTTCGCGGGCGGCTTGTTGTCGGTATTGGCCGCAGCATTATTGGCTTTTACGGCGAATCAGCGTTGGGTGAACTTGCTGGTCAGCTATGCCATTGGCGCGTTGCTGGGTGCGGCTTTCCTTGAAGTGCTGCCCCATGCCGTCATTGCCAGCGGCGATGCCAGTGCGACTTCTGCCATCGTCCTGGCGGGAATACTTGGTTTTTTCGTGCTGGAAAAGCTGGTCTTGTGGCGGCACTGTCACATGGAACACTGTGAGGGGCATGAACAGACGGCTTACACCGCAGCACATGCACATGACTCGGCTGCTCATCATGCACATTCTCATCATCACGGCCACCACTCCTCACCTTCGCATCAAGGGGGATACGACGGTGGACGTAGCGGTTTGCTCATCATGGTGGGCGATACATTTCATAATTTTGTCGATGGTGTGTTGATTGCAGCGGCTTTCATGGAAAGCATCCAGCTAGGCATCGTGACCTCTCTGGCCATCATCGCCCACGAAATTCCGCAGGAAGTCGGTGACTTCGTCATCCTGCTGCATTCAGGCTATGCGCGTGCAAAGGCTTTGCTGTTCAATGTATTGTCGACTTTCGCAACGCTGGTGGGTGGGCTGTTGGCTTATTTTGCACTCTCCGCCTTACAAGGCGCTGTTCCCGTATTTTTGGCACTGGCCGCTGCCAGCATGATTTATGTGGCAGTGGCGGATCTCATCCCCGGCTTGCACAAACGAACCGAATTACGCGCGACCTTGTATCAGGTGCTCCTGATTGGTGCGGGTGTTTTGACTATCTGGTCAGCGCATCATGGGGTTGAACATTTTTTCGGCGTGGCGGGATGAGTTAAACGATACTCAAACAGCATTCAAACGATAGAAACAAGGAAAAATGATGCAAAAATGGTTGACGCACCAACGATTGAAATAATAGAATGTGCGTCTTTGCTGATGAGCGTAGAGGTTTTCTGCGATTGTTGGCAGCGGTGTTCAAGTATTAAGTGTTCAGACCCCATCGTCTAGAGGCCTAGGACAACACCCTTTCACGGTGTGAACCGGGGTTCGAATCCCCGTGGGGTCGCCAGGATTCAAGGCACAGAAGTTCTGTGTCAGCAGGTTAGCGCGGAGTGGTAGTTCAGTTGGTTAGAATACCGGCCTGTCACGCCGGGGGTCGCGGGTTCGAGTCCCGTCCACTCCGCCAAGTACAAAACAAAAACGCCCCGAAATCTTTCGGGGCGTTTTTGTTTTCTTACCCACGTTTCTACCCACGTCGCTTTTTGGGCTGGATTACCGTCCTGCCAAGACTGCCTTTTGGTGGAATAAATCCTGACCGCTCCGTCACGAGCCTTGGGCGTGTTGTGGAAGAATCCTTTTGTCGAGTAATGCGTGGCCATGTGGGCCTCCAGAGAGTTCTACATGCCATGAATATTGGATTGTGCCGAACTCCCCGCTACACTACCGGACTTCAACGATACAAATGCCATGTAAAGGGGAAGCAATGGTTACTTGCAGGATCGCCACGTCGAGATTTCGCATTCTTGGCCTGAAAGAGGAACTGCGCGTCGTCACCCCATGAGTCTGGTTAAATCAAAACAACGTGTCGCCGATCATGGCGAAGTCTTTACTCCCATATGGATGGTTGATGCGATGCTCGACCTCGTCAAAGACGAGTCGGAACGTATCGATTCCCGTTTTCTGGAACCGGCCTGCGGCAGCGGAAACTTTCTTGTCCGGGTGCTGCAGCGCAAGCTCGCAGCCGTTGAACTCAAATACGGCAAGTCGGACTTCGAGCGACGGCACTATGCGCTGCTCGCATTGATGTGCATCTATGGCATCGAACTTCTTGCCGACAACATCGCCGAGTGCCGCGCGAACCTGCTCGAAATTTTTTCCGGCTATCTGGCCATCGAGGAATCAGACAATCTGTACCGGGCTGCTTCGGGCATCCTGTCACGGAATCTCGTGCACGGCGATGCCCTGACGATGCGCGACAGCGGGGGGCAGCCGATTACCTTTGCGGAATGGGGCTACCTCGGCAAAGGCAAGTTCCAGCGCCGCGATTTCCGCTTCGACGTGCTTACAGGCTCGTCCGCCTTCAGCGCGGAAGATTCGCTCTTCGCCCACCTCGGCAAGCACGAAATCTTCATGCCGACAAAGACCTGGTCGCCCATGACGGTGGGCGAGCTGGCTGGACTGGAGGAAAATTGAACATGGCCAAGATTGATGTTAAAGGCACATCCATTACGGTCTATTCCGAAGGCGACAAGGATTTCATCTCGCTTACGGACATGCTTAAAGCCAAGGACGGGGACTTTTTCATCTCCGACTGGCTGCGTAACCGCAACACCGTGGAATTTATTGGTATCTGGGAGCAGGTTCACAACCCGGATTTTAATTATGGCGGATTCGCCGCAATTAAAACGCAGGCGGGGCTCAACAACTACAAGCTCAGCGTCAAGGAATGGGTGGCACAGACCAACGCCATCGGACTCATCGCCAAGGCCGGGCGCTACGGCGGCACTTACGCTCACAAGGACATTGCCTTCGAGTTCGGCATGTGGATCAGCGCGGAATTCAAAATTTACCTCATCAAGGAATTCCAGCGCCTGAAGGAGACGGAATACCAGCAGCTCGGCTGGGACATCCGCCGCAACCTGGCCAAAATCAACTACCGCATCCACACCGATGCCATCAAGACTAACCTGATTCCGCCGCAATTGACGCCGCAGCAGATCAACCTTATCTACGCCAGCGAGGCAGACCTGCTCAACATGGCGCTGTTCGGCAAAACTGCAAAACAATGGCGCGAAGAAAACCCCGGCAACAAGGGCAACATCCGCGACGAAGCCAATGCAGCGCAACTGGTGTGCCTCGCCAACCTGGAAACACTGAACGCCCATTTCATCCATCAGGGGCTGGTGCAGACCGAACGGCTGAAACTACTAAACCAAACCGCCATCCAGCAAATGAAACTGTTGCTGGCGGATGTGGGTGCACGGCGACTGGAGGGAAAGCAGCCATGAGCGACAAGCCAGTGCGCTTGACTACACCGCCCGAAGGTTACGCCGACTGGTTGTCCGACCTGAAGGCACGCATTCACAGTGCACAACAGCGGGCTACGCTGGCGGTGAACCGCCAGCTGGTGTTGCTCTACTGGCAGATCGGCCGCGACATTTTGGCGCGGCAGGCCGAGCAAGGCTGGGGCGCGAAGGTGATCGAAAGGCTGGCGCAGGATTTGCGCACAGCCTTTCCTGACATGAAGGGTTTCTCCCGTGCCAACCTGATGTACATGCGCGCTTTTGCCGAAGCGTGGCCGGATGCCGAAATTGTCCAACAGGCTGTTGGACAATTGCCCTGGGGACACAATCTGGTGCTGCTCACCCGTCTGAAAGATGCGCAACAACGGCTGGCTTACGCCCAGAGCGCCATCGAGCACGGCTGGTCGCGCAACGTGCTGAACATCCATATCGAAACCTGCCGCCTGGAGCGCACCGGCCAGGCTGTCACCAACTTCAACGCCAGTCTGCCCAAGCCGATGTCCGATCTTGCGCGCGAGTCGTTGAAGGACCCCTACCGTTTTGATTTCCTCGGCCTGACGGACGAGGCGCAGGAACGCGAGATCGAACACGCCCTGGTAAAGCACGTCACCGACTTCCTGCTGGAGCTGGGCGCAGGCTTTGCCTTCGTCGGCCGGCAGGTGCTGCTGGATGTGGGCGGCGACGAGTTTTTCATCGACCTGCTGTTCTACCACCTCAAGCTGCGCTGCTATGTGGTGATCGAACTCAAGGGCGGCAAGTTCAAACCCGAGCATCTTGGGCAGTTGAGCTTTTATCTCACTGCCGTCGATGCACAGATCAAGCACCCGCAGGACGGCCCCACCATCGGCCTGCTGTTGTGCAAAAGCAAAAACAAGGTGGTGGCCGAATATGCGTTGCGTAATAACGCCCAGCCCATCGGCGTATCCGAATATCAGCTGGTGGAATCCTTACCGCCAGAGCTACAAACCAGCCTGCCCAGCATCGAACAGATCGAGCGCGAGCTGGCCGGTGATGACCACCGAAGTGGCGAGGACGAATCATGATGCAAGCCAGCTTCACCCTGCGCGGCCGCAATCCGGATGTGCTGACCTGCATCGCCAACCTGTCCAACGACGAAGTGTTTACGCCACCCGAGTTCGCCAACCGGATGCTGGACACCTTGGCCGAAGCTTGGGCGGCCAGCCATAACGGGGCGAATATCTGGGCGGACAAGAAGGTGCGCTTCCTCGACCCCTGCGCCAAGTCCGGCGTGTTCCTGCGCGAGATCACCAGCCGCCTCACCAAAGGGCTGGCGGACGAAATGCCGAACCTCGAAAAACGCGTCAATCACATTTTGACCCGGCAAGTGTTCGGCATCGGCATCACCCACCTCACCAGCCTGCTGGCGCGGCGCAGCGTGTATTGCTCGAAGCACGCCAATGGGCCGCATTCCGTCGCCAAGTCGTTCACCAGCGATGCGGGCAATATCTGGTTTGAGCGCACCGAGCATAAGTGGGTGAATGGAAAATGCTCACTTTGTGGTGCAGGTCAGGCGACCTACGACCGGGGTAAGGAGCTGGAAACCCATGCCTACGCGTTCATTCACACTGACAACATCAAGGCTTGGATCGCCGAACTGTTTGGAGACAACATGCAATTCGATGTGATTATTGGGAATCCTCCGTATCAACTTGGCTCGGACGGTGGTACGCGCGATGTGCCGATCTACCAGCATTTCGTTGAACAGGCGAAAAAGCTCGAACCACGCTATCTCGCCATGATTATTCCTTCGCGCTGGATGGCTTCCGGTCTTGGCCTCAGTGAGTTCCGGCAGACAATGCTCGGGGATCGGAGGATGCGCGAGCTTGTCGATTATCCGGCGGCCAACGACGTGTTTCCGGGGGTTGAGGTCAAGGCCGGTGTTTGCTATTTCTTGTGGGATGCGGCGCACAACGGTGATTGCAATGTAACGACCAGCCGGAGCGGGGAAATTGTTGGGCCGATGGCGCGTAATCTTGGCGAGTACGACGTGTTTGTGCGCGATGGGCGCGCCATGTCGATTCTGCGAAAAGTGCAGAAGCAGTCTGAACCGTCCATCAACACCATCCTCGCCCGCGACAAGGAATTTGGCTGGACATCGAATTTCGACGGCTTTCACGAAAAGGAACGCGCTGGGGATTTGCCGCTCTACTACATCCGCACGATGAAACGCAGTGTGGGCTACATTGCACGTAAGGAAGTAACCAAGAGTGCGCATCTCATCGATACATGGAAAGTTCTAGTTCCTCAGGCATTCAATGGTGGCGATGCGCTGCCGCATCAGATTCTGGGGAGACCGTTGATTGCACCATCGCCATCCGTTTGCACGCAATCGTTCCTGTTCTTTTCCGTTGAATCGGAGAAGGCGGCCAAGAGCCTCCAGTCGTATTACACCACTCGCTTCTTTCGTTTCCTGGTTTCGTTACGCAAGATCACTCAGCATGCAACGCACTCAACTTACACTTGGGTGCCGATCCAGAAATGGAACTGCACCTGGACGGATGAAGCGCTCTATGAGAAATACGGCATCACCAAGCAGGAGCAGGCGTACATCGAATCCCAAGTCAGGGTGATGAGTCTCGACAATGATGCAGACGAGTAAACCCACCATCGACGAAATCCTCACACCCAGGCCGGAAGGAAAAACGCCGTGACCCCGCTTGATCCGTTCTACACCGATTCTCCGGCCTGGCACGAGCAGATCGACGCGATCACCAATTCGCTCTACAAGTTTATCGATGTGGCAACGCAGACGGTGGCAGATGTCGGTGTAAATGTCCCTGTAAATAAAGTTTCCGGCAAGATTCTGATTCTGCTGCGAGCGAATCCCAAAGCCACGGCGGAAAAGATGGCGAGCGTCTTGGGCGTCACCGACAAAACCATCAAGCGCCATCTCAAAGCTCTGCGCGAACAAGGTCGAATCCGGCGGGTGGGTTCGGATAAAACCGGCCACTGGGAAATCATCGAGGAGATGTCATGAGTAAAACCATCGACGAAATCCTTGCACCCAGGCCGGAAGCGCGACCGCGCATCTACGCCTATTCGATTGCCGACACGGCGCACCAGGGGCAGCTCAAGGTAGGCCAGACCACGCGCGACGTGAAACAGCGCATCAGTGAGCAGCTCAAGACCGCCGCCATCAAGAACTACAAGATCGAACTGGACGAGTCCGCCGAGCGCGAGGACGGCAGTCTTTTCAGCGACCATGAGGTGCGCGCGGCGCTGGTCAGAAAAGGCTTTGAGAACACCGAGCTGGAGTGGATGCGCTGTTCGCTCAAGGAAGTG
Source organism: uncultured Sterolibacterium sp. (assembly GCA_964437515.1). Taxonomy (GTDB): domain Bacteria; phylum Pseudomonadota; class Gammaproteobacteria; order Burkholderiales; family Rhodocyclaceae; genus Sterolibacterium. Next base: position 13,554 of record CAYTHB010000002.1, read on the forward strand.
AAAACCGTGCTGACCGAGCTGCGCACCGGCCAGCGGTTCGCGGGGACGCATCACGAAACCTTCCCGATGCGCCGCGAGCAGGCCGATGCCGTGGACAAGACGTTCGACTACTACCAATCGATCTGGGCCGAGAACAAGAACGCCGCGCCGCGTTTTTTGTGGAACGCGAAGATGCGCTTCGGCAAGACCTTCACCACCTATCAGTTGGCGAAGAAGCTGGCAGCGCGTCGCGTGCTGGTCGTCACTTTCAAACCTGCCGTCGAGGATGCCTGGCAGACCGATCTTGAGAGTCATGTGGATTTCGATGGCTGGCAGTACCTGTCACGCTCGTCCGGCAGCGACCCGACGCAGATCGACCGAAAAAAGCCGGTGGTCTATTTTGGCTCGTTTCAGGATTTGCTGGGCCGCGATGCAGTTGGAAATATCAAGCCAAAAAACGAATGGCTGCATACGGTGAATTGGGACTTGGTGGTGTTCGACGAGTATCACTTCGGGGCTTGGCGCGAGACGGCAAAGGAATTGTTTGAGGGGGAAGAAGACCATATCGTGCGCTCGGAGGATCAACTCGATGACGCCAAACGACTGAAGGAGAGAATTGCCGATTTGCAGGAGCCCTTGGAGCAGGAAACCGAGTTTCTGCCGATCACCACCCGTGCTTATCTCTACCTCTCGGGCACGCCGTTCAAGGCGCTGGCGACGGGTGAGTTTATCGAAGAGCAGATTTTCAACTGGACTTACACGGATGAGCAGCGCGCCAAGGAAGCCTTTGCGGTTGAAAATCCTGGCGAGCGCAACCCTTACGCGGCGCTGCCACAAATGCGCTTGCTGACTTATCAGATGCCGGATGAGCTGGTGGCTATCGCCAGCGCCGGGGAATTCGACGAGTTCGATCTCAACGCCTTCTTCGAGGCATCGGGCGCGGGCAAGGCAGCAAAGTTCAAGCACAAGAGTGATGTGCAGAAATGGCTGGACATCATTCGTGGCGGCTATACGGCCAAATCGGTGGAGCATTTGAAGACGGGCACGCGGCCGCCGTTTCCGTATTCCGATGTGCGTCTGCTGCCTTACTTGCAACACTCGTTCTGGTTCCTGCCCAATGTGGCAGCTTGCCAGGCGATGGCCAACCTGCTGGCGGAAAAGCACAACACCTTCTGGCATGACTACGCTGTGCTGGTTGCGGCGGGCGCTCAAGCGGGTATCGGGCTGGATGCATTGCCGCCGGTGCGCCACGCCATCGGCAGCGGGTTTGCGACCAAGACCATCACGTTGTCGTGCGGCAAGCTGACCACGGGTGTCACCGTGGCGCAGTGGTCGTCCATGCTGATGCTGCGTAACCTCAAGTCGCCCGAGACCTACTTCCAGGCAGCGTTCCGCGTGCAATCGCCGTGGTCGATCAAGAATCCGAACGGTGACAACCCACACGAGGAGGAAATCCTCAAGCCGGTCTGCTTCGTGTTCGATTTCGCGCCGACGCGCGCGTTGCGGCAGCTTTCCGAGTACGGCATCGGTCTGTCGCCCAATGAACCGAACCCGGAAAACGCGGTGAAGGAACTGGTGTCCTTCCTGCCCGTGCTGGCTTACGACGGCGCGAACATGACGCAGATCGACGCGGGCGGAATTCTCGACATCGCGATGGCGGGCACCTCGGCCACGCTGCTGGCGCGCAAGTGGGAGAGCGCGCTGCTGGTGAACGTGGATAACGACACGCTGCGGCGCGTCATGGACAATCCCGATGCCATGGCTGCCGTGGAGCGCATCGAGGGCTGGCGTGCGCTCGGCGACAGCATCATCGAGACCATCATCAACAAGAGCGAGAAGGTCAAGGAACTCAAGAACAAGGCGAAGAACAAGGCACTGACGGAGAAGCAGAAGAAGCAGCTCACCGACGAGGAGAAGGAGTACAAGTCCAAGCGCAAACTGGTGCAGGAAAAACTGATCAAGTTCGCTACCCGCATCCCGGCCTTCATGTACCTCACAGACTTCCGCGAGAACACGCTGCAGGATGTGATCACCAAACTGGAGCCGGATTTGTTTCTCGCGGTTACCGGCTTGACGGTGCAGGATTTCCATCTGCTTGTCCGCCTCAAGGTGTTCAACACCGAGCAGATGAACCAGGCCGTTTTTGCATTCCGTCGCTATGAAGATGCGTCGCTTCGTTACACCGGTATCGAAAGTCACGAGGGTCTGGCGCACTACGGACTTTATGACACGGTGGTCGCGCGGGAAGAACAGTAACGCAGCGTGTAAAAAGTCGGCGCTGGCAGCAACCGAAGGAAGCGCAGAGCAAGGCGGTAAAGGAACGCGTGAAGCCGTGGTGCGGGGCTTGCGGGGGCTGTTGTAAGCACTTTGACGGAGTGATCAGGGGTTTCTCTGGCGCTTCCATTCCCCACTTGTTATTTTCCGGAAAACAGGCGTATTCTTCTGAAAAAATACGTTCTGGTACGTTAATGCAAGCTATTGAACAAAAAATACTTTCTCGTATCTATGGGCGCGGTAGGGGTTGTGTATTCACCAAGACCGATTTTGTCGCCGATTTTGGCGAGGCTAACATCCATAAGGCACTCTCTGCCCTGACCAAGGCGGGGACGATCCGCCGTGTGTGCGTGGGGGTGTATGACTACCCGCGCCAGAGCGAACTGCTGGGGCAGTTGAGCCCGGATATCGACCGGGTGGCGCAGGCGCTGGCGCGCAAGTTCAACTGGCGCATTCAACCTTCGGGCGACACGGCGCTGAATCTGCTCGGGCTTTCGACGCAGGTGCCGGGGAAATGGCTGTACCTTTCCGACGGCCCCAGTCGCCGTTACGCGGTAGGCGGGCAGGAATTGGTCTTTCGCCAATCCGCATTGAAGGACACCGGCTTTGCCTTGCGCGAGAGCGGCTTGCTGGTGCCGGCGATCAAGGCGCTGGGCAAGGAGCATATCGACGCGGCTGTTGTCGGAAAATTGCGCCAGTGGCTTGCCCCGAAACTGCGCACGCGCCTGCTGCGCGATACACGCATGGTCACGGGCTGGATTTACGAAGTCATCAAGCAGGTTTGTGCGGATAGTGTGGGGGCGGACTGATGGATCGCATCGCTCACCTGCCGGCCGCCGAGCGTTCGGCCCTGTTTGCGGAAACGGCCGCAAAGATGAAGACGACGCCAGCGGTGGCAGAAAAGGATTTCTGGGTAACCTGGGTGCTCGACCGCCTGTTTGCCGATGCCGGGTTGGCACGCCTGCTGATGTTCAAGGGTGGCACCAGTTTGTCGAAAGCCTACCGGCTGATCGAGCGGTTTTCCGAGGACATCGACCTGATTCTGGATTGGCGTGCGGTGACCGGCGAAGACCCATTGGCCGAGCGCTCCAAGGCCAAGCAGGAAAAGCTGAACACGGCGATCAACGATCAGGCGCAAGCCTTTATCGGCGGCGAATTGCTGGCGCGCATCGCAGGTGATTCTGTCCTTGGCGATCTGTGCCAGTGCGCCATCGCGGCGGATGATCCGCATGTGATCGAGATTCGCTATCCGGCATCCTTTCCCGACCGTTATCTGCGCCCCGAATTGCGGCTTGAGATCGGACCGCTGGCAGCGTGGTTGCCGCATGAGGACAAGATGATCGTCAGCTATGCCGCCGAGCAGTTTCCACAGGTGTTCGCGCGGTGGGAATGTTCGGTGCGCGTCATCAAGGCCGAGCGCACGTTCTGGGAGAAGGCGACGATCCTGCACCATGAGGCGAACCGGCCCGAGGGCAATCCGCAGTCACCACGCTATTCGCGGCATTACTACGATCTGGCCCGGATGGCGACTGCTCCTGTGAAGGATACAGCCTTGGCGAACCTGGAACTGCTGGCCGACGTGGTGGCGTTCAAGCAGCGGTTCTATCCGCGCGGTTGGGCGCGCTACGACCTGGCGGTGCCCGGCAGTTTGCGACTGATGCCGGATGGTGCGGTGCTGGCGGCGGTCGAGGCCGATTACCGGGCGATGACGAACATGATCTTCGGCACTGTGCCGGCGTTCGGCGAGATTCTCGAAACCTTGCGCGTGCTGGAAAACGAGATTAACGCGCGGCGCTGAATGCGTCAGGTCAGGCGCTGGGTGGTTTTTCGCTGCCTGCCGATGGGCGTAACGCTGGCTTCAGCCTGTGGCTTGGCGCAGTAGTCGTGCCAGCGTGTCGGGTTCTCACACTCACGATTTTTGTCGATGACGTTTGTGCATATAAAAGTCGACGTCAGTCCTGATCTTTGGGAATCCCCCAATCCTTGAGTGCGATGTAGAGTGCGACGAACCAGCCGATGAAGGGTAGGGTCCAGCTACAGAGGATGCCCACCCACATCATTTGAATGGGGATGGTGCGGCGGTAGCACAGCAACAGAAAGGCCGGGAGGGCAGCAATACACCCGGCCAGCAGGGCAACAGCGATGATGTCATTCATGGCGATGGCTTCATGGAATACGCAGGCCAGTCTTGCATCCTCGGGCTATAATCGCATCTTTCAAAATTTTGATGTGTTTCCATAAGGTTAGCTCATGTCCGAGGTCATTGGGCCGCAGTTGCCGGCATCGTGGTATTTCGATGAAAAACGCTTCGAACGGGAGAAGACGCTGCTCTTCGATGCCGGGGCGGGTTATGTCGGCCATGAGCTGATGGTGCCGGGGGCGCATGACTATCGCAGCCTGGAGTGGATGGATCATGCGCGTCTGCTGGTGCGGCAGGGTGCGGAACATGAGCACAAGATCGAGCTGTTATCGAATGTTTGCCGTCATCGGCAGGCGATCATGCTGCAAGGTTCGGGGAATGCGAAACACATCGTTTGTCCGGTGCATCGCTGGACATATGACAGTCAGGGGCAGTTACTCGGCGCACCGCATTTTCCGGCGAATCCTTGTTTGCATCTGGACAAGCAGCCGCTGCAAAACTGGAACGGTCTGCTCTTCAAAGGGCCGCGACAGGTGGGTGAGGATCTGGCAGGCATGAAGCTGGCAGCGGAAGGCGTGTTTGATTTTTCCGGCTACAAGCTCGATCGCGTGGAGATGCACACCTGCAATTACAACTGGAAGACCTTTATCGAGGTTTATCTGGAGGATTACCACGTCGCGCCGTTTCATCCGGGCTTGGGCAATTTTGTCACCTGCGATGATCTGAGCTGGCAGTTTGGCGAATGGTATTCGATCCAGCGTGTCGGTATTACCAGCTTGCAAAAACCCGGCACACCGGCGTATGAACGCTGGCAGAAACAACTGCTGGAATTCAACAACGGTGAGCAGCCCAAACAGGGCGCCGTGTGGCTGACTTATTACCCGAATATCATGGTGGAGTGGTATCCGCATGTGTTGGTGGTGTCTTCGTTGATTCCTCAGGATGTGGACAAGACGCTTAATGTCGTCGAGTTTTATTACCCGGAGGAAATCGCGCTGTTCGAGCGTGAATTCATCGAGGCGGAGCAGGCAGCGTATATGGAAACTGCCATCGAGGATGATGACATCGGCGAGCGCATGGATCGCGGTCGGCGTGCCCTGATGAAGCAGGGGCGTAGTCAGGTCGGACCTTACCAGTCACCGATGGAAGACGGGATGCGCCATTTTCATGAGTTTTATCGACGTGTCATGGGTGATGGAGCAGAAGGCAACGCCGCGAGTTCCTGATGTCTTGAATCCGCAGAGCTGCTGAAATGTCGATACTCTGGATGATTGCGGCGAGTGTGCTGTTCGCCTGCATGGGCGTGTGCGTCAAGCTTGGCGCAGCGCAGTTTTCGGCGGCGGAGCTGGTGTTTTATCGCGGCTTCATTTCCCTGTTGCTGATTTACGGCTACATGCGCTGGGCGGGCTTGCGGGTGGCGACACCGCATTGGCGATTGCATGTCACGCGCAGCGTGTCGGGCTTCATTTCACTGGTAATGTACTTTTTTGCCATCAGCCTGATTCCACTGGCAACTGCGGTGACGCTCAACTACACCTCGCCCTTGTTTCTCGCCTTGCTGCTGGCGTTCTGGCAGCGTGAGCGGGTGGGCAAGGGGCTGGCCTTGGCCACACTGGCGGGGTTTTTTGGGGTCGTGCTATTGCTACGTCCCACATGGCAAGCCGATCAGATGTGGGGTGGTTTGCTGGGGCTGGGTTCAGGGGTGATTTCGAGTGTGGCGTATCTGCATGTACGCAAGCTCGGCGAAGTGGGCGAACCCGAAGGGCGCACGGTATTCTGGTTCTCGCTGGTATCCACGCTTGGAGGCTTGCCTTGGGTGTTGGTGTCAAACCCATTTCATGGAATGACCTCCTCCGGCGTGCTGCTGTTGTTGGGGGTCGGTGGCTTTGGTGCGGCTGCGCAACTGTGCATGACGCGCGCCTACAAGCAGGGCAAGACCCTGGCGGTTGCTAGTTTTGCCTATACCACGGTCGTCTTTTCGTCCTTGTTTGGCTATGGCTTGTGGGGCGAACGACTCACACCGATGGCCTTGGGAGGAATTGCATTGATCGTTGGCAGTGGGTTAATTGCGACGGCATTCTCACAAACTGCCCCAGTGACGCGGGATTCGTCTATAGTCGTTGATGACAAGTGCAGTGCCGTCGTCACTGCGACAGTGAGCAAGTAAAGGACAGGCCATGATCAATACCGATCACAAAAACAATATCGTCTATGTCACCGTTTTTGGTGAATTTACGCTGGCGGATTACAAGGAATTTGAAGATCTGGTGCGTTACAAGCTCAAGTTCGTCGGCCCGATGAATCTGTTTTTCGATTTACGCCAGATGGCTGACTTCACGCTGGATGTGGCCTTGGAAGAAGTCCGCTTCGCCCGCGAACATGCACATGACTTTCGACGTATCGCCGTACTCACCACCAGCCAGTGGGGCGCGTGGACGGCTTGGCTGTCGCAGTTGTTCGTGGATGCGGATTTGCGCGTGTTCGAGGAAGACAAGTACGCTCAGGATTGGGTAGAGGCATCAGTCTGAATTCAATGTTGAAATGCGGGTTTCACTGAATGCTTGCTTGACGTTGACTTGACGCTGGTCAGTCGCATTGCCGACGATTACACTTTGCAGTGCGTAAAAAGTTCTCTATAGACTTGTCATTGCAGAGGAGCCGTCGGCGATGTCCATTTCTACCTTCTCCAGTCTGCCTGTATTAGCTTTCCCTCTCGACGAAAACGCGCAGCAGTTGCGTGAAACGGTACGCCGTTTTGCCGAGCAGGAAATCGCGCCGCGTGCAGCGGCTATTGATCGTGAAAACCGCTTTCCTACGGAACTTTGGAAAAAGCTCGGCACACTCGGTGTGCATGGGCTGACGGTCGCCGAGGAATATGGCGGCAGTCCCTTGGGTTATCTGGCCCACATCATTGCCATGGAAGAAATTTCGCGCGCTTCGGCGGCGGTGGGCTTGTCGTATGGCGCACATTCCAATCTGTGCGTGAACCAGATTTATCGCAATGGCACGGAGGCGCAGAAACAGCGTTATTTGCCGGGCTTGATTGCCGGTGATCTCATCGGCGCGCTGGCGATGTCGGAACCCGAAGCTGGTTCGGATGTGGTGAGCATGAAGTTGCGTGCTGATCGAGTGGGCGATCGTTTTATCCTCAACGGTTCGAAAATGTGGATTACCAATGGCGGCGATGCCGATGTGCTGGTGGTCTATGCCAAGACCGATGTGTCGGCGGGCGCAAAAGGCATGACCGCATTTTTGCTGGAAAAGGGCAGCAAGGGCTTTAGCCACGGCCAGCCGCTCGACAAGCTGGGGATGCGCGGCTCCAATACCTATCCGCTGTTTTTTGAAGACTGCGAAGTGCCGCTGGAAAATGTATTGGGCAAAGTAGGCGATGGAGTGAAGGTGCTGATGTCGGGGCTGGATTTTGAACGCAGCGTATTGAGTGGTGGCCCCTTGGGCATCATGGCCGCGTGTATGGATGCAGTGCTGCCTTATTTGCATCAACGCCAGCAATTTGGTCAGCCCATCGGCATGTTTGAATTGATGCAGGGCAAGCTTGCCGATATGTATACCACTTGGATGGCGACGCGCTGTTATGTGTATACCGTTGGCATGGCGTGCGATGCCGCCCAAGGGAACCTCTCTGCGGTACGCGCACTACGCAAGGATGCCGCAGGGGCGATTCTCTATGCGGCGGAAAAGGCGACCTGGCTGGCGGGCGAGGCGATACAGGCACTGGGTGGGGTGGGGTATACCAACGATTATCCGGTCGGCCGTTTGTGGCGCGATGCCAAACTCTATGAAATTGGCGCGGGCACCAGCGAAATCCGCCGTATGCTGATTGGCCGCGAACTGTTTGACGAGACCGCCTGAAATGAGCCGCCTGACTTCCACACTGGACCCGCGCAGCGAAGAATTTCGCGCCAATGCCGCAGCGATGCAGGCTTTGGTGGAGGATCTGCGCGAGCAGACGGCGCGCTGTGTCGAAGGTGGCTCGCCAGAGCAGCGCGAGCGACATGTGGCGCGAGGAAAAATGTGGGTGCGTGAGCGCATCGACCATCTGCTTGACCCCGGCACGCCGTTTCTGGAGTTCTCGGTGCTGGCGGGCTTCGGCATGTATGGAGGCGATGTGGCGGCAGGCGGCATCGTCACGGGGATCGGCCGCATCAGTGGGGTTGAATGTGTGATCGTCGCCAACGATGCAACGGTCAAGGGCGGCTCTTATTTTCCGATCACCGTTAAAAAGCATTTGCGTGCCCAGGAAATCGCGCGACAGAATCACTTGCCCTGCATTTATCTGGTGGATTCCGGCGGTGCCAATCTGCCCCTGCAAGATGAGGTGTTTCCCGATCGCGAACACTTTGGGCGGATTTTTTTCAATCAGGCGAATCTGTCGGCGGCGGGAATTCCGCAGATCAGCGTGGTGATGGGTTCCTGCACAGCGGGCGGGGCTTATGTTCCTGCCATGTCGGATGAGACGGTGATCGTGCGCAATCAGGGCACGATCTTTCTCGGCGGGCCGCCACTGGTCAAGGCAGCGATTGGCGAGGAGGTCAGTGCCGAGGAACTGGGCGGCGGCGATGTGCATACGCGCATCTCCGGTGTGGCGGATCATCTGGCGGAGAATGATGCCCACGCGCTGGCCATTTGCCGGCGCATCGTGGCGAATCTCAATCATCGCAAGACGGCGACACTCAATCTGGCCACGCCGGAAGAACCGTATTACGACCCCGCTGAACTCTATGGGCTGATTCCTGCTGATTCGCGCAAGCCTTATGAGGTGCGCGAAGTCATCGCCCGTCTGGTGGATGGCTCGCGCTTCGATGAATTCAAGACACGTTATGGATCGACCCTAGTCACAGGTTTTGCTTATCTCCATGGCTATCCCATCGGCATCGTGGCGAACAATGGCATCCTCTTTGGCGAGTCGGCGCAGAAGGGCGCGCATTTCATCGAACTCTGCGCCCAGCGCGGCATTCCGCTGGTTTTCTTGCAGAACATCACCGGCTTCATGGTCGGGCGCAAGCATGAAAATGCCGGAATTGCCAAAGATGGCGCGAAGATGGTGATGGCTGTTGCCAATGCTCAAGTACCTAAATTCACGCTCATCATCGGTGGCTCCTTTGGCGCGGGCAACTATGGCATGTGTGGTCGTGCCTATGATCCGCGCCTGCTGTGGATGTGGCCAAATGCGCGCATTTCCGTGATGGGCGGCGAGCAGGCCGCCTCGGTGCTGGCAACGATACGCCGCGATGCGCTGGAGGCCGCCGGTAAAACCTGGAGCGCAGCCGAAGAAGAGGCTTTCAAAGCTCCTTTGCGTCAGCAATATGAAACCCAGGGCCATCCCTATTACGCCACGGCGCGGCTGTGGGACGATGGTCTGCTTGATCCGCTGCAGACGCGGCGTGCGCTGGCGTTGGGGATATCCGCGTCGCTCAATGCGCCGATCGCGCCCACGCGCTTTGGCGTGTTTCGCCTGTGAGTTCAGATGAAAGCAATGCGATGAATCTGCCAGAAAATCCGTCTTTGTTGACCGATGTGCGTGAAGGGGTGGCTTATCTCAGCCTGAATTGTCCCGAACGGCATAACGCTTTTAATGCCGGGCTTATTACCGCACTCACGCAGGCTTGCCGTGCGCTGGGGGCTAATCCCGCAGTGCGTGTGGTGGTGCTGGCAGCGCGTGGCCAGGGGGCGAGTTTTTGTGCGGGGGCGGATCTGGAATGGATGAAGGCCGCGGCAGCACAAGACGCACAAAGCAATCTGCAGGACGCGCGCCAGTTGGCGGCGATGTTGCAAGCACTGGCAAATTTGCCGCAGCCGGTGATCGCCTGTGTGCAGGGCGCGGCCTATGGCGGTGGCGTGGGGCTGATTGCCGCCTGCGACATGGCGATTGCTACGCAGGAGAGTGTGTTCGCCCTCAGCGAAGTGCGTTTGGGCTTGATTCCTGCCACCATTTCACCGTATGTGATTGCTGCGATCGGGGCGCGCCAGGCGCGTCGTTACATGCTCACCGCCGAGCGTTTTACAGCCCATGAAGCGCAGGCCATGGGCTTGGTGCATGAAGTGCTGGATGATGCCGCCGCGCTGGAGGTGCGGCTGCAATCGCTGCTCAAGCAGCTTCTCGGCAATGGTTCGCAGGCGATGGCCGCCTGCAAACAGTTGATTGCCGCGGTGAGTGCCCAGCCCCTGAGTGATGCCTTGGTGGAAGACACCGCACAACGGATTGCCGCGATACGCGCGACGGAGGAGGCTCAGGAAGGTTTGGCGGCCTTTTTTGAACGGCGCAAACCACGTTGGCAGATTGGAACATAAGCCATGTTTGACAAAATCCTGATTGCCAATCGCGGTGAAATTGCCTGTCGGGTGATACGCACGGCACGGCGCATGGGTATCCGCAGTGTGGCGGTGTCCTCCACGGTGGATGCCGCTGCGCGGCATGTGCGGCTGGCGGATGAGTCGATCTGCATCGGCGCGGCTGAGGCGCGAGAGTCGTATTTGTGCATCGAGCGTTTGCTCGAGGCGTGTCAGCGCAGCGGGGCGCAGGCGGTGCATCCGGGCTACGGATTTCTTTCTGAAAATGCCGACTTCGCCCGCGCTTGCGCCGCAGCGGGTGTGGTATTTATCGGCCCCTCGGTCGCTGCGATCGAACAAATGGGCTCCAAGTCGGCCGCCAAGGCGTTGATGGCAGCAGCGGGGGTACCGCTGGCACTGGGTTATCACGGCGCAGAGCAGAGCCTCGATTTTTTGGCTGCGCAGGCGGTACTTATTGGCTACCCCGTGTTGATTAAAGCCAGTGCCGGTGGCGGTGGTAAGGGCATGCGTATCGTCCGTGAGGCGGCGGCCTTTGCCGAGGCACTGGCATCCTGTCAGCGCGAGGCACAGGCTGCGTTCGGCGATGCGCGAGTGCTGATCGAAAAATATCTGGAATGTTCACGGCATATCGAGATACAGATTTTTGCCGATCAGCATGGGCATTGCGTCCATCTGTTTGAGCGTGACTGCTCGGTGCAACGGCGACATCAGAAAGTGCTGGAAGAAGCTCCTGCACCGGGGATGACGGCGCAGCGTCGGGCTGAAATGGGGCAGGCGGCGATTGCCGCGGCGCGCGCCGTGGATTATGTGGGAGCGGGGACGGTGGAGTTCATCGTCGATACGCAAAGCGAAGGTGCACCTTACTATTTCATGGAGATGAATACCCGTTTGCAAGTGGAACATCCGGTGACGGAAATGATTACCGGGCTGGATCTGGTGGAGTGGCAGCTGCGTGTGGCGGCCGGTGAGCCGCTACCCTTGCAGCAAGACGAAATCATGCTGCAAGGCCATGCGCTGGAAGCGCGGATTTACGCGGAGGATGCACAGCGCGATTTTCTGCCGTCGAGCGGGCATTTGCTGCATTTCGCCCTGCCTGTGGAAACGTCGCAGATCCGCATGGATAGCGGGGTTGAGGCGGGGGATGTGATTTCGCCGTATTACGATCCGATGCTTGCCAAGCTGATCGTGCATGAGACAAGCCGGGAACGTGCATTGCAGCGCATGCAGCAGGCTTTGGCACAAGTGCAGATTGTCGGACTGAGCAGTAATGTCGGTTTTCTTGCGCGTCTAGTGGCAAGCCCGTCGTATCGGGATGCCTTACTTGATACCACGTTGATCGAGCGTGAAAAACCGCTCTGGTCGATGACGGCAGACGGTGTTCCTTTACCTGCGCTGATTTGGCAGATTGCCGCGCTGGCTGAGTTGCTGCGCGAGGAAGCCCGCGCAGCCATGCCTATACCGGGTGATGATCCGCATACGCCATGGCGACTGGCCGATGGTTGGCGATTGAATGCGGTCGCCACGCGCCAGCTGCAATTCCGTCATGCGGCACAGGAAGTGCGTGTTGAGGTGACGCGCGATCTTACGGGATATCGCTTTGTCATTGATGGACAAGCCAGTCATGTGCGCGGAACGCTGGGTTTGGAGGGACAGTTAGTGATTGAACGGGATGGCCATGGCTGCTACGCCACGGTGATTGCTGAAGGCGATAAATGCCATGTGTTTTTTGCAGCCCATGCCGTGACTTTGCTCAAGATGGATCCATTGGCGCAGGATGTATCAAGCACACACAATGAGGGCAGTTTGCGCGCGCCCATGCCGGGCAAGATCGTCGCTGTGTTAGCGCAGCTGGAAGCCGTGTTGCCACGCGGCACGCCGTTGCTGGTGCTGGAGGCCATGAAAATGGAGCACACCATTGTCGCGCCCGCTCGGGGCAAGGTGCGGCGTTTTCTTTATGCGGTAGGCGAGCAGGTGGCCGAAGGGGTGGAACTGGCCGAGTTTGAAAACCTCAGCGAGGCGGAGATTGCGCCATGAGCCTGCCTGCCGCAGTGTGCAACGGTCGCATCGCTCGTATCGTTGACGTCAGCCCGCGCGATGGCTTGCAGAATGAGGCACAGCCGGTTGCCTTGGCAACCAAGATTGAACTCGTTGAGCGTTTGGCGCAAGCAGGCTTGCGGCATATCGAAGCAGCGGCTTTTGTTTCGCCCCGCGCCGTGCCGCAAATGGCGGATAGCGCGCAACTGCTGGCGGAATTACAGAGCTTGTCGTTGCGCGCGCAACTCACCTTCTCGGCACTGGTTCCCAATGAACGCGGGCTGGAGGCGGCATTGGCGGCGGGTGTCGATGAAGTAGCGATCTTTGGTGCGGCATCGGAGCAGTTTTCGCAACGCAATATCCACTGCAGTATCAACGAGTCATTGCGCCGTTTTGAGCCCTTGGTGGCGCGCGCACAACAGGCGGGGCTGCGTGTGCGGGGCTATGTCTCTTGTGTGCTGGGCTGTCCGTATGAAGGTGAAATTGCCAAAGAAACCGTGGCTGCGGTGGTGGGTGCGTTGTTTGAGATGGGCTGCGCTGAAATCAGTCTGGGCGATACCATCGGCACTGGGCGACCGGCGGGGGTGCGTTCGCTGATCGAGACGGTGAGTCCGCGTGTTCCAAAGGCATCGCTGGCAGGACATTTTCATGACACCTGGGGTATGGCGATCGCCAATGTACTGGCGGCATGGGAGGCAGGGGTTAGCGTGTTTGATGCGTCGGTGGGCGGTCTGGGCGGTTGCCCCTACGCACCGGGCGCGCGCGGCAATGTAGCAACGGAAGATGTGGTCTGGTTGATGCAAGGTATGGGCGTGAATTTGACGACGGCGATTGATCTGGATGCCTTGGTGGATACGGCGGCATGGATGTCGGCACAACTGGGCAGACTGCCCGCCTCGCGGGTGACTCAGGCACGACTGGCACAGCGTGAAACTTGTTTATCCTCCATGCCAGAAAATCGAGACGCAAAATTGGTGAGTAAGGCATGAATACTGAAACCCCTCTCTGGCAGCTGACGGCCGCTGCCATGTCACGCACCCATCTGACTGTCTTCATGCAGCAGGCCAGCCAACGCTGGCAGCGGGATTTCCCGGATCAGGCGGCTTTGCATCAGTGGTCGGTGACACAGCCAGAGGAGTTCTGGGCTTCGCTGTGGTCTTATTGCGATGTCATCGGCACGATGGGGGAAACGGTTGTGCTGGAAGCCGAGCGGATGCCGGGCGCGCGCTGGTTTCCCGAAGCGCGGCTGAACTTTGCAGAAAACCTGCTGCGCCCGGAGGTGCATGAGGCGGGTTTGATTGCCTGGCGCGAGGGACAAACTCTCGATGCCATTCGCCATCTCAGCCGCTCCACTCTGCGTCGCCGCGTGGCGCGACTGGCAGCGGCAATGCGTGCCGATGGCGTGCAGGCCGGTGATCGCGTCGCGGCGTATATGCCTAACGTGGCGGAAACCGTGGTCATCATGCTGGCAGCGGCCTCCATCGGCGCGGTGTTTACTTCGGCTTCTCCCGATTTCGGCGTGGACGGGGTGCTTGATCGTTTTGGTCAGGTCGAGCCTAAATTGCTGTTTGCCACGGATGCCTATTTTTATAACGGCAAGCGGATTGCCACGTTGGATAAGCTCAAGGCCATTGCTGCAAAGTTGCCGAGTTTGCTGCGTACCATCGTCTGCCCCTTGCAGCCTAAATCGCCGCCGGATCTTGCGCCATGGTCTGCGGCGATTTTGCTTGCAGAGTATCTTGCGCCGCATCGCCATCACATTGTGCCGCAGTATGCGCGGCTGCCTTTCGATCACCCGCTTTACATCATGTACTCCTCGGGGACGACCGGTGTACCGAAGTGCATCGTGCATGGCGCGGGTGGCACGCTGTTGCAGCATCTCAAGGAGCATCGTCTGCATTGCGATATTCATGCCGGTGATCGGCTGTTTTATTTCACCACCTGCGGCTGGATGATGTGGAACTGGCTGGTGTCGGTGCTGGCGGCCGGGGCGTGGGCAGTGCTTTATGATGGCAGCCCGATGGCGCGGCGAGGCAAGGTGCTGTTTGATTATCTGGCGCGCGAACGCGTCACGCATTTCGGCACTTCGGCAAAATTTGTCGATGCCTGTGCCAAGGCGGGGCTGGCTCCTGTGCGCAGCCATGAGCTGACAGCACTGCGTCTGCTACTGTCGACCGGCAGCCCGCTTGTGGCGGAGTCCTACGATTACATCGCCGCGCATATCAAGCATGACATGCAGATTGCTTCCATTTCCGGCGGGACGGACATCATTTCCTGTTTTGTCGGCGGCAATCCGCATCTGCCTGTCTGGCGGGGCGAGATACAAAGCGCCGGGCTGGGGATGGCGGTCGATGTGTTTGATGAGCAGGGTCGTGCCTTAGCACAGGGCAAGGGCGAACTGGTGTGCACGCGTTCTTTTCCCTGCATGCCGTTGGGTTTCTGGAATGATGCAACAGGGGCGCGCTATCAGGCGGCGTATTTCGCGCGTTTTCCCGGGGTCTGGCATCACGGCGATTTTGCCGAACGCACGCGGCACGGGGGCTACATCATTCACGGACGTTCTGATGCCACGCTCAATCCTGGCGGGGTGCGGATTGGTACGGCGGAGATTTACCGACAGGTGGAAAAGCTCCCCGAGGTGCTGGAGTCGATTGTCATTGGTCAGCCCTGGCAGCAGGATGTGCGTGTTGTGCTGTTTGTGCGCCTGCGTGAGGGCGTGACGCTGGATGAGGCATTGTCGCAACGCATCCGCCAGACCATCGTTGCCAACACCACGCCGCGCCACGCGCCTGCACGAATTGTGCAAGTGGCGGATATTCCACGGACGCGGAGCGGCAAGATTGTCGAGCTGGCGGTGCGGAATGTGGTGATGGGAGAGCCGGTGAAAAACCTTGAAGCCCTCGCCAATCCCGAGGCATTGGACTGCTTTCGCCAACGAGCTGAATTGGTCTCGTGAAGTTTTACTTCAGCTTTCGCTGATGGTCATGACTTCATTGGCGCGAGACAGGGCATCCATGCTGTAACGCGACACGGCGACCGCATCGATGTCACATGCGGCTGCCGCGTGTTCGATGGTTTCTTCCTCACGATCTTCAAGACTACAGGCTAGATGCAGCGCGTCGTGGTAGATACCCGCTTCATTCATGAGTGCGGCATGGACTGGCGCCGGAAGATGGGTTTGCTGAAGGATGTTTTCGAGCGGCTGACCAATCAGCAAATCCAGCATGGAAAAGAGGCCGAGGATAAAGAGTTCGTCTTTTTTGTTGGGGACGCGCCCTTCACCTGCCAGACTTTCGAGGAAGAAGGCACGTGTCAAAGCCTGTTCGGTCAGCAGGCGTTCGCGAAAGCCGGGCGCTTTGATGTCAAAAAGCAAGAGTGAGAGCCAGCGATAGAAGCGTTCACGGCCAAGAATCATCACGGCTTTTTCTATGGTGGCCACGGGGCTTTGCAGTCCCATTGCGGGTGAGTTGAGGTAGCGCAAGAGTTTGAAGGTCATCACCGGATCCGCCGTCACCTGGTGTGCAACGATCTTGATATCCTCGTCACTACGCAGCAGATTGAGCAGCTTGATGACCAGCAAACGATTGATATCACTCTTGGGCGGATGCCAGTTTTCGCGACTGATGATGAAGTCGCCAAGAAACAAATCGAAACCGCTCTGAAAACACAGATTGAATTCGTCAAATGTGTTGAGTCCTGTCGCCATCAACAGGGCACGTTCGAGTCCGGCGGGGCGTTTGGCATGAAGTGTCTTGATGAGGCTTTTGATTTCCAGACCGTCAAAGCCCGTCATCTCACACAGAATGAAATCGGCTTGACTCGCCAGATCGATCAGATGCGTGTGGGTATCCAGATCAGAACGGTGCAGGAGCCAGCCATAAAGATGACCTTGCTGGCGTAGTTGATCCATCCGGGTTTGCAGGGAGGGGATGTCCAGTGTTTGATGTCCGGGCTCAAAAACCAGAATGGTATGGATGGCGGGGAGCGCATCGATCAAAGGATGATTGATCGAGGGGGCCGACAGATGGATGAATGACAGACGTTGTCCCAGCAGGCTGTGACTGCCCAGTGCCGTCAGGTTGCGCAGCAAGGCGTCGTCATAGGCCTTGTGCAATTTGTCATCTTCATCCCGATCTTTCAATCGGCGTTGCAATTTTTCATGGAGGGTAAATGCATAGCCGGCAATTTGTTCGTTGCGATTGAGCAGGGCTTCACGTCGGATGAATGAGGATGGTGGATTCGAGCTCGACGGTGGAGTTGTTCTGGCTTTCAGCGTGGTACGGGTTTCCATACCGGGCGATGTAGGTGCGGATGCTGATGCCGATGCCGTGTTGGCAGTGGCATCAGTCGTGAGTTTGGATGTAGCCGGTTCGTCTTGAAATTTGCCCAGCAGTTTGCGAAGGAAATCGAACATATGATGGCGGGGAGCAGAGGTGGTCGATCAATAAATCCAAGGCAGCAGTCGAGCGGTGCGCTGCATATAGGTGCTGTAAGGCGCGCCCAGTCCAGCTTGCAATGCGTTTTCTTCAATACGGATGCGCCAGAGCATGAGGGTGATGCTGGGCAGCAAGATGATAGCCAGTGCAACGCCATTCGCCAGACATAAGCCAATACCCAGATACACCATCAGGATGCCAGTATAGGAAGGGTGACGTATCCAGCGATAGGGGCCGGTATCGATCAGAGTGTGATCCTGCGCAATGGCGACATTGACAGTGAAAAATCGCCCTAAATAAACGACGGCATAGATGCGCAGGAGTATGCCTGCAAGCATGAGGGCGATGCCGATTTCGTGATGTGTACGAAAGAAAGGCAGGTCAGCAAATTCCAGATGCCGTCCGATCAATAGAGCCAGCAAGACTGCGACAGGGATGACCAGCCATAGCAACACTAAAGAGCCTTTATCGGCTTTTCGTGTCTTGTTCCCAGCACGACGGCTGAGCGTCAATAAAGCCTCGCCTGCGCCATAGAGCAGAACCGTCAGGTAAGCATGCCAAGTAATCAGGTCGAACATTGAGGTTTTCCGGTCGTGGCTGAACACGAATGAAGCCTCATTCTGGCATGGATTCTAGGTTTATCGTGGCGTCAAAAAGTAAGCCGGACAAGCAAAGGCATGTCCGGCTTACGGAGGGCAAAAGAGGGAAAGGGCGAGCGCAATCGTGACTTAAAACTGTGCTGCGAGGCTGGCGCCTTCAGCCGATTTGGCGGATATGAACGTTGCGGCGTCAGGGTGCATGACTTTCAGTACGCTCAAACGATGAATCTTGCCGTCCGGAAATGTCCAGTCGATGGATTGCCCGGTTTCAAGGCCGATCAAGGCCATACCGACGGGTGCCAGAACGGAGATTTTTCCACGGGTGGCATCGGCTTCATGGGGGTAGACCAGTTCGACTTCGCGCTGGTCACCAATGACATTATCGGTATAAACCACGCGGGCATTCATCGTGATGACATCCGCAGACAGTCGTTCGTCTGGAACGACAATAGCGCGGTCGAGTTCTTCATTGAGGATGTCGGCATCCGTTAGTTCACGCAGACGCGCGTAGTCGTCCATGCGCAGCTGGATGCGGTCGGATTCAAGGATCAGTCTGGCGTTATTCATGGCGCGATCATCCGTAAAATAGGGTTCGGATGAGGCATGGTAATAGAGTTTCCATGCGGCTATAAGATAGCGTCAGGGAATTTGTCTGTTTCCATATTGGAAACAATAAGACCTTGCCTAGGGTACGACGTGAGCAGATGCTTTTTAACGTGAAATACAAAAATCAGAGTCGGGTTGAAGTTTCGAGCGTAGCGAGCCAATCAGTAGCCGCCCCTTGAGGGGGCGTAGGCGGGGTTTCACGGAGCACTGCTCCGTGCCGCCGAAGCCGGACGGCTGTGCAAAGCCGTCCGTGGGGGATGGGTGGGGTAGGCGTATTTGGTATCAGGTAACGATTATTTCATCCTCTGTGGGTGGAGGTGGCTACCATGATCGTTAGCGATCCCAATAAGGTTCTTCCCCGATGCGCTCGAGCAAAAAGTCAATGAAGGCGCGCACTTTTGAGGGTAGGTGTCGGGTTGGCAAGTAGAGTGCATAGACGTGGCGTTCAACAGGAATGTATTCCGACAGCACGGCTTGCAGTCGCCCAGTGCGTAATTCCGCGCCAACGATGAACGTCGGCAGCAGTGCCAATCCCAATCCGCCTAGTACGGCTTGCGAGAGGGCTTCGTCATCATCGACATGTAGCGAGCCCGTGACAGGCACGGAAATATCCGTCGGGCTCCCTTCGGGGCCGATGAAATGCCAATGCCCGCGTTCGCCCGAACGGGTGTAATCAAGACAGTTGTGATGGACAAGGTCGGCCGGTGTCGCAGGCAGACCGTATCGTTTGAAGTAGTCGGGTGTTGCGCAGAGTTGGCGACGTACAGGGGCGAGTTTGCGAGCGACCAGCGTGAGCGGGGGTTCGGGGGTGACACGGATGGATAGATCGTAGCCTTCTTCAGCCAGGTCGACGAAGCGGTCGGTAATGGTCAGTTCCATGCGTAATTCGGGATGTGCCGAAAGAAAATCAGCCAGTGCGGGCGCGACGTGCAAGGTGCCGAAGGCGACGGATGCGCTGACGCGTAAAGTCCCTCGCGGCTCTGAATTCAGGCTGTCAGCCAGTCGTTCGACTTCGTCGACTTCTTCCAGCATACGCGTACAACAGCTTGCCACGGCAGCACCGATTTCAGTCAGGCTCAGGTGACGTGTGGTGCGGTTGAGCAGTCGCGCACCCAGTGATTTTTCCAGCTTGGCAACGGCTTTGCTGGTGGCCGAGCGCGAAATGCCCAGCCTGCGTGCGGCCTCAGCAAAACTGCCGGCCTCAACGACGCGGGCATAAATGGCCAACAGATTCAGATCGAGATTCATATCGAAAGGGAAACGCTGATTTATTTGAAACCGTTCGGATTGATGGTGAGCAAAATTGAAGCATTGAAACCATTGTGTTTCCAAGAAATGCCCTTCGGCAAGCTCAGGACGAACGGATTTAATCTGTGTTTCCAAAGACTTTACCGTGTTGCAAGCTGCAGTGGGTAAAATCGCATGAATTTTTCAAGGATGGATCGAGCGGACAATGGATGGTATTTCATCAGCATTACAGCAATGTTTTTCTGAAGCGAAATTAAACGGCCTGACGCTGCGTAATCGCATCATCAAGGCGGGAACGTTCGAGGGGAAATCACCGAATGGCATGCCCTCAGCCGATCTGGTTGAATTGCATCGACGCATTGGTGAAGGCGGAACGGCCATGACCACGATCGCCTATTGTGCGGCTGAGAATGATGGTCGTCTTAATGCCGACATGATGTATATGGATGAGTATGTCCGTGCTCCATTGGCGAACATGATTACCACCATCAAAACAACGGGAACCTGCGTTTCCGGGCAGTTGAGTCATGCGGGGGGCTTTTCCAAAAATACGCAGCTGAGTACGCGTATGCCTTACGGTCCTTCGTTTGGCCTGAATAAACTGGGGATGGCACAGGGCATGTTTTTCTGCGGAGCCTTGTCGAAAGAGGGCATCCGCGCTCGCGTGCAGACGATGGCGCGCGCGGCCGCGTTCATGAAATCGGTGGGCTTTGATGCCATCGAGCTGCATTTTGGTCACGGTTACGGGCTGTCGCAATTCATTTCACCAATCACCAATCGCCGTACCGATGAATATGGTGGTAGCTTGGTTAATCGTATGCGCTTTCCGCTGGAAGTGCTGGCAGCGGTACGTCAGGCGGTGGGCGATGACTTTCCCTTGTTGGGAAAAATCAGCATGTCCGACGGCGTGCGTGGCGGTGTGACGTATGAAGAATCTCCGCTGATTGCCGAGATGTTCGATCAAGGTGGTCTGGATTGCGTGATTCCCAGCGATGGCACCAGTTCCATGAATCCCATGCTGCTGTTTCATGGCGACAGCATTTTGCCGGGCATGATCGCACAGGAAAAAAATCCGATCATGAAAATCGGTCTGCATGTCGTCGGACCGAAAATGTTTCGCTACTACCCTTATCGTGAGACCTATCTCATCGAAAATGCTCGTCGTATCCGCGAGAAGGTCAAGTGCGGTAGTGTCTGCTATATCGGCGGTGTTTCAAGTAACGAGAGCATCGCGCGGGTGATGGGTGATGGCTTCGATTTCATCCAGTTGGGACGACCCTTGTTGTTTGATCCGGATTTCGTCAAACATGCGCAGGCCGATGCGAACTATGTCAATGGTTGCACTCATTGCAATCTATGCGCAACGCTCATCGAAGCGCCGGGAGGCATACGCTGCGTGTTGACGGACAAGTGAAGCAGGGACAAGTGAAGCGCGTTTTTGAGGCTTGAACTTCGAACTTCAGTATTCAGTCGGCAAGGTTGTAGTGTGCATTGGGCACCTTGCCTTCTTTGAGTTCAATGCGGCAGGCATGGCGATGGCTGATGCGGGCAATACTGCATGTAGCCTGAATTGGGCGGTTTGCTCGTCCTTTCTTAGCGTGAAACAATTAAAACGGAGTCCGGTTGAAGCTTCGAGCGTAGCGAGCAAATTAGTAGCCGCCCCTCGAGGGGCGGATGGGTGGGGTGGGTGTCTCGGGTAACGATTATTTCATCCTCTGTGGGTGGAGATGGCTACCATGATCGTTAGCCTGTGTCAGCATAATCCAATAAGTACTGAATCGCTGGACTGCGCGTCCTTGAATTACAGGAGTTGTCATGTCGTGGCCTTTATCTTTGATTGCGAATCGTAAAAGCAAAGGGATGGGATGGGGGATTATTGCCCTCTTGGTTCTGATTGTTTTTCTGCTGTTTCATTTCTTGTCGTCTGAAGAAAAAAGCACCGCACAAGCTCAGACCAAGACGAAGACAGAATCGGCTGATTCCATCAAACCGGCATTGACCGTGACCGTGGCGCAGCCGCGTGAGGAAAACTGGCCGCAACGTCTGGAACTGGATGGCAATGTGCTGGCATGGCAGGAGGCCGTAATCGGGGCGGAACTGCCGTATTACCGTATCAGTGAAGTGCGGGTACAGGTGGGCGACCATGTACGAAAAAATCAAGTATTGGCGCGGATTTCTGAAGATACGGTCAGCAGCGAACAGGCGGCGGCCGCTGCGGTGGTGAATGAGTTGGAGGCTGTCAGCACAGAGGCGCGTAGCAATGCAGAGCGCGCTCAGGCTTTGCGGGCGCAAGGTTTTTATAGTGCGCAGGCACAGGGGCAGTATGTGACGGGGGAGCGTGCAGCCGATGCACGTTTGCTTGCAGCACGGGCGCGCTTGCGTCTGGCGCAGTTGCAGGTCGCCAAGGCGAATGTGACGGCACCGGATGATGGCGTGATTTCTGCGCGCAGCGCAGTGGTGGGCTCGCTCACTCAACCGGGGCAGGAGCTGTTTCGTTTGATTCGTGGGGGGCGCATCGAATGGCATGCCGAAGCCCCTGCAGCACAATTGGCGCGTATCAAGCCGGGTGTGGCTGCACAGATTGAATCGGGGGGTGGCGAGACGCTGATGGGCAAGGTGCGCACCGTCGCCCCGAGTGTGGATCCGCGTACACGCAACGGTCTTGTGTATGTGGACTTGCCATCGGGTCAGGGTTTGCGTGCGGGGATGTTTGCACGCGGCCAGATCGATGTTGGGCAAACGCCGGCTTTGACGATCCCTGCCGCAGCCGTGGTCTTGCGCGAAGGGTTTTCTTATATTTTTGTTGTTGCCGGAGACCCTGCTCGGGTAACACAAACGCGCGTTAAAACGGGACGACGCATGGGAGATCGAATCGAGATTGTCGAAGGCTTGCTGCCCAATGCCCAGGTAGTGGATGCCGGTGCGGGCTTCCTTG
The DNA here is from genome assembly GCA_964437515.1 of uncultured Sterolibacterium sp. Taxonomy (GTDB): domain Bacteria; phylum Pseudomonadota; class Gammaproteobacteria; order Burkholderiales; family Rhodocyclaceae; genus Sterolibacterium. The sequence goes on from CAYTHB010000002.1 coordinate 36,114, forward strand.
CGGATGGGGATGTGGTCGCGGTGGTGAGTGCGCTACCCACACCTGTTGCTGCTGCGACAACATCGCGTTAAACGTTTGAGCGTCGGAGCGTCGGAGTTATCGTATGAACGTTTCTGCCTGGTCGATCCGTAATCCCATTCCTGCCATATTGCTGTTTCTGATGCTGACGCTGGCGGGCATCGTCTCGTTTCATGCGATGGAGATACAGCAGTTTCCGGATGTCGAACTGCCGACGGTGCTGGTAACCGCCAGTTTGCCGGGAGCCGCCCCTTCGCAGATGGAAACCGAGGTGGCGCGCAAGATCGAGAATACGCTGGCAGGATTGCGCGGGCTCAAGCATCTCTATACCCATGTGCAGGATGGTACGGCCATTGTGACGGCGGAATTCCGTCTGGAAAAATCGCCGCAAGAGGCCGTGGATGATGTACGTGCGGCGGTCGGGAGAATTCGTGCCGATCTACCGGGGGATCTCAAAGACCCCGTCGTTGAAAAGCTCGATCTGGCGGGTAGCCCCATTCTGACGTACACCGTGGCCTCAAAGCGCATGGATGACGAAGCCTTATCGTGGTTCGTCGATCACGTGGTGGCCAAGCGTCTGTTGAGTGCAAAGGGCGTGGGCGCGGTTTCGCGTGTGGGTGGTGTGACGCGTGAGGTGAGGGTGGAGCTGGATACCACGCGTATGCTGGCACTCAATGCCACTGCGGCTGAAATCTCACGGCAGTTGCGTCGGGTACAGCAGGAGGCTTCGGGAGGAAAGACCGATATCGGTGGAGCAGAGCAGACGGTGCGCACGGTGGCCACCGTGGCGAGTGCGCAGGAGCTGGCTGCCCTGGATATTCCTCTGGCTTCGGGTCGTCATGTGCGACTCGATGAAGTCGCCCGCGTGAGCGACACCGTTGCCGAACAACGGAGTGGTGCGCTACTCAATGGTGCGCCGGTGGTGGGTTTTGAAATCACCCGCAGTCGAGGTATCGGTGCTGTCACGGTGACGGAGCATGTGCGCGAAAAATTGGCGCAACTGAAAACCGAGTATCCGGATATCGAGATTACCGAAGCCTTCAATTTCGTTGACCCCGTGGTCGACAACTATGAAGGTTCGATGAAGCTGCTGATCGAAGGCGCGATTCTTGCCGTGATCGTGGTCTGGCTGTTTTTGCGTGATTCACGCGCAACCTTCATTTCAGCGACCGCACTTCCTTTGTCCATTATTCCTACCTTCGCCATCATTCATCAACTGGGCTTTACCATCAGCATCGTGAGCATGTTGTCGATGTCGCTGGTGATTGGCATTCTGGTGGATGATGCAATTGTCGAAATCGAGAATATCGTGCGCCATCTCGCGCAGGGCAAGACACCCATGCAGGCGGCGATGGAAGCCGCCGATGAGATTGGACTGGCGGTGATTGCAACCACGTTCACCTTGATTGCCGTCTTTTTGCCGACGGCTTTCATGGGCGGGCTGCCCGGCAAGTTTTTCGTACAGTTTGGCTGGACGGCGGCCATTGCAGTGTTTCTTTCGTTGGTCGTGGCGCGAATGCTCACGCCGATGATGGCGGCCTACATGATGCGACCAATCACCCATGCAATAGAAGAGCCGCGCTGGCTGGGGATTTATGGCACATGGGTGGAAGCTTGTTTGCGTCATCGCGTGTTGACCTTGCTGGTCACAGGTGGTTTTTTGATGGGTTCGTTTGCGCTGGTGCCCTTGCTGCCATCGGGTTTCATTCCGCCGGATGATTTTTCACAATCGCAGGTGCATCTGTCCTTGCCGCCGGGGAGCACGTATCAGGATATGTTCAAGACCGCCGAAGCGGCACGCGAGGTACTGCAACGCAATCCGCATGTGAAAATGGTCTACACCGCCATTGGAGGCGGCAAGTCGGGCAGCGATCCCTTCATGCCGGGTGGGGCGGCTGAAGTCCGAAAGGCAAGTTTGACCCTCAACCTCACGCCGCGTGAGGAACGTCACGGGATTTCCAAACAGGATATCGAACGCGAAATCCGCGATGCCTTGAAAGTCATTCCCGGTGTTCAGATCAAGGTGGGGCTGGGTTCGGCCGCAGAAAAATACACCTTGGTTCTGGCTGGTGAGAATGGAATCCTACTGTCGCAGCATGCACGCAAGGTCGAGGCCGATCTACGCACCCTGAAGGGCGTCGGGAGCATCATTTCCAGCGCTAGTCTGGTGCGCCCTGAACTGCTCATCGAGCCGGACTCTGCACGCATGGCGGATGCAGGTGTCACGGCGGCGGATATTGCTGACACCGTGCGGGTGGCGACAGCCGGGGATTACGATCAGGCACTGGCCAAACTGAATTTGTCGCAGCGGCAGATTCCGATTGTGGTTCGCCTGCCACGGGATGCACGCGCCGATCTGGCGCAGATTGAACGGCTACGTCTGCCCGGCCGAAACGGTCCGGTCATGCTGGCCAATGTCGCCCATATTTCCATGAGTGCGGGCCCGGCCGAGATCGACCGTTATGACCGCTTGCGTAACATCAACTTTGAAATCGAGCTGAATGGTCAACCGTTGGGTGATATCGAAAAAGCAGTATTGGCACTCCCCAGTGTGCGTAATCTGCCTTCCGGCATCACGCAAACCACGGTGGGCGATGCCGAATCCATGGCGGAGCTGTATCAGGGCTTCACCATCGCGATGACGGCAGGCATCCTCTGCATTTATGTGGTGCTGGTGCTCTTGTTCAAGGATTTCATTCAGCCAGTGACAATCCTGCTGGCCTTGGTACTCTCCATTCCGGGTGCCTTCATTGCCTTGTTTGTCACTCAAAAGGCGATTTCCATGCCCTCGATGATCGGCATGATCATGCTGATGGGGATTGCGACCAAGAACTCCATCCTGCTCATCGACTATGCCATCGTGGCGCGACGTGACCATGGCATGGAGCGGCGTCAGGCACTACTCGATGCCTGTCTCAAACGTGCGCGCCCGATCATCATGACCACCATTGCGATGGGGGCGGGCATGTTGCCCATTGCCTTGGGGATCGGTACCGATCCGAGCTTTCGAGCACCCATGGCGATTGTCGTCATCGGCGGTTTGATTACTTCGACTTTCCTCAGCCTGCTGGTCATCCCCGTCGCATTCTCTTATGTGGATGAATGGGTGGCGTGGGGTGGCGCATGGTTACGACGACGCACACATCAACAAACCGATGCAACAAAGGACGAGGGCGCAGAAGCCCCTGTCATGGAACAGTAGAATACGGGACGGCTGTGCCCATCAGTACGAAGCCTGAATGACGTGCGTCAATCCATGAATTATCCTACTCTCCCTAGCGATTCTGCTTTTTTCAGCCGTCTGTTCAGAGGACGGGAGGCGGTGCTCGAACATCCTCACATCGTCATCATGGCAGCGGTGCTGGCCGTGCTTATCTCCTTGCCGATGCTCTCCAATGGCTTGTTTCTGGATGATTACGCCCAGCGCATCAAGCTGATGACGGGTGACACAAATATCTTCGACAATTTTGCTTATGGTGAGAGGCTCATTCCTTCGGGCGAGCTGCCGTGGTGGCTGCATCCGGAAGCGCGGGTTCGCTTTTTTCGTCCATTGGCCGCATGGCTTACACGTTTGGATTACGCCCTGTTTCCCAATGCGATAGGTCTGATGCATCTGCATTCAGTGCTTTGGTATGGCGCGCTGGTTGCTGTGGCAGGTGTGGTTTACCGCACCTTCATACCTGCACTCTGGGCTGCGGGCTTGGCTGTGGTGCTGTTTGCGGTAGATGCGCATCATGCCGGTGCGGTGCAGTGGCTGTGTAATCGCAATGTGCTTTTGAGTCTGATGTGTGGCTTGTTGAGCCTTTATTGTCATCACAAGCCTTTTATCGGACATCGCTGGCTGGCGGCACTGTTGTATGCTACGGGGCTGCTGGCTGGCGAGTCTGCATTGGCAATTAGCGGTTATCTACTTGGTTACGAACTGTTTTTATCGTCGGGAAGTTGGGGGCGACGCTTCCTGCATCTGTTGCCTTATGGTTTGATTGGCATCATTTATTTGGTGCTCTGGCGTCATGCCGGTTATGGTGCTTTCGGGCCAGGGTTCTATGTTGATCCATGGCACGATCCGGGTTTGTTTCTTCAAGAAATGCTCTTCCGTGCCCCGGCCTATCTGGCAAGCCAGTATTTTCCGCCGCCGGCCGAGGTGCTGGGCTTTCTGGAAACACCCCCGGCACGTGAATGGATGTTGTTTCCAACGATGGTGTATGTGTGGATCGTGACCGGCTTGCTAGGTTGGTTTTTCTGGCCGCTATTGCGACAATCCGCCGTTGCCCAATTCTTTGCAACAGGGATACTTGTTGCGCTATTGCCCTTGAGTGGCATCACCCTGGCCAGTCGTGAATTGTGGTATGTCGGCTTTGGTGCCACGGGACTATTGGCCTTGTATGTGCAAGCTTGGCGAAACAATGAGTTCGATGTGCGGGTGCGTAGTGATCGTCATGGCCGGATGTTTCTGGGCTCCATGCTGGTTTTGCATTTATGGCTGAGTCCCGTGTTCTATGTGCTGGCCTCCAAAGTACCAGAATTTCTGGATCGGCAATGGGATAGTCGTGTAGTGAATCTTCCAAATGCCACGGGTCAGGATCGTCATGTGTTGCTGCTCTCTTGCAACCAGTACGTTACTGATGTGGCCTATCCCTTGCTGACAGATAAGGCCTATTCCTTGGGAGACAAACCCACACGACCAATGCCCTCCATCAGCAAAATTTTTGCGATGGCTGAAGGCCTAACCCCCTATTCCTTGACGCGATGGGATGCAGATACCTTGATATTGCAGACCGCTCAAGCGCAATCTCTGGAAACTCTGCGTCCGCTTCACTACGGTTTTACACCTGGAAATATTATTCATCATGAAGGTATTGCGATAGAAATTCTTGCCGTGACTGAAACAGGCAACCCCACAAAAATCCGCTTCCAATTCAAGCCGGGTGAGCTGGATCGTTATGAAGTCATGGAATGGCAGGGCAAGCAGTTTGTGGCAACGACACTGCCGGCCATTGGGCAGAGCAGAGAAGTCACGCCGTCAGTGCCATAAAAATCCTAGAAGCACCATCGCTTCCACGATTTCTACCGTCGCCCCTGCCGTGTCTCCCGTCATGCCGCCGATGACACGGCACATCATCCAGCGGAGTGCGACAAAGCTGATCAAAACAGCCAGAGCGACGGGTATAAAGGCGTGACCCAAAAAGCCAAATAACACGAAAGTCATCAGCGCAATCATGAACCAGGCCGCGCGATGCGGCAGATGAGCGTGCATGGCGGTTCCTAGCCCTTGGGCACGAACATAATGCGTGGTCATGAAAAGCGGCAACAAGACGGCACGACCCAGCATGGGCGTGAGGAGAAGAGGCAGCAACAATAACGATGCCGATTCTTTTGCATTCATATTCATGCTTGCACTCAGCAGACTGGCCAGTGCGGAAAACTTGAGGAGCAGCACGACGATCATGGCTACCCCACCCAAAGGCCCGCAGTTCGGGTCTTTCATGATGGCGAGTGCGCGCACGGCTTCACCACGGCTGCCTGCCCATGCATCGGCACTGTCGGCCAATCCGTCGAGATGAAGTCCGCCGTAAATACCGATCCAGATGGCCAGCAGCAATGCGGCAGCGGGCAGGGGTGGAAGATGAGCTTGGCATAACATCGCCAGTCCCATCAGCGCACCGCCGATCAGTAATCCCACCAGCGGATAGCACAGCAAGGAATAGCCGACTTCGATATCGGTAGGAGGCGTGCGCAGGGTGATTGGTAGTCGGGTGAGAAACTGCAAGGCAATGGCGATCAGGCGTAATGGATTACTCATGGTCGTCATGGTCGTGCAGTTTGGGTAAGGGCAGTGCGGCCAGATGATGTATCGAGGCGTTCGGCACTTCGATTTGCAATAACTGGCGGCGGGGGAGTTTCTGCGCGGCACACAATAGCAAGCGGATGACACCGCCATGCGTAATCACGAGCGTGTTTTGCTGGGTGGAGCGATCGATCAGTTCATGCCAAAAGGCGCGAATACGCGCCTCGAACGAGGTCAGGGTTTCTCCTTGAGGCGGGGAGTGCTGCCACGGGTTTTCCCAGAAAAGGCGCAAGGCTTCCCGGTCATGGGGATGCTTCATGAGTGCGTCGAGATGGCAGCCTTCCCATGCGCCGAAATCAAGCTCGATCAGACGCTCATCAAGCTGAAGCGGCAGGCCGCTGGCTTGTGCAAACTCACGCGCAAATGCCGCGCAGCGGTTCAAGGGAGAGCTGATGATCGTATGCCACCCCGTTTTTTCATGGGGGGCAGGTGGGAAAAATGGAGATACGGCAGCGCGCATCTGCTGCCAGCCTTCCTCATTCAATGGATCATCCCGACGACCGCGCAGCACGCCATCGATGCAGGCAAGGGTTGTGCCATGACGCAATAAAGTAATGCTCACGTTGCAGGTTTCCCTTGTGAAACCGCCGCTTCCGCGAAAGTGGCCATGCCGTCATGCAACTGGCAGGCTAGGCGCAACAGCGGGGCAGCGACTGCCGCACCGCTGGCCTCCCCCAGTCGCATCCCCAATGACAGGAGCGGGCGCGCATTCAATGCCTTCAACACGTGTGCATGGCCGGGTTCGGCAGAGCCATGGCCGTAGAAGAACCAGGCCGATACACCGGGATGCAGACGTTCGGCAGTCAGCGCAGCAGCGGTTGTGATGAATCCGTCGATCAGCACGGGTAGCCCGGCTTGAGCCGCAGCGATGTAGGCGCCTGCCAGCGCTGCGATTTCAAAGCCACCGACGCAACACAGAATGTCAAAAGGGTTGTTGAGCCGGCCAGCTCCACGGTGCAGATCAAGTGCCTGAAGGATGACGTGTGCTTTGTGCGAAACGCCATCCGCATTCAGTCCCGTGCCCGGCCCGGCCAGGCGCACCGGCTCTTCACCCAGTAGCGCACAGGCGAGAGCCGCTGCGCTGGTGGTGTTGCCAATGCCCATTTCACCTCCGATGAACAGTTGCGTGCCACTTTGCACTGCACGTTCGATGGCCTCACGGCCGGCTTGCAGGGCGCGGCTGCACTGTTCATGCGTCATTGCCGGTTCGCGGGCAAAGTTCGCGGTGCCTGCGGCGATGGGGTGATGCAGCACGCCGGGAATGTCTTGCAAGTCACTGACGATACCCAGTTCAATGACCTCCAGAGGTGCATTCAGTTGTCGTGCCAATACGCTGATGGCAGCACCGCCCCGCGCAAAGTTCTTGATCATTTCTCCCGTGACGATCTGTGGGAAGGCCGAGATACCCTCGGCACAGACCCCATGATCGGCCGCAAAGACGACAATGCGCAGGGTATCCACACAAGGGCGTTCCCGAGCTTGCATGGCCGCCAGACGGATGGCGATTTCTTCTAGTTCACCTAGTGCACCGGGCGGCTTCGTGAGCTGGTTCTGGCGTGTCCGGGCGGCATCGGCCATGGCCGTATTCAGCGGGTGGAGCGGGGCATCGAGCCAGTCAGGTTTCATGGGTGTCCTTTCAAATAAAGTGGCAGGCCGGCGACTGTCAGGATGACCCGGTCAGCCTGTGCGGCAATCGCCTGATGCAACCAGCCGGCTTCGTCGCAATAGCGGCGCGTCAATTCACCGAGTGGAACGATCCCCATCCCGGTTTCATTACTGACAAGGATCAACTCACCGGGCAATTTGGGTAAAACTTCAAGCAAGGCGGTACGCTCGCGTACCAGCGTATCCGGATCAACATCAGTCGCCAGCAATAAATTGGTGAGCCACAAGGTGAGACAGTCCACCAGCAGCAAACAATCCGTCGTTGCGTGTTGTTCCAGTGTGCTTGCCAGCGCAATGGGGGCTTCGACCGTTTTCCAGTTTGCGGGTCGGGTACTGCGATGATGCGCGATGCGTGCCGCCATTTCAGCATCTTTGCCATTGGCCGTGGCAATGTAAGTCACCGGGCAGGCACTTTGCTGTGCGAGTTTTTCCGCCAGACGACTTTTGCCTGAACGCACACCGCCAAGGATTAAGGTTTGCATGAATGTGGTGCTGAAGATTCAAAGCCCGCAATTCTAGCAATCTGGTAAGGTCTTTATGCTAGAATGCTTGGCTTACGCGGAGAGGTGGATGAGTGGTTTAAGTCGCACGCCTGGAAAGCGTGTTTAGGTGAAAGCCTAACGCGGGTTCGAATCCCGCCCTCTCCGCCAGGACACTAAAAAAACCGCCTATATCCTATATGGGCGGTTTTTTTACGCCTACTCCCTCAGAGCCCCCGGAGTGCTGTACAAGTGGAAATGTAAGCATGAATTCTTCTGATTCCTCACTGGCTTCTTGTTACGCTCTAGTGCCTGCGGCGGGTTGTGGTGCGCGGATGGGAGGGGAGCTGCCCAAGCAGTATCGGCCACTGGCGGGCAAGCCGATGATTCATCATGCCTTGCAGACTTTGTGTGCTGTTGCGCGCATCAAGCAGGTCTTTGTCGTGCTTTCGGTAGAGGATGTGCTGTGGGCTCAGTATGACTGGTCATCCTTGGGAGACAAGCTGGTGCCGCTGTTTTGCGGCGGGGCAACGCGTGCCGACTCGGTGCGTAATGCCTTGCGGGCGACAGCAGCACAGGTGCATGAGCAGGACTGGGTACTGGTGCATGATGCAGCGCGTCCTTGTCTGGCGACATGGCATGTCGATGCCTTGATCGATGGTGTGTGGGCGGATAACGATTGTGAGGGCGGTATATTGGCGGTTCCTGTGGCAGATACGTTGAAACGTGCCGATGCAACGGAGCATATCGCTGCTACGGTAGCGCGCACTGACTTGTGGCAGGCACAAACGCCACAGATGTTTCGTCACGCGCAACTTCGTCGGGCACTGGAAAGCATGGAAGATTTAAGTGCCATCACCGATGAGGCGAGTGCTATGGAACGACAGGGGGCGCGCCCGCGACTGGTCATGTCTGAAATGACCAATCTGAAAGTGACTTATCCGCTGGATCTGCATCTGGCGGAATGGATCTTGCAGCACAGATAAACAGGAATAATCAGGAGCGCGAATATGAACATGCCGCTGTTTCGTATCGGTCAAGGGTTTGATGTCCATGCCTTTGCCGAGGGGCGCAAATTGATACTCGGTGGCGTGGAAATCCCGTATGAACGGGGCTTGCTAGGGCATTCTGATGCCGATGTGCTGCTCCATGCCGTGACCGATGCGCTGCTCGGTGCGGCAGGTTTGGGGGATATCGGCAGGCTGTATCCCGATACCGATGCACGGTTTGCTGGTGCCGATAGTCGGGTGCTGTTGCGCGGTGCGGTGGAGGCGGTTCATGCGGCGGGATGGCGTGTTGGGAATGTTGATGCCACTCTCATTGCACAGATGCCCAAAATTTCGCCTTATGCCGCAGCTATGTGCGCAAACATTGCAGCCGATCTGCAAATATCGCTGGATGCCGTCAATGTCAAAGGAAAAACAACGGAGCGCCTGGGTTTTGCCGGACGAGGGGAAGGTATTGCCGCCGAGGCGGTGGCTTTGCTGGTGCGGCAATGATGATGTCAATAAAACCGTATTGTGCAAGACGATCGTTCGGATCGTTCGGATCGTTCGGATCATGCGATCAGGGGGCGTTACTGATCTGAATCCAGATTCAATTCACCTTGTATTGGCTCGTGTTGCAAGGCAGGGTCGTCACGCGATTGCAAGGTACTCACACGCACCCCCAGCAGTCTCAAGCTGCGATCAAGCGGTACACGTTTCAGGCATGAGCCTGCCGCGTGTCGAATGATCGTGGCCGTGGCGGTAGGCTTGGATAGCGTGACATCCCGAGTCACGGTGTGAAAATCGTCATATCGCAGCTTGATGCCGATGGTGCGTCCGACGCAAGCCTTGCGATCCAGATCAGCGGCGACACGCTGACACAAGGTCGTAAAAATTTCGCTCAATGTGGCACGGTCATGGCGGGGGTGCAGGTCTCGTTCAAAGGTGGTTTCACGGCTGATGGATTTGGGCATGCTGTGCATCACCAGAGGACGATCATCCTTGCCGTTGGCGGCCTGATGGAGCCACGCGCCGTAATGGGAACCGAATTGCGCGATCAAAAAAGCGGGATCGGCAGCAGCCAGTTCTCCGATGGTGTGCAGACCGAGTGCCGCGAGTTTTGCGTTGGCCTTGGGGCCGATACCGTTGATCTTGCGCACTTGCAGTGGCCAGATGCGATGAGGAATATCGTCCATGCCGAGTATCGTCATGCCGTCAGGCTTTTCCAGATCAGAGGCAATTTTTGAGAGCAGCTTGTTGGGCGTGATGCCGATGGAGCAGCGCAGGCCGGTAGCCTGATGGACGGCCTGTTTGATGCGTGTGGCAATTTCGCGTGTTTCGCCAGCGATGTGGGTGAGATCGATATAGATTTCGTCGATGCCGCGATCTTCAATGAGCGGTGCAATATTTGCCACGGCAGCCTTGAACAGGCGTGAGTATTTGCGGTATTCATCGAAATGGGCGGGTAGCAAAATGACATCCGGTGCGAGTCGTGCGGCTTTCATGATGCCCATGCCTGAATGGATGCCCAGCGCACGCGCTTCGTAGGTCGCCGTCGTGAGCACGCCACGGCCGACATAATCGCGTAATCGTGCATGGTGAAGCTTGCGAAGGCTGCCGTCGGGTAGACGTTCGGGTTGTTGAGGCAATCTTCCTCCCACAGCCACTGCCTGCCCTTGCAATTCGGGATGATTCAGAAGTTCGACTGAGGCAAAGAAGGCATCCATGTTGAGATGGGCGATGCGGCGAGTCATGTCAGCTCATGTCGATGACGAAATGCTGCTTATTTGCCGTTGTAAGGCGGCCTGTGCCGCTGTGAACGGCACAGACATTCAGTTTCAGACTCAGTTACCGTCACAGCCAGGTATCTGCCCCTTTACTTCAGGAGCAGATAGCGCAAGTGGTTTTATCGCCCGCTAAATTGATGCCGTTGTCCTGCGCTGCGCCGTTGCTGGTTGTCGTTGCCGCGCGCGGGGGCGGGGCGGGATTGACCGTCGCGGCTGTGGATGCGCGGGCTGTCGCTGCGGCCGTGGGGTTGAGCTTGGCCGTAGGGCTTGTCATGGAATGCTGACTTGCCATAGGGCTTGTCACTGCGCGGCTTGTCGCTACGCGCGGCGTTGCCGTAGCCGGTTTTGTTGCCGGCTGCGTGCCCCGGTTTTCCGCTGGAGTTCCACGCGCCTTTGCGTGATTTGTCGTGGCTGCGCGGCGGGCGTGCTGCGCTGCGCTGCGGCTCAAGACCTTCGATAGTACTGACGGGAATCGGCTGGTGGGTGAAGCGTTCGATGTTGCGCACGTTGAAGTGTTCGCCATGATTCGCCAGCGAGACGGCCAGGCCATTGCGTCCGGCGCGGCCGGTGCGGCCGATGCGGTGCACGTAGTCTTCGGGGTTCTTCGGCAGATCGTAATTGATGACGTGCGAGATGCTCGGTACGTCGATGCCGCGCGCGGCGACGTCGGTGGCGACGAGCACGCGCACTTCGCCTTCACGCACGGCACGCAGGGTGCGGTTGCGCGCACCTTGATGCATGTCGCCATGCAGGGCGGCGGAAGCAAAGCCGTTGAGGTTGAGGCGTTCGGAGAGCATGTCGGCATCGCGCTTGGTGGCGGTGAACACGACGCATTGGTCGATCGTGGCATCGCGCAGCAGGTGGTCGAGCAGACGGTTCTTGTGGGCGAGGTCGTCGGCAAAATGCAGACGTTGTTCGATGTTCTCGTGTTTGGTGGTCGCTCCGGCGACGTTGATGACCAGCGGCTCGCGGGTGATGCGTTTTGCCATCTGGCCGACTTGACCTTCAAGGGTGGCGGAGAACAGCAGGGTCTGGCGCGTTTCCGGGGTGGCGGCGACGATGTGTTCGATGTCGTCGATGAAGCCCATGTCGAGCATGCGATCGGCTTCGTCGAGCACCAGCATATTGAGTTGCGAGAGGTCGATCTTGCCTGATTGAATATGGTCGATCAGGCGACCAGGGGTGGCGACGAGAATTTGCGGATTGCGTGCCAGAAGCTGCATTTGCTTGGGGTAAGGCATACCACCGAGGATGGCGACAGCCTTGATGAAGCGCAGTTGCGCGGCGTATTTTTCAGTGGCCGCGGTCACCTGCAAGGCGAGTTCGCGGGTCGGGGCGAGCACCAGCACTTTGGGTTGGGCAGGCTGAAAACGCGGACGATGGCCGTGGGTATGTTGATTACGCGACTGATCGGATTGACGTTGCTGGTTGGGGGTTTTGCCCGTCACCGGCTTGGGCAGGTTGGCGAGCAGATGCAGCGCGGGCAGCATGAAGGCAGCCGTTTTGCCCGAGCCGGTTTGCGAGGAGACCATGAGGTCTTTGCCTTCCAGTACGGCAGGAATGGCTTGCTGTTGTACGGCGGTGGCTTCGGTGTAGCCGGCATCGGCCAGCGATTGCAGCAGGGAAGGGTGGAGTTGGAGTTCGGCGAATTTCATCTGTGACTTTCGTTAAGTAATGGCGCGCCATGCAGAATCTGCGCTATTCCCTGAGGAACAGGCAAAGCTGCGCGGTGTGCGCCCGATGGAACGGGTGCAACGCTAACCATCGAAACAACGAAATAAACAGAGGAACAATAGGTTCTGGATTTTGAATCCTGAACTTTGAATTCTGCAAGGTTTCGGCACGCTTCGGCACAAAAGCTTTGCGCCGAAGCGGTGTCTGCGTCAGAGAGCTTGCAGAGTGACACCAGAAGGCGGGAGGGCTTTATCGAGACTGCTAAGGTTTTGCGGTGCTCAAATTTTTACAACGATTTTTACAACGTATTCTTGAAACAAATCTGCATCAATATTCATCAATGCAGGGGCAGTATTTTATCTGGAATACGTCGTAATCAGCGAGTTAATCAGGTTCATTTTCGGCCTTGAGGTAGTACCAGCGTCCATCTTCGCGCACAAAATGGCTGATTTCGTGCAGTCGCTGGGCGCGTCCGCCGATGCGGTAGCGGGCGATGAATTCGACGATGGCGTGATCATCGTCGATGGGCGTGTGGCGCAGCACTTGCAGGCCGATCCATTTGGGTGCGGGTGTTTCTGCGTTGAGATTGAGCTGCGACGGGCGTGTGGTGATATGCCAGGTGGCGAGCAGATAGTCTTCGAGCCCCAGGGCGTAGGCACTGTAACGCGAGCGCATCAGGGCTTCAGCCGTTGCGGCAGGTGCGCCCGCATGACATGTGCCGCAACAGCTAGCGTAGGGCTGGCCACTGCCGCAAGGGCAGGGCGTATTGGGGGGCTTAATGCCCCGGTTTGGCTTCGACATGTTCGAGATGGTAACGGGCATCAGCATTCAGGCCGAGCTGGCGCACGAGGTAAGGCAGGGTTTGTTCCAGCGCGGCTGCCAGTGTCCAAGGGGGGTTAATGATGAACAGGCCACTCCCTGTCATTCCGGCGGCCTTGTCAGGGGCATGGCCGACAGTGAGGGAGACATGCAGCCAATGGCGCACTGGCAGGGCTTTGAGTTTCTCAGGGAGTAGGCGCGATTCGGGGCGGCTGAGTTCTGGATACCAGAGCGCGTAAGTGCCGGTGGCAAAACGCTTCAATGCCTCTTGAAGCGCATGGACGACGGCGCGGTAGTCCTCCTTGATTTCATAGGAGGGGTCGATTAGAACCAGCGCGCGTCTGGACGGGGGCGGCAGGAGCGACTTGAGTCCTGCCAGCCCGTCGCTGGGCTGAATCTGGATGCGCCGTCCGTCCGCAGGAAACTGCTGCGCGAGGAGGGGCAGATCGCTGCTGTGCAGCTCAAAAAGGCGCAGCTTGTCTTCGGCGCGTAGCAGGGTATGGGCGAACCACGGTGAGCCGGGGTAGTGGCGTAAATGGGCGGATGATCCTGCATTTTGTGGATTGAGTTGGCGCACGAGGGTGACGTATTCGGCGAGCATTTCCGGTAAATCGTCGCGCATCCAGAGACGTTCGATGCCGCCACGATACTCGGCCAACTGAGTGGCATAGCCGCTATCCAGTGCGTACATGCCCGCTCCGGCATGGGTGTCGACAACCATGCACGGCGTATCTTTGCGCAGCATGTATTGCAGCATGTGTACGAGCACGGCATGTTTCAGAACATCGGCGTGATTGCCGGCATGGAAGGCGTGGCGGTAGCTGAGCATGGCAGGGGTGTTAGGAATGTTAACGTGAAATGCAAAAATCAGAGTCGGGTTGAAGCTTTGAACGTAGCGAGCAAATCAGTAGCTGCCCCTTGAGGGGGCGTAGGCGGGGTTTCACGGAGCACTGCTCCGTGCCGCCGAAGCCGGACGGCTGTGCAAAGCCGTCCGTGGGGGATGGGTGGGGTGGGCGTATCGGGTAACGATTATTTCATCCTCTGCGGGTGGAGATGGCTACCATGATCGTTAGGGTCGAGTCGGTTTCTGGAAGGCGGTGGGGCGCAGTTTATCGTGCGAGTGGCGAGCCATTGTCTGGATTCAGTCGTCAATGCTCAAGCCACATGTGCCACAATGATTGTGAATGGAATTGCGGCGGCGATTTTAATTCACCCGGCAGGTTTTCTGGGTCGTGAGGCGTTCGTGAGTCAGATCAGCGAAGGAGGGCATCATGGATAGGCAAGTCTTGGCAGTGCGCCTGATCGGTGTCAGTAATGGCTATGGCGTGCCGCCGGTTTCCAGTGACGCTAGCGCGCAGGCAGCGCAGGCCTTGCAAAGGGCAGATGTGGGGCGCGGGGTGCGGCGTAACCGGGTGGCTTGTGTCTGGGATGAGTTACTGGATTTGCCGGAAGATGAAGTTTCAGGCTGGGCGCGCGAAACGGCATTGCGTGCCCTCTGTACGCGGTTGGCCGCGCATGTCGAGGCGGCGGCGCAGAACGGTACGTTTCCGGTGATTCTCAGTGGCGATCATGCGACGGCGGAAGGCGCGTGGCGCGGTATTTCAGCTACTTGTGCGGTGCTCCCCGGCTTGTTGTGGATCGACGCGCATCTGGATGCCCATACCTCGCTCAGTACGCCTAGCGGCAATCCGCATGGCATGCCGCTGGCGGCTTTGCTGGGCTGCATGCCTAACCCGTGGAATCAGGCCACGCCGGTCATCGATGCCCGGCGTACCTGTGTGTTTGGTGCGCGCAGTTTTGAAAGCGAAGAGCTGAAACTGTTGCAGGTGCTGGGCGTGCGGATCTTCGGCATCGAGGAAATCCGCCAGCGCGGCATGGCTGAGAGCTTTGCAGATGCGCTGGCGCATGTGCGTGGGCTGCATGGTCATGAACAACCCTACGGCATCTCACTCGATCTGGATGCCGTCGATCCATTGCTGGCGCGTGGGGTGAATACGCCGGTGAGTGGCGGTTTGGAGGCCGAAGCCCTGATCGACGCGCTGCGCGGCCTGGCGCATCAGGCGGATTGTGTCGGCTTTGAAGTCAGCGAATACAACCCGCTGGTGGATGAGGATTGCCAGACCGCCTTGCTGGTGGAGCGTTTGCTGGAGTCGCTGACTCTGCCTGCGGATGCGGACTTGATGGCAATGGAACAGGCTTATGGCGCGCACAACTACGCCCCCTTGCCGGTGGTGCTGACGCGCGGCGCGGGTTGTTATGTGTGGGATGGTGGCGGACGGCGGTATCTGGACATGATGTCGGCGTATTCGGCGGTGAGCTTCGGTCATGGCCACCCGCGACTGGTTGCCGCACTGACCTTGCAGGCGCAGCGGCTCTCCGTGACTTCGCGTGCCTATGCCAATGACCGCCTGCCGCTGCTGCTGGCGCGCCTTTCCGAACTTTTCGGTTACGAATCCGCGTTGCCGGTGAATACCGGGCTGGAAGCGGTGGAAACCGCACTCAAAGCGGCGCGTAAATGGGGGCATCAGGTCAAGGGCATCCGCGCCGATCAGGCGCAGATCATCGCCTGTCGTGGCAATTTTCATGGTCGCTCGATTGCCATCACCGGGCTTTCTTCGGAGCCGCAATATCGTCAGGGCTTTGGCCCCTATCCGCCGGGGCTGGTGCAGATTGCCTATGGCGATGCGGCTGCGCTGGAGGCCGCCATCACACCGGAGACAGCGGCGTTTCTGGTTGAGCCGATACAAGGTGAAGCGGGCATCATCGTGCCGCCTGCTGGTTATTTACGCGCCTGCGCCGACATTTGCCAGCGGCATAATGTGTTGCTGATTTGCGATGAAGTGCAGACCGGCTTGGGGCGCACAGGAAAATTGCTCGCCGCGTGGCATGAGAATGTGCGCCCCGATGGGGTGATTCTGGGCAAGGCACTGGGCGGTGGTCTGCTGCCGGTTTCCGCGTTTCTCGCTGACTGGCGAGTGATGGATGTGTTCCGTCCGGGCGATCACGGCAGCACCTTCGGCGGCAATGCCCTGGCAGCAGCAGTGGCACTCGAAGCCCTCGACCTGCTGGAAAACCTCGGGCTCGCCGAGCGCGCTACGCAACTCGGCGCGCATCTGCTGCAACGCCTGCGTGCTGCGACCTTGCCAGCCGTCAAGGAAATTCGCGGTCGTGGCTTGCTGGTCGGCATCGAGCTTGACCCGCAACGAGCCGATGCCCATGAGGTTTGTCTGAAACTGTTGCAGCACGGTGTGCTCAGCAAGGATACGCACGGCACGGTGATCCGCATCGCTCCGCCGCTGGTGATTACAAAGGATGAACTGGATGCGGGGGTGGATGTGCTGCTGGCGGTGCTGGCAGGCTGTTGAAGGGTGGAGCACTGTTTTTTAGAAGCCCGGATCACCTTTGTGCTCACTATCTGGTGCTGACGGCATCAGCCCCAGATAGGCTTCCAGCGAACGCTGGATGGCCTCAGCGACCAGTTGGGTGATGCCGTCGTAAACGCCGGTGATGCACGCCTCGTCCAAGGCATCGTAATAAGCCAGGCGATCTTCCTTGTTAATCACGGCGGGCGGATAACCGGCTTTCATCAATTCGAAGTTCAGCAGAAGCCGCCCGGTACGGCCATTGCCATCGACAAATGGACGAATCTTTACAAACCGGGTGTGCAATTCGGCTGCGCGAATGATCGGGTGTTTCTGGTCTGTTTGGATTTGTTCGTGCCAGGCGATGAGTTGTCGCATTTCTTCGTCAAGGTGCAGGAAATCCGGAGGGGTCGTGCTTGCGCCAGAGATCACTACGTTCTCACGGCGGTAGCGGCCAGCCTCCACGTTGTCTATCCCTTTCAAGATCAAGCCATGAATGTTCTTGATTTGCCACTCGCTCAGTGGCTCTTGTTGGGTCACGATCTCTTCGACGTACAGGATTGCATCGCGATGATTCGTTATCTCGAAGTGTTCACGCAAGGACTTGCCACCGACGGTGATGCCTTCGAGTACGACCTTGGTTTCGCGTAGGGTCAGTGTATTGCCTTCGATGGCGTTCGAGTGGTAAGTCCATTCCAACGTCAGCTTTTCGCGTAGGCTGGATACGGTATGAGGCGGAAGCGGGCGTGCAGCATCCAGTTTCGCTTTTTTCGCATCTACTGTCAGTAGTTTGGCTTCCAGTTCGGGGTTCATGTGCTAATCCTGTATGTCATGAAGCCAGTGTATCAGCTTGCATCGTGCGGAATCTCTCTCATTGAAATCACACCGCCTCAATATGCTCCAGCATCAGTTGCACATTGGCGACGCCGTTGTATTCATTCACATCGAGCTTATAAACGACGCGGATTTTTGCGGGGATGGAGTCGGCGAAATTGAAGCGGATGGCTTCGAAGCGCGTGCCGTTTTTCGAGAGGGTGAGTTTGAGGTGTTTGTCCTTGAGGATGCGCTGTTGTTCGACGTGGAATTCGTCGCTGAACAAGGGGGCGGGAAAGCCTTGCCCCCAGATTTGTGCTTGCAGTAAGCGTGCGGAATCCAGCGACATGTGCGCGGTTTCCAGCGCGCCGTCGGTTTCCAGAGTGCGGGTGAGATCGGCGGGGGAGAGTAATTGGCGGCAGGCAGCTTCAAAGGCTTCTTCAAAGAGGGTGAGATCATCTTCGCGCAGGGTCAGCCCAGCGGCGGCAGCGTGGCCGCCAAAGCGCAGCAGCAGGCCGGGGTGGCGTTTATCCACGAGATCGAGCGCGTCGCGCAGATGCAGGCCGGGAATGGAACGCCCCGAGCCTTTGAGTTCGCCTTCATTGCCGCACGCCAAAACGAAAGTGGGGCGGTGCAGCCGTTCCTTGATGCGTGAGGCGAGGATGCCGATCACGCCTTGATGCCAGTCGGGGTCGAACAGGGTGATGCTGGCGCGTTCGGCGGCACTGTCGGCTTCTTCGGCGGCCATTGCTTCAAGACGCAGCAGGGCTTCGTCCTGCATGCCGGCCTCGATGCTGCGCCGCTCGCGGTTGAGGGTGTCGAGTTCTTGGGCGATGTTGAGGGCGCGGGCGTTGTCGTCGGTGGTCAGACATTCGATGCCCAGCCCCATGTCCGCCAGTCGTCCGGCGGCGTTCAGGCGCGGCCCTAAGCCAAAACCGAGATCGAAGGTGGCAGCGGTTTCGGCGCGTCGCCCGGCGGCGCGAAACAAGGCGGCTAGGCCGGGCTGCATCTTGCCGCTGCGCATGCGCGCGAGACCTTGCGCGACGAGGATGCGATTGTTGCGATCGAGCGGCACGACATCGGCGACGGTTCCCAGTGCCACTAGGTCGAGCAGGCTGGCAAGATTGGGTTCGGGCTGGTTGGCAAAGGCACCGCGCTGGCGCAGTTCGGCGCGCAGGGCGAGCATGACGTAGAACATCACGCCGCAACCGGCGAGTGCTTTGCTCGGAAAGGGGCAGCCGGGTTGGTTGGGATTGACGATGGCATCGGCCTCGGGCAGCGTGTCGCCGGGCAGGTGGTGGTCGGTAATCAGCGTGCGGATGCCCAGTTTGCGTGCTTCGGCCACACCGGCGACGCTGGCGATGCCGTTATCCACCGTGATGATCCAGTCGGGGCGGGGTTGTAATTTGGCGTCGGCTGCCAGACGAACGACTTCGGGGGTGAGCCCGTAGCCATAGTCAAAGCGGTTGGGCACTAGATAATCGACGCGCGCGCCCAGGCTGCGTAAGGCGCGCAGGCCGACGGCACAGGCGGTCGCGCCGTCGCAGTCGTAATCGGCGACGATGAGCAGGCGTTGTTGTGCGGCGATGGCATCAGCGAGCAGGCGCGCCGCGTCTTCCGCACCGCGCAGTTGGCTGGGCGGTAGCAGGGCTTTGAGTTGGGTGTCCAGATCCTCTTGCGAGGTGATGCCGCGTGCCGCGTAGAGCCGTGCTAGCAGCGGCGGG
Source organism: uncultured Sterolibacterium sp. (assembly GCA_964437515.1). Classification (GTDB taxonomy): domain Bacteria; phylum Pseudomonadota; class Gammaproteobacteria; order Burkholderiales; family Rhodocyclaceae; genus Sterolibacterium. Next base: position 55,289 of record CAYTHB010000002.1, read on the forward strand.
ATGCCCTGCTGTTCGAGCATCATGCTGGTGCGGGTGGGGATGCGGCGGGTGGCGATGTGGGTCATGGCGATGGATGATTGGGAAGGTGCAGGGTATGCAATGCACGGGGGCGACACCAGAAACGCCAGCGATCGTGATGATGGATATTGATGTTGGCGACGGTTTCGTGACCCAAAGCGGTGATCTGCAAATGTTTGAGCTGGCCTGTCATCAGGTGGGCGCGTAGGGGTGCAAACCAGTCGTTTTCCAGCGTCAATAACGCTTCGCGCCATTGCAGGGCATCATAGCTGTGTGCGGTGGCTTGCAATGTGTCTATTATTAAAACATTGAGTATTGGCGCGGATTTTTTTGATAGTAACCACCAACCTTGTGCGCCAGATGTGTCAGGAATTGGCTCCAGCGATGTGCCGATGTGCTGGGCAAGGCCGTTCATGAACGCGCCGTTGCCGACGAGGCGTACAGCCGGGTTGGTGGGCGATTTTTGTGCGGGCAGGCTGCCTTCACCCCACAGCCACAGCGCATTGAGGCGCGGCAGCCCCTGCTGTTCGCGGCGTTCGTTGCAAGGCAGGGTGTGCAGCAGCATTTGCGCTTCATTGATGAGCTTGCGCCAGTGCAGAGCGTCGTTGCCTTGGGGCAGCATGGCACTCAGGTTGCTGGCGATGCTGGGGGGCGTGGTTTGCAGATTGGGTAAGGTGGATTGCTTAGACAGGCGCAGGTAGGCGCGCCCTTCCTTGCCCGCAATGAGCGTCCCCACTTCAGCAAACAGGGGAGAGAGTGCTTCGATGATTTCGTTCAGCTCCGCGTCATTGGCCAGCGGGGCGTCTTCTGCCAAGGTCAGGCGACGCTGTTCGACATTCAGGTGCAAGGGGTCGGCGCACAGCCATATGGCATCGTCTGCGCACCCCAAGCCTTCCCCTAACCCTCGCAGGGCGGCATAGGGGGGCGGTTGGGTGGGTATGCCCACAGCGGTGCACAAAATCTGTTCCTGTGTACGCTCCGCCAAGGTGGCGTGATGCAGGTCGATACGCGCCCGACCAAGCAGCCAGGACAAGGCAGGCAGGTCGATGTCAAGGTCAGCGGTGATATCGTGAAAAACCGGATGCGGCCAGAGCAGGCCGGGCAGGATCAGGTGCAGGCGAAGTGGCATCGCCTCATGTTAACATGGCGGGCTTATGAAATACGAACTCTGGATAGGTCTGCGCTACACCCGCGCGAAAAAGCGCGAGAGTGATAGCGGCAGCGGCAATGGCTTTATTTCCTTCATCTCGTTGATTTCCACGCTAGGCATCGGTCTGGGAGTGGCGGCACTGATTGTCGTGCTATCGGTGATGAATGGTTTTCAGAAGGAATTGCGTACCCGCATACTGGGGGTGGCATCGCATATCCAGATCAACGGTTCGCCTCGCAATAGCGGGGAGCTTGCCGACTGGAGCCTTATTGCCCAAGAAGCCTTGCGTCACCCCAAAGTGCGTGCCGCCGCGCCTTTCGTGCAGGAGCAGGGCATGCTTTCCTTTGACCAGGAAGTGCGCGGCGTGATGGTGCGCGGTGTGTTGCCCGAGGCGGAAGAGAAAGTGGCGGATTTCGAGAAGCACATGAAAAGCGGCCATCTGATGGATTTGCGTGCGGGGGAATACGGCATCATTTTGGGTGCGGAACTGGCACATGTGCTGCGCGTGCTGCCCGGCGACAAGGTGACTTTGATCGCGCCACAAGGGCTGGTCACGCCCGCCGCCATCTTGCCGCGGCTCAAGCAATTTACCGTGAGCGGGATTTTTGAAGTCGGCATGTTCGAGTTTGATTCGGGGCTGGCATTGATTCACATGAGCGATGCCCAGCGGCTCTATCGTCTGGATGATCGTGTGAGCGGGGTGCGGCTCAAGCTGGACGATTTGTTTTCTGCGCCGCGCGTGGCGCGTGAGTTGCTGGGGCTGCTCGATGCGGATGTGGCAATCACGGACTGGACGCGCAGCCATGCCAATTTCTTCCGCGCCGTGGCGATAGAAAAGAACATGATGTTTCTGATCCTCATGCTCATTGTGGCTGTGGCGGCATTCAATATCGTCTCGGCACTGGTCATGGCGGTGACTGACAAACAGGCGGATATCGCCATCCTGCGCACGCTGGGCGCGAGCCCCAGCAGCATCATGCAGATCTTCATCGTGCAAGGCGCCTTGATCGGCATGATCGGCCTGCTACTCGGGGTGGTGGGTGGAGTGGCGTTGGCATTGAATGTGGATGTGGTGGTGCCGGCGATTGAGCGTCTGCTGGGCACACAATTTCTTGCCAAGGACGTGTATTACATTTCTGAGCTGCCTTCTGAATTGCAATGGGCAGATGTCGCCATCATTTCAACGGTGTCTTTCGTGCTGACTTTGCTGGCGACGATTTATCCGAGCTGGCGTGCTTCGCGCATCAATCCGGCGGAGGCACTGCGTTATGAGTGAGGCTATGGCAACCATGGCAACCCCCGTCGTGGCCTGTCGCGGGCTGAAAAAATCCTTCTGGCAGGGCGGCGCCGAAGTGGCGGTGTTGCAATCGGTGGATATCGAAGTGGCACGCGGCGAGCGTGTCGCCATCGTCGGCTCCAGTGGCTCGGGCAAGAGCACGTTGCTGCATCTGCTCGGCGGGTTGGATCAGCCGAGCGCGGGTGAAGTCAGTGTGTTGGGACATCCGTTGGCGACGCTGAACGAAGCCGAGCGCGGGCATTTGCGTAACGAAAGCCTAGGCTTCGTCTACCAGTTTCATCATTTGCTGCCGGAGTTTTCCGCGCTGGAAAATGTTGCCATGCCGTTGTTGATCCGGCGCATGCCACGCAAGGAGGCTGAGGAACGGGCGGCAGCGGTGCTTGCTGAAGTGGGGCTGGGGCATCGTCTCACGCATCGCCCTGGCGAGCTTTCCGGGGGCGAACGCCAGCGTGCCGCGATGGCCCGCGCCTTGGTCACCCAACCGGCGTGCGTGCTGGCGGATGAGCCAACGGGCAATCTCGACCGACATACCGCCGAAACAGTGTTTGATCTGATGCTGGCGTTGAATCTGAGCCACACCACCAGTTTCATCATCGTCACCCATGACCCCCAGTTGGCAGCACGCGCGACTCGTGTGTTACGTCTGGCGGATGGGCAGTTGAGCGCAGACTGATTCTCAACAGCTCGGCTGTATGCGCCTGTCCATCCTTTGCTTTGCTCTTGGGGTTTGCCTGCTGCAAGTGCAGCCCGATTTGCCGGAGCAGGAAATATGGCTTGGAGTGGCAGGGTTGGCGGGTGTGCTGGCGTTTCTGGGCTGGCGTATTCCGCGACAACGCGGGCGTTTTTTGATTCCAATCGCGGCTTTCCTGCTGGGTTTCTGCTGGGCCGCAGGCTGGGCGCAGCATCGGCTGGACGAGTCATTGAGCATTGCCGATGAAGGGCGCGATCTCACCCTCGTCGGCGTGGTTTCCGACTTGCCGCAGCTGACTGAAAACGGTTTGAAATTTTATTTTCAAGTCGAACAGCCACCGACTGAAATAAGTGATGCCCAGCACTTTCCGCGTTATCTCTCATTGGCGTGGTATCGCGGCTGGCGGCGTGAAATGCAAAACGAGATCAACCCTGCGACCGCAGACAGCCTGCCCCCGCTTCATACGGGTGAACGCTGGCAGCTCATGGTGCGCCTGAAGCGGCCGCATGGCAACGTCAATCCGCAGGGCTTTGATTACGAGGCATGGCTGCTGGAGTCGGGCGTGCGGGCAACGGGGTATGTGCGTCCGGCAGCAACGAATCGACGGCTGGATACTTTTGTTGGTACGCCGTCGACATGGATCGACCATCTGCGTGAAGGTATCCGCAGCCGCTTTGAGCAACAGTTAGCCGGACGTCCCTATACCGGCATATTGACGGCGTTGGTCGTCGGCGATCAGCGGGCGATCGATGCGAGGCAATGGCGCGTATTCAGCCGAACCGGCATCACGCATCTCATCAGTATTTCCGGGCTGCATGTCACCATGCTGGCGGGGCTGGCGTATGCCGTAGTCAATTTTCTCTGGCGGCGACAGCCCTCATGGATGTTGCGTTTACCTGCCCAGCGTGCGGCAGCGTTGGCGGGTTTTCTGGCCGCGTGGGGCTATTGCCTGATTGCCGGTTATGCCGTTCCGGCGCAGCGCACCCTATATATGCTGGCTGTGGTGGCCGTGGCACTCTGGAGCGGGCGCACGACTTCCGTCAGTCGCGTGCTGGCTGTGGCTTTGCTCGTGGTGCTGCTTCTCGATCCGTGGGCGGTGTTGATGGCGGGCTTCTGGCTTTCATTTGGCGCGGTGGCACTGCTGTTTTTTGTCGGCAGCGGGCGGCTGGGGCGTATGCAGGGAATGACTGCCTGGATGCAGACCCAGTGGGCTGTCACGCTCGGCACTTTGCCGATGTTGCTCTTGTTATTTCAACAATTTTCGTTGGTGTCTCCCCTCGCCAATGCCATTGCCATTCCTGTGGTGAGCTTCATCATCACGCCTTTGGCATTGGCAGCCAGCTTCCCGTTTCTGGATTTTTTGCTTGAACCCGCGTATTGGGTGACGCAGCTTTTGATGCAGTACATCCACTGGCTTTCCGCCTTGCCCTGGGCGGTCTGGCAGCAGCATGAACCGCCGCTCTGGGCATGGCTGAGTGCTTTGGCAGGATGTCTCTGGATGTTGCTGCCGCGCGGTTTTCCGGCGCGTGCGCTGGGCTGGGTGATGCTGTTGCCCTTGTTCTTTGTCGTGCCGCAACGCCCCGATCCGGGCAGTGTACGACTGACGGTGCTGGATGTCGGTCAGGGGCTGGCGGTACATATCCAGACCGCCCGGCACGATCTGCTCTACGACACCGGTCCGCTGTACACACCAGAAGCCAATGCCGGCAATCGGGTGGTCGTTCCGTATCTGCGTGCCAGCGGGGTGGCGCGACTGGATGGCTTGATTGTCACGCATCAAGATACCGATCACTCCGGCGGTACAGAAGCCGTGGTCGATGAAGTACCGGTGGGCTGGTTGATGAGTTCGCTGGATTTCGAGCATCCGTTTTCTGCGCTACCGGTGCAGTCCTTGCCTTGTGTGGCAGGGCAGCAATGGACATGGGATGGCGTGCGTTTTCGTGTGCTGCATCCCTTGGCAGCGCAGTTGCAGGAGCCCGCTCGTAAAACCAATGAGGTGAGCTGTGTGCTCATGGTTGAAAATGATCGCGCCCGCGTACTGCTGCCTTCGGATATTGAAGCCGTCTCGGAACGTGCGTTGCTGGTGCGTGAAGACAAAAGTCTTCATGCTGATGTGCTGATCGCTCCGCATCACGGTAGTCGCACGTCATCCACGACAGAATTTATCGCTGCCGTCGGAGCCAAAGAGGTGATCTTCCCCGTCGGCTATCGCAATCACTTCCATCACCCCCGCCCCGATGTCGTCGAGCGTTATCGTGCCGGTGGCGCACAACTGCATCGTACCGATGCTGAGGGTGCATTGACCATCACTCTTTCCGCCGAGCCGGTCAAAATAGAAAGTGCGCGTGCCGCGCGATGGCGTTACTGGTATGGTCGATGAAACTCATCTGCGCTGAATCGTCAGCGGGTGAGTTCAGGCATCGCGTTTAGCGTGAAATACAAAAATCAGAGTCGAGTTGAAGCTTCGAGCGTAGCGAGCCAATCAGTAGCCGCCCCTTGAGGGGGCGGATGGGTGGGGTGGGCGCATCGGGTAACGATTATTTCATCTTCTGCGGGTGGAGAGGGTCATCATGATCGTTAGGATGCAGCAGCGCGAGTGTGTCATCAGCAACATGCGGAAGTGCCAGTGCGATCAGAAGAATCGCCAAGGGGACGGTGGAAATGTACCCCAGATGTTTGAATCCCCATGCACCCAACATGCCGCCCAAAAAGAACGAGAGTGCCAGCGTGCCCAGGAGCCGGATGCGTGGATGATTGGCCGTGACCGGTAAATGGTCTTGCAAGGAGATGCGATTCCAGTAGAGCGATTTACCCAACTCTATCCCTAAGTCCGTAATCAGACCCGTGACGTGAGTCGTTCTGATTTCAGCATGAGAGATTTTGGTGATGACGGCATTTTGCAGACCCATGATGAATCCCAGTAGCATGGCAATCACGGAAAGGGTTTGACCATTCGTTTGCGGAAATTGCGCCCCCATTAAACCGAAGGCCAGCAGGAGGAGGGCTTCGAGGAGTAGGGGAAAGGCATATTCTCCGTGGAGTCTGTGGCGACGGGAATAGTTCACCATAATGGCGCAGCAAGCCGCACCCATGATAAAGGCCAGTACTACGCCTAGCCCTGCCAACGCCGGGCCATATAGTTCCAATGCGATGTCGTCTGCCATCGCGGAAACGTGGCCGGTCATGTTCGATGTGTATTGATGTACCGCCAGAAAACCGCCTGCATTGATGGCGCCTGCAACGAAGGCCAGCACAAAACCAAGATGCCGGTTGGCATCCTGGTTTCTGTGTTTCCCGGTCAGTTTGCGCAGATACTGGACGGGCATGACGATGTGCGGAACGGGCAAATCGGCATGATGGAAATTAACGTCCGCAGTTCGGAGCAGCGCTTCATTTCGCTTGGGTTTCCACCATTTGCAAAGGCTCGTTGACGATGACTGGTGCCGGACGAGGTTTGCGACCGAGTTTGGGCGCTTCATGCGCCGACATATAAGCCGGTGCACCGTTGTTGCTGGTTTCAATCAGCACCAGTCCGGCCTGTTCGAGCGTGGCGTCCAAATTGACGGAAGGGGGTACGATAGCCGCCGCAGACGGGACATGGATGGGATCGGCGGGGGTCAGCAAGGGCGTCACATCAGGGACTGGCTCGACTGCCGTTTCGGAGGCAGCCACAGTCACCGCCACCGCAGGTGTTGCCGCTGCAGGAGCAGACGCGACAGCAGAACTCTGCGCAACTTCGCTGGGTGCTGGCACATCATTTGGCACGGGTGTTGAGATCGTCGCTGGGGTGTCGATGGCAGCATTGACCTGTGCCGCTTCAGTGGAGGCAGGTGTCGCCTCTGCTGGGGGGGGCGATATGGCTGACACGGCGAATGGCTCAACGGTGGATGCTGCCGTGGTGATGGGAGCGAGAGTTTCAACAGCAATATCGGCGACAGCATGTGGGGCTGGCGAAGATGTCGTGGTTGCATCGGCGGCAGCAGTTTCCGAGGAAGCCTGCGGTGTATTGGTTTCGTCATTGCGCGATTTTTCGTTACGACCACCGCGACGACCCCGACGACGTCCGCCTTCACGCGCTGTTTGCGTGCTGTTTTCTTCAGCGGTACTCACGGTCGTGTTGTTATCGACGGTTGAGGCGGACGAGGCTGTTTCTTGGGTTTCGCTCGTTGTTGCCTGTTTTGCGGCACGCGGTTGTCGAGGTTCGCCACGGTTGCGTGACTGTTTGGCCTGAGCTTCGGGCTTATCCGATGAAGCGGTTGCTGGTGTCGATGCATCAACTGCTGCATTCGCTTCGTTGTTGCGCGGTGCGCGAGGTTCACGTTGCTCACGCTGCTCACGATTTTCACGAGAACCGCTTTGTCCATTTTGGCCATTTTGACTATTTTCGCTGCGTGCCTGGCGGTTGCGCCCGTTACGACGGCCTTCATTACGATCGTCGCGACCGCCTCTTTCGCCACGTTCGCGGCGCTCGTTACGATTGCGTCCCGAGCGAGCGGATTCAGCGGCAGGGGGCGGCGGGGCAATGACGGGTTCAGTCGGTTTCGAGCCGGTAAACCAGGAGATGACGCGTGCAAACAAGCCCATGCTGGCTGCAGGTGCTGTGGCTGCTGCTGCGACGGATTCAGTTCGCGATTCGACGATGGGCGCAGGCTGGCTGGGTGTGATGCCCTTGACAGCAGCTTCAGGGGCTGCGGGGCGGCCTTCTGTTTGGGCGGAAGGCGGTGTATAGGCTTCCTCAGTGGGGTTTTCGACCATCTTGTAGCTGGGCAGGGCGGTGTCTTCCTGATTGAGCTGGTCATGGCGCAGACGCACGATGCTGTGCTGCGGTGTTTCCATGTGGATATTGGGAATCAGCACCAGATTGACGTGGTGGCGAATCTCAATTTTGGCAATATCCGTGCGCTTTTCGTTGAGCAGGAAGGTCGCTACGTCCACCGGCATCTGGCAGTGCAGCGCGCCGGTGTTTTCTTTCATGGCTTCTTCTTCAAGGATGCGCAGGATGTGCAGTGCCGAAGATTCGGTCGAGCGCGTATGACCGGTGCCGTTACAGCGTGGGCAGGGAATGTAGCTGGTTTCTGCCAGCGTGGGGCGCAGGCGTTGACGCGACAGTTCCAGCAAACCGAAACGGCTGATCTTGCCGGTTTGTACGCGTGCGCGGTCAAAGCGCAGAGCATCGCGCAGACGGTTTTCGACTTCACGCTGGTTGCGTGTGCTTTCCATGTCGATGAAGTCGATGACGATCAGGCCACCCAGGTCGCGTAGGCGTAGCTGGCGAGCGATTTCATCGGCGGCTTCACAGTTGGTCTTGAAGGCGGTTTCTTCGATGTCTGCACCCTTGGTGGCGCGACCGGAGTTTACGTCAACCGAGACCAGGGCTTCGGTATGGTCGATGACGATGGCGCCGCCGGAAGGCAAATTCACTTGGCGGGAGTAAGCGGATTCGATCTGGTGTTCGATCTGGAAACGTGAAAACAGTGGCACGTCATCCTGATAGCGTTTGACACGGGCGACGTTGGTCGGCATGACATGCGACATGAACTGCTGTGCCTGCTCGAAAACGTCATCGGTATCAATGAGGATTTCACCGATTTCCGCATGGAAGTAATCACGAATGGCGCGGATCACCAGGCTGGATTCCTGATAAATCAGGAAGGCACCACTTTGTGCATGGGCAGCACCTTCAATGGCGTTCCAGAGTTGTTGCAGATAGTTCAGATCCCATTGCAATTCTTCGTAAGAGCGGCCAATGCCGGCGGTGCGGGCAATCAGACTGGTGCCTTGCGGGACTTCGAGGCGATCCATGATGTCACGCAGTTCCTGCCGCTCTTCACCTTCGACTCGACGCGAAACGCCGCCACCGCGAGGATTGTTGGGCATCAAAACAAGGTAGCGTCCGGCGAGCGAAATATAGGTGGTGAGTGCTGCGCCTTTATTGCCGCGCTCGTCTTTGTCGACCTGAACGATGAGTTCCTGGCCGACGGTGAGCGCATCCTGAATGCGCGCCTTGCTGGCTTCAACACCGGCTTTGAAATAGCTGCGCGAAATTTCCTTGAACGGCAGGAAGCCGTGACGGTCTGCACCGTAATCGACAAAAGCCGCTTCGAGACTGGGTTCGAGACGGGTGATGACGGCTTTGTAGATGTTGCTCTTGCGTTGTTCCTTGGTGGCCGATTCGATGTCCAGATCAATGAGTTTTTGACCATCGACGATCGCAACGCGGAGTTCCTCGGCCTGCGTTGCATTGAATAGCATGCGTTTCATGTTGTCTCCCACGCGCACGGCACGGGCAGAACCATCCTCGACCTTGCCATGCACCCATCAAACGAAGGGTGTGCTGGCGGGGTGTTCGCATCAGTGTGGCAGTTTCAGGGCATGAAGTTGTGATTGCCTCAGGAAAATGACGGTTAGACGTTGGGACGGACGATTCTGATTAAAGCGGCTTCAAGATTGTGGCGTTGATATTGTCATGTACTGCCGTGGTCTCGAAGCGGGGTGTTCTTGTTGTTACTTGATGGGTGCTGCGTGCGCGCAAATTTGTCGTATCGCTACTTGTTGAATTGAGTGGGTGAGCGAAATAACCTTGGTGATTTGCTGGGCGACGGGTGATAATCTCCCGTTTTTCGCAGCGTTGCAGTGTTGCAGTATTGCCATCTGCCATCGCCCAACGCCGATAATGTTTCGTCTCTGTTTGACGTGCTGCACATGAGGCGCTGGGCAGTGAGCCAGAAAGCGCGACAGCGGTGCGATGAAGGCCAGCAGCAGACGACGTGTTTATCGGCAACGTCCCCGGTGCGTCACCAGCGCCACTTCGGGTCGCCGGGCACGCTTGCCGAAGGACGGCAAAACGGGAACAGTATATTGGAAATGAAGGGCTTAAGCAAAGATTCGGCGAATTGGCTGGAAGTGGATGAGGCGGGCGATGGCCAGCGCATCGATAATTTCCTCCTGCGTGCCTGCAAAGGCGTGCCGAAGAGCCATGTCTATCGTATTTTGCGTAGCGGTGAGGTGCGGGTCAATAAGGGACGGGTGAGCCCTGAATATCGTTTGCGTCTGGGCGATCAGGTGCGCGTTCCGCCGATTCGTTTGGCCACACGCGCAGAAGATGCGCCAGTGGCCGCTATTCCTGAGCGTGACTTCGCTATTGTGCATGAAGACGAAGCCTTGCTGGTGCTGGATAAGCCCGCCGGGATGGCAGTCCATGGCGGGAGTGGGGTCAGCTTTGGGGTGATCGAACAGTTACGGCGCATGCGTCCGCAGGCGCGGTTTCTGGAGTTGGCGCATCGACTCGATCGTGAAACTTCCGGCTTGCTCATCGTGGCGAAGAAGCGCGCGGCTTTGGTTTGGCTGCATGAGTCGTTTCGACGAGGGGGAATCAATAAGCGTTATCTGGCCTTGGTCAAGGGACGCTGGATGTCGCCGTGTCAGGATGTGAAGTTGCCGTTGCTGAAGTATCTGACAGCAGAGGACGAGCGGCGGGTGAAGGTTTCCAGCGAGGGTAAAGAGTCACATAGCATCGTGCGGCTCGTGGCGCGTTGGGAGCATTACAGTTTGGTGGAAGTGGAGCTGAAAACCGGACGCACCCATCAAATTCGCGTGCATCTGACCCATCTGGGGTTTCCGCTGCTGGGCGATGATAAATACGGTGATTTTGTGCTCAACAAGGAATTGCAGAAAATGGGGTTAAAGCGCATGTTTCTGCATGCGGCCAAGCTGCGCTTGCGTCACCCTCTGAATGCGGATGCTCCGCCTTTGGCGTTGGAGGCAGTCTTGCCGCCGGAGTTGCAGGGATTTCTTGAATATCTGGAACAAAACGAGGCAAAGGATTATGGCGCGGCAATTTGAGCTGATCGTATTTGATTGGGATGGTACGCTGATGGATTCAGCGGCCGCGATTGTTTCGGCGATTCAGGCGGCCAGTCGGGATCTGGGTATCGTTCCACCCAGTGATGAACAGGCACGCCACATCATTGGTCTGGGCTTGCATGACGCCATTCGGTGCGCGCTTCCTGATCTGGATGAAAAGCGGTATCCCATGCTCGTGGATCGTTATCGTCACCATTATCTGGCGCGCGATCATGAACTGACCTTGTTTGCAGGCATCATGCCTCTGATCGAAAACCTTGCTCGCCAGGATTTCATGCTGGCCGTTGCAACGGGCAAGAGTCGCCTGGGCTTGAACCGTGCTATGGCGACGAGCGGTCTGGATCGTCATTTTCATGCCTCACGATGTGCTGATGAATGCCATTCCAAGCCGCATCCCCAGATGTTGCTGGAGTTGATGGATGAGTTTGCCATTCCTCCTGAGCGCACGCTCATGATTGGCGATACCACGCATGATTTGCTGATGGCGAAAAATGCTCACGTTCCGGCATTGGCCGTTGCGTATGGCGCGCATCCTAAAGAGGCACTGGAGGCTGAAACACCCTTGCTGTGCGCGGCGACCGTCGCTGAGCTTCAAATGTGGCTGGAAACGAATACATGACCGAACCCATGACCGAACGATGGCTTTGTACCAGTCAGCAGCTCGTTGATGGCGGTGATGGGGTGCGCTTCAAGGTGATCCATGCCGGAGCTGAGGAAGGGGCTTTTGTCGTGCGTCATCGTGGTGTGGCGCACGCTTTCATCAACCGTTGTGGCCATGTACCGATCGAGCTGGACTGGCAGGAAGGCAAGTTTTTTGATCTCACGGGCAGCCATTTGATCTGTGCCACGCACGGTGCAATGTATTCCCCCGAAACTGGACGTTGTATCGGTGGGCGCTGTAATGGAAACGGGCTGACGCCGCTGGTCGTCGTGGAATACGACGGCAATATTTATCTGAAGGAATGAAATGAGCATCTCCGAGCAAGACAACAGCCCCGGTTGGGAACGTAAGGCACTGGAGCGCATTGCGCTTGAAGGGATTGCCGAACAAAGGCGTAGCCGTCGTTGGGGAATTTTTTTCAAGCTACTGGGCGTGATCTATTTCACCTTGTTTCTGGTGGCTTTGAGCGATTGGGATGGGTCGGTGGACAACTTGGGCGATGGCATGCCGCATACTGCATTGGTGCAAATCAATGGTGTCATCCAGGCCAAGGGCGATGCCAGTGCCGACCGGATTGTCGTTGCCTTGCAAGCCGCTTTTGAAAACAAGGGCACACAAGGGGTTGTTTTGAGTATCAACAGCCCGGGGGGGAGCCCGGTGCAGGCAGGCGTTATTTTTGATGAAATCCGTCGTTTGCGCGCCAAGTTTCCCAAAGTTCCCTTGTATGCGGTGGTTGAGGATTACTGTACCTCGGGGGGGTATTACATTGCTGCGGCAGCCGATCAGATTTATGTGAATAAGGCCAGCGTCATTGGTTCGATCGGTGTCATTATGGAAGGTTTCGGGTTTACCGGCGCCATGAACAAGCTGGGCATCGAGCGTCGCATGATGATTTCGGGGCAGAACAAGGGCTTTCTCGATCCTTTTTCGCAGGAAGACCCCGTGCAGAAGGTTCATGCCCAGAAAATGCTGGATGAGATCCATCAGCAGTTCATCGATGCCGTGCGATTGGGACGGGGGCAGCGACTCAAGGAAACCCCGGAGATATTCAGCGGCCTGATGTGGACAGGGGCGCGCGGAATCGAACTGGGGCTGGCAGATGCTTTTGGCACGGTGGACTCTGTGGCGCGTGAAGTCATCCAGGTTGAAGATGTGCGTGATTACACGGTCAAACAGACCTTCGCCGAGCGTTTTTCAAGCCGTTTCGGTGCCAATCTGGTCGATAGCATGGCCGCGCGTGCGATGGATTTGACGACGCAGATGCATTGGCGCTGATGGATGCGGATGGACATTGATTTGTGAAAATCGTGCCAAAAATTGCTCATTTTGGGCATCTGTACCGTCCGTAAATCTGCTGTGTCTCTAAGATGCGCCGATCTGATGCGTTGATTTGTAAGTTTTCGGGTCTGTAATTTCGTCTGTTTTGTTCAGGCGACAGGCGTAGATTTTGGATGATTTTTATTTTTCAAGGAATGAATATGGCATTCAATGGCAAGGTGGTGCTGATTACCGGCGCCGGTAGTGGGATGGGGCAACTGGCTGCATGGCGGCTGGCGGCTGCGGGCGCGAAAGTAGCCGCACTGGATATCAATGAAAAAGGGCTTGCGCAAACCGCCGAAGGCAAGCCAGGGATCAAGACCTATGCCGTGGATGTCACGGATGCCGATGCGGTGAACCGCGTGGTTGCTCAGGCTGAGCAGGATCTTGGTGGGTTTGATCGGGTCATCAATGCCGCTGCGATCATGCCTTTTGGCAAGCTGCTGGAGCAGCCGGCCGCGCAGATTCGTCGCTTGATGGACATCAACTATGGTGGCCTGGTGAATGTTTCCAAGGCCACTTTGCCGGGCATGCTGAAGCGTGGCAAGGGTGATTTCGTCAGCTTCTCGTCGATGCTGGGACAAATGCCCACGCTGTATACCGGCGCGTATGCTGCGACCAAGTTTGCCGTTTCCTGCTACACCGAAGTGCTATATCACGAGAACCGTAACAAGGGTGTGCGCTTTGTCTGTGTTTGCCCGCCCGCCGTCAAGACTCCGCTGTTGCAGCAGGCAGTGGATACCGTCTGGCCGAAAATTCTCGATGCCAATCCGCCGATCAAGCCCGAAGAAGTGCTGGACGCGCTGGAAGTCTCGCTGGAAAAAGGCGAGTTCTGGTGTCTGCCGGGCAAGGGTACGCGCATCGGCTACATCATGCGCCGTCTGTTGCCGAATGCTGTCTGGAAGGAAGTGCACAAAGCCGAAGGTGCTTGATGTCGCTGTCTGCCTGGTTACGGTAATTCCACCCCCTCGGCGCGCAACATACGGCAAAGCGCGATGAGGGGAAGACCAATCAATGCCGTGGGATCATCGCCTTGCATGTATTCCATCAGGGCGATGCCGAGTCCTTCGGATTTTGCACTGCCAGCACAGTTGAGCGCATCTTCCCGATCGAGATAACGCTGGATTTCAGCATCGCTCAGTTTGCGAAAGCGTACCGCTGTGGGTACTCCGATGATCTGGCTGCGACGGGTGGCGGTATTGAGTAAGCACAGCCCTGTGTGAAAAATGATTTCTTTTCCACGCATGGCTTGTAGCTGGCGCAGGGCTTTATCACGTGTTCCCGGTTTTCCATAGATATCCGTACCGCAATAGGCGACCTGGTCACTGCCGATAATCAGCGCATCCGGAAAGCGCGTGGCGACGGCTTGGGCTTTTGCGAGGGCAAGACGTTCGGCGGTGATGGCGGGTGGTTCGCCGGGTAGCGCGGTTTCATCTGTCTCGGGGGCAACAGCTTCGAACGGGATTTGCAGTCGTGCCAATAGCTCGCGGCGGAATGTGGATGTTGAGGCCAGAATGAGGTGTGGGGTGTGCGATGGTGCGTTGTTCATGGGCTTTGCTGTACAGTGCTTTTGACTGAAGAACCAAAAAATATTATTATCCTCTGTTTGTGTTGCGGCAGGGCATGATGCAGTTAAGTAGTATCGTCATCGATAGCCTTGAATTTGCGCGCGCTGAGCGGAATTTGTCGGGCGTAGTGGCTGTGGCGGGCTTGCAGCGGTTAGCTGATGTGCTGGCAGATCATCAAGGTGAACTCGCTTGGTCGGTGCGCGGCGAGTTGGCTCTCGATAATGCAGGCGTGCGTCAGGCGTGGCTGGTGATTGCGCTTGAAGGTGATTTGCGTCTTGTGTGTCAGCGCTGTCTTGCGTCGATGCCCTGGCATCTGGATGTGGAAACGCGCCTGCTGTTAGTGCCGCCGGGTAAGGATTGGCCAGATGAGTCCTTGATTGGCTTTGAAGATGGGAGTAATGCGGATCCTGTCGAGGCTTTGATGGAGCAGGTCTTGCTCGATCTGGTAGAAGATGAAGTTTTGCTGGCTTTGCCGATTGCACCACGGCATGAGTCGTGTGTAGTGCCGGTGCATGATGATGGTCGATTAGCAGCTTCGCCTTTTGCGGGTTTGTCTGCGCTGAAAAAAGCGCACTGAATCTTGGCAAGATGGCTGCAAATTTTGAGTATTTTTGAAGGAGTAACAACATGGCTGTTCAACAGAATAAAAAATCCCCCTCCAAGCGTGGCATGCACCGTGCGCATGATTTTTTGACAGCGCCTCCGCTGGCAATCGAAAGCACCACGGGTGAAGTTCATCTGCGCCACCATGTCAGCCCGAGCGGCTACTATCGCGGCAAGAAAGTAACCAAGGCCAAGGGCGAATAAGGTATTTGCCTCCCGTTATTTGCGTTGCGCTGTGAAATGTGCAGCGTATGACAGGTTCAGCGGGGTGCGGGCTCTTTGAAGGGGCCTTCATGCTGAACACTTGAGGGTTTCTCCGTTATTTCCGGGTAAGCACGATGACGGTCACGTTGGCCATCGATTGCATGGGTGGCGACCACGGACCGTCGGTGACGGTTCCCGCGGTGCTGGAGTTTTTGCGTAAGGATCCTGATTGCTCTGCCATACTGGTTGGGCGTGAGGAGGTCTTGTCGCCTTTGGTTGCGTCGTCACGTCAGACATTGGGTGCGCGTCTGGTATTGCGCCATGCCAGCGAAACCGTGGAAATGGATGATCCGGTGGCCACTGCCTTGCGGATCAAAAAAGACTCTTCCATGCGTGTCATGGCGGAACTCGTCAAGTCAGGCGAGGCACAAGGTGCCGTGTCGGCAGGGAATACCGGCGCGCTAATGGCGATTTCACGGTTTGTCCTCAAAACCTTGCCGGGGATTGATCGCCCTGCCATTGCAGCGATCATGCCTAATATCAAGGGCTATACCTATATGCTGGATCTCGGTGCCAATGTAGATTGTGCGCCGGAGCATCTATTGCAGTTTGCCGTGATGGGTTCGCAACTGGTTTCCGCGCTGGAACACAAGGAACGTCCTACGATAGGGCTGCTGAATGTCGGCGAGGAAATCATCAAGGGCAATGATGTCGTCAAGCGTACGGCCGAGCTGCTGCGTGAAAGCGGGCTGAACTTTCAGGGTAATGTGGAAGGCGACGACATTTTCAAAGGCACCGTGGATCTGGTGGTGTGCGATGGCTTTGTCGGCAACATTACCTTGAAGGCTTCGGAAGGCCTGGCGCATATGGTATTCGATACGCTGAAAACCGAATTTACCCGCAATATCCTGACCAAACTTGCTGCGCTCATGGCCATGAGCGTACTCAAAGCATTCAAGCGTCGCTTCGATCCGCGTGGTTACAATGGGGCGAGTTTGCTCGGCTTGCGGGGTGTGGTGGTCAAGAGTCACGGCTCGGCCGATGCGGTAGCTTTTTTGAATGCGCTGGAACGCACGGCAGAGGCGGTGCGTAATCGTTTACCTGAGCGTATTGCCGAGCGGATGGCGCAGTTGCCAGACTCTACTTTGAATGTAAATACGAATGTAAATATGATGGCTGCGGCATCATGATCCAAACAAACCTACGCGCACGAATTACGGGCACGGGCAGTTGCCTGCCGGGTGCTCCCGTTACCAACGATGACCTGCGCAAGCGGGGAGTCGACACTTCCGATGAGTGGGTTGTCGAGCGCACAGGGATACGTGCGCGACATCTTGCCGAAGAAAACGTGGTCTCCAGCGATCTGGCACTCGAAGCCTGTCGTCGCGCCCTTGAAGCGGCTGGACGTGTGCCGGAAGATGTCGATCTGATTGTCTATGCCACTTCGACTCCGGATTTTATTTTCCCCAGCAGCGCGGCCATATTGCAGAACAAGCTGGGGATACGCAATGGCGGTATGGCGTTTGATGTGCAGGCCGTGTGTAGTGGCTTTGTTTATGCGCTGACTGTCGCTGAAAAATTCATCCGCTCCGGTTCGCATCGTTGCGCACTCGTGGTGGGCGCTGAAGTGTTTTCGCGCATTCTCGACTGGAATGATCGTGGAACGTGCGTGCTGTTCGGCGATGGCGCAGGGGCGGTGGTGCTGGAGGCTTCCTCTGTCGAGGATGCAGGCATACTCGCCACGGCTTTGCATGCTGATGGTCATTACAGCGATATTCTTTCTGTGCCCGGTCAGATCAGTAATGGCAAGGTGATCGGCTCGCCCTTTCTGCAAATGGATGGCAAGGCGGTATTCAAATTTGCCGTCAAAGTGCTTGCAGAAGTTGCCCATGAAGTTCTGGATGCGGCTGGGCTGAAAACCGGCGATATTGACTGGTTGATTCCCCATCAGGCGAATATCCGCATACTGCAAGCGACCGCTAAAAAGCTGGAAATGACCGAGGATAAAGTGATTGTCAGTGTCGATCGTCACGGCAATACTTCGGCAGCTTCCGTACCACTGGCACTCGATCAGGCAGTGCGTGCGGGACAAGTACAACGGGGTGATACCTTGCTGCTTGAAGGTGTGGGCGGCGGCTTCACCTGGGGGGCGGTATTACTCCGTTTCTGATCTTGCGGTGGCATGTTCAGAACTCCAAGAATCCAAGGAAGGAATGGAAGGAATAGTATGAAGTTTGCACTCGTATTTCCCGGTCAGGGCTCGCAGAAGCTCGGCATGATGGAGGCCTATGGCGATCATCCCGCGATCCGCGAAACCTTTGCTGAAGCTTCGGCGGCGTTGGGGCGTGATCTCTGGCAACTCGTGACCGAAGGTCCGGCGGAAGCACTCAACCAGACGGTCAACACGCAGCCATTGATGCTGACCGCAGGCATTGCGGCGTATCGTCTGTGGCTTGCCAAGGGGGGCGCGAAACCTGCACTGGTGGCGGGGCATAGTCTGGGTGAATATTCGGCACTGGTGGCCGCGGGCGCGATGGCTTTTGCCGATGCGGTGCCGCTGGTTGAATTGCGCGCCAAGGCCATGCAAGAGGCCGTTCCGGCGGGTGAGGGCGGTATGGCCGCTGTTCTTGGTCTGGATGTCGCCACGGTGCGTGCTGCTTGTGCCGAAGCCATAGCGGGTACGTCGGCCGAAGTGGTGGAGGCGGTGAATCTCAATGCCCCTGAGCAAACCGTGATTGCCGGACATGCAGCCGCCGTGCAGCGCGCGGCGGATTTGTGCAAGGCCAAAGGTGCGAAACGCGCCATGCTGTTGCCGGTATCAGCACCTTTCCATTGTGCTTTGATGCGCCCGGCAGCAGAAAAGCTTGGGCAACGTCTGGCGAATGTGACTATCCAGATACCACAGATTCCTCTGCTGAATAATGTGGATGTGGCGATGGTCAGCGATCCAGCGCAGATCAAGGATGCACTGGTGCGCCAGGCCGCTGCGCCAGTACGTTGGGTCGAAACCATGCAGGCCATGGCAGCGCAGGGCGTGACGCATGTGTATGAGTGTGGTCCGGGTAAGGTGCTTGCCGGTTTAGTCAAGCGTTGTGCTGAGGGTGTTGAAGGTGGCGCACTGGCTGATGCCTCAGGAATGGATGCGGCTTTGGCGACGCTGCGGGGTCATTGATTGATTGGTTGTAGATTGCAAGGAGAAAACATGCTGACAGGTCAGGTCGCACTTGTAACAGGTGCATCACGCGGTATTGGGCGTGCCATTGCACTGGAACTCGGCAAGATGGGTGCAACAGTCGTTGGAACAGCCACAACAGCAGAAGGCGCGGCGGATATTCAGAAGGGACTCGATACCGCAGGCATCCAGGGTTTGGGAGCAGCACTCAATGTGACGGACGCACCTGCCTGTGATGCCTTGTTGGCGCAGATTGAAGAAAAATTTGGTACGGTCGGCATCCTCGTTAATAACGCGGGCATTACTCGCGATAACCTCGCCATGCGGATGAAGGACGATGAATGGGATGCGGTGATCGATACCAATCTCAAGGCGGTCTTCCGACTTTCCAAGCTGGTGATGCGCGGCATGATGAAGGCGCGCAATGGTCGTATTATTAATATCACCTCGGTGGTCGGCGCTTCGGGTAATCCCGGGCAAGCCAATTACGCCGCAGCCAAGGCCGGGGTGGCGGGCATGACGCGCGCACTGGCGCAGGAGTTGGGTAGTCGCAATATCACGGTAAATTGTGTTGCGCCGGGGTTTATTGACACAGACATGACCAAAGCCTTGCCGGATGCCCAGCGCGATGCGCTGCTCACCAAAATTCCTCTGGGGCGTTTGGGGCAGGCCGATGAAATTGCGGCTGCTGTAGGTTTTTTGGCCAGTCCGCGAGCCAGTTACGTCAGTGGAGTCACGCTGCATGTGAATGGCGGCATGTACATGAGTTAACGATCATGGTGACCATCTCCACCCACAGAGGATGAAATAATCGTTACCCGATACGCCCACCCATCCCCCACGGACGGCTTTGCACAGCCGTCCGGCTTCGGCGGCACGGAGCAATGCTCCGTGAAACCCCGCCTACGCCCCCTCAAGGGGCGGCTACTGATTGGTTCGCTACGCTCAAAGCTTCAACCTGACTCTGATTTTTGTATTTCACGTTAATAATGGGATAGTTTCATTGCAATTGCATCTTCAAGTCAGTAACAAATTCATCGTTTCACGTTAAAATAGAAAATTCATTTATCACACCTGACAAACAGGGAAGGAGCAGTCCATGGAGAACATCGAACAACGTGTCCGCAAGATCGTCGCCGAGCAACTGGGCGTTAACGAATCCGAGATCAAGAACGAATCCGCATTTGTGGATGATCTGGGGGCTGACTCGCTGGATACCGTTGAGCTGGTGATGGCTCTTGAAGAAGAATTCGAATGTGAAATTCCGGACGAAGATGCCGAGAAGATCACCACTGTTCAGCAAGCGATTGACTACGTTAACGCTCATCTGAAGAAATAAAACACTCGTTGCATTTTGTGCAACGATGCAAACGCAGAGGAGACTGCTTTGTCGCGTCGTAGAGTTGTCATTACCGGCTTGGGAATTATTTCTCCCGTCGGCAATACTGTTCCCACCGCATGGGAAAACATCGTTGCCGGTCGCCCCGGCATCGGTCGGATAACCCGTTTCGATGCTTCTGCGTTTGCTTCGCAAATTGCCGGAGAGGTCAAGGATTTCGATATCTCGACCTATATTTCGGCGAAGGATGCCCGTCGTATGGATACCTTTATCCACTATGGCATGGCCGCAGGGATTCAGGCATTCAAGGATTGCGGTCTTGAGATTACGGCCGAAAATGCCGAACGCGTCGGTGTCAATATCGGCTCGGGAATTGGTGGCTTGCAGTTGATCGAAGGCACGCACGACGATTACCTGGCAGGCGGTCCGCGCAAGATTTCACCTTTTTTCATTCCCGGCACCATCATCAACATGATCTCGGGTCATTTGTCGATCATGTTCGGTCTGAAAGGTCCGAATCTGGCGATGGTGACGGCATGTACGACGGCGACACATTGTATCGGCGAGTCTTCACGCATGATCGAATACGGCGATGCGGATGTGATGATTTGTGGAGGTGCTGAATCAACAGTGACTCCGCTGGCCATTGGCGGTTTTGCGTCAGCGCGCGCGCTGTCGACGCGCAATGACGATCCGGCAACGGCCAGTCGCCCTTGGGACAAGGATCGCGACGGTTTTGTGCTGGGCGAAGGTGCAGGTGTGCTGGTGCTGGAAGAGTATGAACATGCCAAGGCGCGGGGTGCACGAATCTATGCCGAAGTCCTCGGATATGGCATGAGTGCTGATGCGCATCACATGACCGCGCCTGCGGAAGATGGTGATGGTGCGCGTCGTTGCATGGTCAATGCACTGCGTAACGCAAAAATGAATCTCGACGAGATCGATTACATCAATGCCCATGGCACGTCGACCCCTTTGGGCGATCTGGCAGAAACCATGGCGGTCAAGCGTTGTTTTGGCGATCAGGCCAAGCGTCTGGTGGTGAATTCCACCAAATCCATGACGGGGCATTTGCTGGGTGCTGCCGGTGGTGTCGAAGCCGTTTTCTCGACGTTGGCTTTGCATCATCAGATTTCACCGCCGACGATCAATATCTTCAATCAGGATGAGCAGTGCGATCTCGATTACTGTGCCAATACGGCACGGAAGATGGAGATACGCGCGGCACTGTCCAATTCCTTCGGCTTTGGCGGTACGAACGGTACATTGGTACTGCGTCGATTCTGATTCTCAGCGGTAGCCGCAAGCTATGCAGCTGCCTTTGTGGATTCCTCTCAAACCTTCACGCACGCTGGCGTGTCTGCTTATCTTGGCGCATGGAGTGGCAATGACGGTTGCGATCGTCATTGCGCTGATACTGTCATTGCAGGGGCAGAGCGCGATGGCACCGCTGTTCTGGGGACTGCTTCCTCTGCTCGGG
The DNA here is from genome assembly GCA_964437515.1 of uncultured Sterolibacterium sp. GTDB lineage: Bacteria > Pseudomonadota > Gammaproteobacteria > Burkholderiales > Rhodocyclaceae > Sterolibacterium. The sequence goes on from CAYTHB010000002.1 coordinate 76,652, forward strand.
TTTTCGTTGGCAAGAGAGTGGACGCATGGAATGGGGCAGCGACGCTGCATTGCCTTGAAGCTGCAAGCGGATGGCCGTCTTGAATATCATTGCCAAGAGGGTGTAGTAGAGACGCTACAGGTCGAACGTGGCAGTACGGTCATGCCCTGGCTGCTCATTTTGTTGTTTCGCGCCTCGAATGTGTCGCATGGGCGACGCAGATCCTTGGTCTTGTTACCGGATACCGTGGTGGCAGATGATTTTCGGCGTTTGCGATTATGGTTGCGCTGGCAGACAAAAGACGATCATCCGTCAATTTCAGCGGCGGGATAATTTTTTATCATGGCCGCAGGATGGTACGGCGTGCCTTGTCTCGCAACTCGGGGTAATCCCTGCTGAAGTGCAGTCCTCGGCTTTCCTTGCGCTGCCTTGCACAGCGCACGATCAGGTGGGCGGTCAAGACCAGATTACGCAATTCGATGAGATCGTTGCTGACGCGAAAATGAGTGTAGTACTCGTCAATTTCGCGTTCCAGTAGCCGTATACGGTGCAGGGCGCGTTCAAGGCGTTTGTTGGTGCGCACGATGCCGACGTAATCCCACATGAAACGCCGCAGTTCTTCCCAGTTATGCGAAAGTACGATTTCCTCATCAGCATCGGTGACGCGGCTCTCATCCCATGCGGGAATGTCAGGCAGAGGTTGTGCGGGCGTATTCAGAATGTCAGCAGCGGCAGATTCGGCTAACACCAGACATTCGAGTAATGAATTACTGGCGAGCCGGTTCGCCCCGTGCAGACCCGTTGAAGCGGTTTCACCAATGGCATAAAGTCCCGGCAAATCGGTGCGTGCCTTGAGGTCGGTGAGCACGCCGCCACAGGTGAAATGTGCCGCTGGAACGACAGGTATCGGGTCGCGTGTGATGTCGATGCCGAGTTCGAGGCAGCGTGCATGAATGTTGGGGAAATGTTCGCGAACAAAAGCCGCCGGTTTGTGGGTAATGTCGAGAAACACACAATCAAGACCATGCTTCTTCATTTCAAAGTCAATGGCACGCGCCACGATATCGCGCGGTGCCAGCTCGGCACGTGGGTCGTGCGCCGGCATGAAGCGGGTGCCGTCGGCCAGACGGAGTACGCCGCCTTCTCCGCGAACGGCTTCGGTAATCAGGAACGACTTGACCTGAGGGTGATAGAGGCAGGTGGGGTGAAACTGGACAAACTCCATATCGGCAACGCGACAACCCGCGCGCCAAGCCATGGCGGTTCCGTCACCCGTGGATGTATCTGGATTGGTTGTGTACAAATAAACCTTACCTGCGCCGCCGGTCGCTAGTACGGTGTGGCGCGCACGAAAGGTTTCTACGCGATCTCGATGGATATCGAGCACATAGGCACCCAGGCAGAAGCACTTCTTCTTCAGTTCTGTTTGTTCCTTGCAAGCAGCCGTAATGAGATCGACCGCGATGTGGTGCTCGAATGTGTGTATGTTGGGGTGGTTACGCACCTTGTCGGTCAAGGTTTCCTGAACCGCTGCACCGGTGGCGTCATCGACATGGATGACGCGTCGGTGACTATGCCCCCCCTCACGCGTGAGGTGGTAGCCCAAATCATTTGAGTCATCACGGGTGAAATGCACGCCCTGAGCAATGAGCCATTCAATCGCGCGACGGCTACGTTCAATGACAAACCGTGTTGCGGTAGGGTCACATAATCCGGCACCTGCCGTGAAAGTATCCTGAATGTGCGCTTCAACAGAATCCGCCGCATCAAGCACCGCTGCAATACCGCCTTGCGCCCAGCCGGAGGCCGAGTCTTCGAGGTTTTTTTTGGTAATGATTGCGACACGCAAATGATCGGCCAGTCGCAAGGCCAGCGATTGACCGGCCAGACCGCTGCCAAGAATCAATACATCGAAATCAATCACGATGTGTCAGAGGGGTGTCTTGATGGGAGAAACGGGGCAGAACTATATCACGGATGGCGTATTTTCATGAGCCAGCACAGAATGCCTGAACGGAACGTAGCAGAGCTTTCATTCAAAAATGGCGTGCTGTTTCAATGCCCAAGCAACATGTTCGCGTACCAGTGCAGAAACATCATCACGACGGGTTTGCAATGCGTGGATGGTCGCTGCGTTGGTCGGTGCATTGCCTAGAGCCACCGCAATATTTCGCAACCAGCGTTCATGACCGATGCGGTAAATCGGGCTACCGGCCATGCGTTCCATGAATTGTTGTTCGCTCCAGGCAAAGAGCTCGGTCAGTTTTGCAGTATCCAGAGCATGACGCACGGCAAAGTCGCTTTCGCGGGTGGTTTGTGCATTCTTCTGCCACGGGCAATAGAGCTGACAGTCGTCACAACCATAAATGCGATTACCCATGAGTGGACGTAATTCTTCGGGAATACTGCCGGAATGTTCGATGGTGAGGTAGGAGATACACCGTCGGGCATCGACTTGATAGGGCGCAATGATGGCTTGTGTCGGGCAGTATTGCAGGCAGGCGGTGCATGTGCCGCAGTGCGATGTTTGCGAAGCATCCGCTGGCAAGGGCAGGTTGGTGATGAGCTCACCGAGGAAAAAACTGGAACCGGCTTCGCGGGTGAGCAACAGCGTATGCTTGCCGCGCCAGCCTAAGCCTGCGCGTGCGGCGAAATGGCCTTCGAGTATGGGAGCGGAGTCTGTAAAAGGGCGATAGATGAAGGGCGTTGCGGTTGCCATGGTTGTCATTGCGGCTTCAATACGATCGGCGAGTTTTTGCAGGCGTTGTCGGATGAGCTTGTGGTAATCCCGCCCCAAGGCATAGCGTGAAATATAGGCACGTTCGGTATCGGTGAGATTTTCTCGCGCTTGAGCCCCGTCTTGCCCCGGCCAGTAGGACATGCGTGCGGAAATCAGGCTGATTGCACCCGGAACCAGTTCGGCAGGACGTGCCCGTTTGAGTCCGTGGCGTGCCATATAATCCATTTCCCCGTGGCATCCGGCTTCCAGCCAGTCCAGCAAGCCCTTTTCAGCGATGGGATCGGGCGTGGTGGTGCTGATGCCGACCTCATCAAAACCGAGTTCTTGCCCCCAGTGCTTGATTTGTTGAGCGAGGGCGTGCCAATCCGGCTCGGTGGATGGAGTATCTGGAGTATCCTGACTATGCATGAACGAGATGATAAACGATGTATCGTAAGCCAGACCTTGCTGGATGAGGCGGCAACGATTGCGCTGGGGGCAAAGCTCGCGGAAACACTGGCGTTGTGCAAGGACGGCTTGCTGGTTTATCTGGAAGGCGATCTGGGTGCGGGCAAGACGACGCTGGTGCGTGGTTTGCTGCGTGCCCTAGCTTACGAAGGTAAGGTGAAAAGCCCAACCTATACTTTCGTTGAACCTTATGCTATTTCTAGTTTACACTTATATCACTTTGATTTTTATCGGTTCGAATCAGCAGAAGAGTATCTTGATGGGGGCTTTGACGAATATTTTGGCAAGGGAGCGATTTGTCTGGTCGAATGGCCCGACAAGGCCGCGCCGTATTTGCCGTCACCGGATGTGCGGATCTGCCTGTCGGTACTCGATGACGGGCGGGCAGTCGTGCTCGAAGGATTGGGTGAGGAGGGGCGGCGATGTCTGACGAATCAGGCGCAAAGCCGATCTCCCGACGCGATGCATTGAAATTTGCCGCCGCCAGTCTGACCTTGCTGGTGACCCCTGTCGCGCATGCTTTTTCCTGGAAACCTGGACAGCCTCAACCAACATCGTCAGCGTTGACCAATGTGTTGGCAGTGCGTGTCTGGCCGGCACGCGATTACACACGGATCACACTGGAATATGCGGCACCCCTCAAGTTTAGCTACATGCAGGTGAGTAACCCTGAACGGCTCGTGGTGGATCTCGAAGGGGTGGAGTTCAATTCAGTACTGCAAAACCTGCCGGGCAAGATTTCAGAAACAGATCCTTACATCAAATTGATTCGCGCCGGCCGTAATCGTCCGGGGGTCGTACGTCTGGTGATTGAATTGAAAGGCGAGACAGGCGCGATCAAGCCGCAAGCCTTTACACTCAATCCGGTGGGAGAATATGCGCATCGATTGGTGTTTGATCTTTATCCTAGCGATCCGCCAGATCCCTTGATGGCTTTGGTTGATAAGGGTGGCAAGCCTGAAAAACAGGATAAGACAGATACGGCGACGCTCAGGATGGATGATCGGCTCGATCAGCCTCCGCCCTCGTCAGCAAACACCGTGAATAAGCCCGTCCGTCGCGAGAAAAATGAAAAGCCTGATATAGCACGGCTGATTACCATCGTGCTCGACCCCGGTCATGGGGGTGAGGATCCGGGCGCGATTGGTCGCGGGGGAAGTCATGAAAAAGAGGTGACGCTCTCGATTGCACGACGATTGAAAGAAAAAATCGATGCCGAGCCCAATATGCGTTCGGTATTGACGCGGGATGGTGACTACTTCATTCCCTTGGGGCAGCGCGTTCAGAAGGCGCGCCGTTTGCGTGCGGATTTGTTCATTTCGGTACATGCCGATGCCTTCATCAAGCCGACGGCGCGCGGCTCCAGCGTTTTTGCACTTTCGGAAAGTGGGGCATCTTCGACGGCAGCCCGTTGGCTGGCACAGCGCGAAAATGCAGCGGATTTGATTGGTGGAGTGAATCTGGGTGTCAAGGATGCCAATCTTGCTCGCACCTTGCTGGATCTTTCGCAGACCGCCACAAATCACGACAGCATGAAGCTGGGCAAGGCCGTACTAGGCGAGTTGGGCGGCATCAATACCTTGCACAAGGGGCAAGTGGAACTGGCGAGTTTTGCTGTGTTGAAAGCGCCGGATATTCCGTCGATATTGGTTGAGACCGCCTTTATTTCGAATCCCGAAGAAGAAAAGCGGCTGATTGATGAGGCATATCAAGACAAGATGGCCGATGCCTTGCTGCGCGGCATCAAACGCTACTTTGCCGCCAACCCGCCGTTGGCGAAATCACCGCTGACTTGATGTGCTGATCGTTGTTTGTAAGCGGTTTGAGAGCGGTTGAGTCAGAGTGCGACTGATATAATTGCCTGTTTCTTGCACACACCGTTTCCGCGCATCCTCTTTTCATGCAGGTTTTTCGCCATATTCCTTCGCAGGCCACGACGCCATGCGTGCTGACCATTGGTAATTTTGATGGTGTGCATCGTGGTCATCAGGCTTTGTTGGAACGCTTGATCGTACAGGCAAGAAAATTGGGGCTGCCGGCCACGGTGATGACCTTCGAGCCGCATCCACGCGAATTGTTTGAGTCGCATCAAGCACCGCCACGGCTCACCCGTCTGCGCGAAAAGCTGCGCTTGCTGGAAAGTTGCGGTGTGGATCGTGTCTTTGTTTGCCGTTTCAATGCGTCGTTAGCCGCTCTGGAGGCGGAAACTTTCGTCGAGCGTCTGCTGGTGCAGGGGCTGGCCGTGCGTCATCTCTATGTAGGCGATGATTTCCAGTTCGGGCGCGGGCGACGAGGCAATTTTGCTATGTTGCAGACCGAAGGGGCGCGATGGGATTTTACGGTGGAATCCATGCCAACCATCGACTGGCAGGGCGAGCGCGTGTCCAGTTCGCGCATTCGCGATTTGCTGGCAGCGGGCGAGCTGGAACATGCGGCGCGTTTGCTCGGGCGGACGTATTCCATCTCCGGGCGTGTCGTGCATGGCAAAAAGATTGGGCGACAACTGGGTTTTCCGACGGCCAATATCCAGCTCAAGATGAAGCGCGTGCCGCTCGCGGGTGTGTTTGCCGTGCAGGTGAGAGGTATCGCCGCTCACCCGCTGCCGGGGGCGGCCAGTCTGGGTACGCGCCCGACTCTTGCCGAAGGGCTGAAACCCGTGTTGGAAGTGCATCTGCTGGATTTCGAGCAGAGTATTTATGGCGCGCATGTGACAGTCGATTTTCTCCACAAGCATCGCGACGAAGCACGTTTTGACACCCTTGAAGAACTCACGGCACACATCGCTCAGGATGTGATTGCCATTCGTCATTATTTTCAGAATATCCATCATGGCTGATTCCGATTACCGCAAGACCCTCAACATGCCCGACACGCCGTTTCCGATGCGTGGCGACTTGGCAAAACGCGAACCCGTCTGGATTGCTGCTTGGCAAGAAAAGCAGATTTACCGGCAGATCCGTGAGCTTTCCGCCCGCGAGCAACGGCCGCGCTTCATGCTGCATGACGGCCCGCCCTATGCCAATGGCGACATCCACATCGGTCATGCGGTGAACAAGATTCTCAAGGACATCATCATCCGCTCGAAGACGCTGTCGGGCTTCGATGCGCCCTATGTGCCGGGCTGGGATTGCCATGGTCTGCCGATCGAACATCAAATCGAAAAACAGCATGGCAAGGGGATTCCCGCCGAGAAGGTGCGCGAGCTGTCGCGGGCGTATGCGGCCGAGCAGGTGGCGCGGCAGAAAAAGGATTTCATCCGTCTGGGCGTGCTGGGCGAGTGGGACAATCCCTATCTGACCATGGCCTATGCCACCGAGGCCGACGAGATTCGCGCGCTCGGCAAAATCATGCAGCAAGGTTATCTGTATCGCGGACTCAAGCCGGTGAACTGGTGTCTGGATTGCGGCTCGGCACTGGCAGAAGCGGAAGTGGAATACGAAGACAAGACTTCGGATGCCGTCGATGTGGCTTTCCCCGTCATCGACAATCAGGCATTGTCCGCAGCCTTCAATGTCGTTGTCACTCAGTCGGCCTGTGTGGTGATCTGGACTACCACGCCGTGGACGCTGCCGGCGAATCAGGCAGTGTGTGCCAATCCCGAACTCGAATATGGGCTATATGAAACGCGCAAGGGCTTGCTGGTTCTTGCCACTGATCTGGCAGCAGCCTGTCTGGCGCGGTACGAACTCGCCGATGCCCGTTTACTGGCGCAGTGCGCGGGTAGCCAGCTGGAAGGCCTGCAGTTGCAGCATCCTTTCCTCGAACGAAAAGTGCCGCTGATTCTCGGCGCGCACGTCACGCTCGAAGCGGGGACGGGGCTGGTGCACACCGCACCAGCGCACGGGGTGGATGACTATCAGGTGGGCTTGCGCTACCAGTTGCCGATCGACAATCCGGTGGGCGATGACGGCAAGTTCATTTCCACTGTGGCGCAATTCGCCGGGCTGACGGTGTGGCAGGCGAATCCCAAGGTCATCGAAACCCTGACGGAGAATGATCGCCTGCTCAAGCACGGCAAGCTGAAACACAGCTATCCGCATTGCTGGCGGCACAAGACGCCGATCATTTTCCGCGCCACTACACAATGGTTCATCGGCATGGAGCGCAAGATGAATGAAGCTGCGCCCAGCCTGCGCCAAGTGGCAGAGCGTGCGGTGGAGGCAACGCAGTTTTTCCCCGCCTGGGGACGCGCCCGGCTGGAGGCAATGATGAAGAGCCGCCCCGACTGGTGCGTGTCGCGGCAGCGTAATTGGGGCGTGCCGATCCCCTTCTTCCTGCACAAGGAAACTGGCGAGCCGCATCCGCGCACGGCGGAGCTGCTCGAACAGGTGGCGCAGCGTGTGGAACAGGCGGGGATTGAAGCGTGGTTTAGTCTCGATGCCAAGGAACTGCTCGGTGAGGACGCAGCGCACTACAGCAAGATGAGCGACACGCTGGATGTGTGGTTTGATTCCGGCACGACGCATTTGTCGGTGCTGCGCGGCTCGCACGCGGCGCAGAGCAGCTTTCCTGCGGATCTGTATCTCGAAGGCTCCGACCAGCATCGTGGCTGGTTTCAGTCCTCGCTGCTCACCGGCTGCGCCATCGACGGGCGTGCACCCTATAAAGCCTTGCTGACCCACGGTTTCGTGGTCGATGGCAAGGGGCACAAGATGTCTAAATCCAAGGGCAATGTGGTCGCGCCGCAGCAGGTGTCGGACAGCATGGGCGCGGAAATCCTGCGTTTGTGGACGGCGGCGACGGATTACTCCGGCGAGCTGACCATCTCCGATGAAATCCTCAAACGCGTGGTCGAGTCTTATCGACGCATCCGCAACACCTTGCGTTTTTTGCTGGCGAACACCGCCGATTTTGATGCCGCCACACAGATGCTGCCGGTCAGTGACTGGCTGGAGGTCGACCGCACCGCATTGGCACTGACCCGTCAGCTGCAAGTCCAGGTGCTGGGCGATTACGCGCGTTACGAATTCCACAAGGTGGTGCAGGCCTTGCAGAATTTCTGCTCGGAAGATCTCGGGGCGTTTTATCTCGACATTCTCAAGGACCGGCTCTACACCACGGCAGAAAATTCCGTGGCGCGGCGTTCGGCGCAGAGCGCGCTGTGGCACATCCTGCAAGCCTTGACGCGGCTGATGGCGCCGATCCTCAGCTTTACCGCCGAGGAAATCTGGGCGTTGGTGGGGCAAGGCGAGAGCGTGATGTTCACGCGCTGGCATGAGTTGCCTGCGCTGACCGATGAGGCGGTATTGCTGGCGCGTTGGCAACAAATCCGCGAAATTCGCGGCGAGGTCAGCAAGCTGCTGGAAGAAGAATTGCGCGCCACCGGCAAGATCGGTTCATCGCTGCAAGCCGAGGTGGAAATCCGCGCCAGTGGCACGCGCTACGAGGTGCTTGCGGCACTGGGCGATGATCTGCGCTTCGTGCTGATTTGCTCGAAAACCACGCTGTTGCAAGTCGCCGATGCGGCGGCGGAAATCCTCATTGTCACGCCGACGCCCCATGCCAAGTGCGCGCGTTGCTGGCACTGGCGCGAGGATGTTGGGCACGATGCCGCGCATCCTGAGTTGTGTGGTCGTTGCACATCCAATTTATTTGGTGAAGGAGAGCCACGTCATGCGGCTTGAGTTGAAAAAATGGTGGGGGTTGATACTGCTGATCATCGTTCTCGATCAGATCACCAAAGTGCTGGTAACCTCGCATTTTCAGCCGGGTGAAGGGCGCATGGTGACTTCCTTCTTTGATCTGGTTTTTGTCTTCAACAAGGGTGCAGCATTCAGCTTTTTAGCAAATGAAGCGGGTTGGCAGCGCTGGTTTTTTACGGGATTGGCCTTTGCCATTTCGGCTTGGCTGAGTGTGCTGCTGCGTCAGCATTCGGGCGAAAAATTGATGCCGCTGGCCATCAGTCTCATCATTGGCGGTGCGTTGGGTAATGTCATCGACCGTTTCGTTTATGGCGCGGTAGTGGATTTTCTGTCTTTCCATGTGGCGGGCTACTACTGGCCGGCTTTTAATGTGGCCGATTCCGGCATTTGCGTCGGTGTGACGTTGATGTTGTGGTCTCAATTTTTTGTAGGAGACGCTCATGAGCGAACGCGTTAAATCCGATAGTCTGGTTACTCTCAACTACCGCATTGCCAGTGCGGATGATGTCGAATTCATCGGTACCTTCGATTCGGCTCCTGCGGTGCTGCAGCTGGGCAATGGCGAGCTTTCGCCTGCCCTCGAACGTTGCCTCACCACCCTGAATGTGGGTGATCGTCACGTCTTTTTGCTGGAGCCACAGGATGCCTTCGGTCCGCATCTGCCGGAGATGGTGCAGCGCATGCCGCGCGCGCAACTGCCGAATAACGACAAACTGCAAGTGCAAACTCTGTTCGAGTTCGATGCCCCTAACGGCGCGCGGTTCACCGGGCTGATCCGCGAACTGGATGAGCAAAGTGTGTTGATTGATTTCAATCACCCGCTGGCGGGCAAGGCAATCCGCTTTGAAGCAGAAATCATCGGCATCATCTGAGAACATGAGCGTGAACGATCAGCACATCCTGCTCGCCAATCCGCGCGGTTTCTGTGCCGGAGTGGAGCGCGCCATTGCCATTGTCGAACGTGCGCTAGCCAAATTCGGTGCGCCGATCTATGTCCATCATGAAGTGGTGCATAACCGCTATGTGGTTGATGAGTTACGTGCCAAGGGCGCCATTTTTGTGGAAACCTTGGAGGAAGTGCCTGCGGGAGCTACATTGATTTTCAGTGCCCACGGAGTTTCCAAAGCCGTCAGCGAGCTGGCGGAAGCGCGGGGCTTTCGCATTTTCGATGCCACCTGCCCGCTGGTCACCAAGGTGCATGTCGAAGTCGCCAAGATGCACCGCGAAGGGCGTGAGATCATCATGATCGGTCATCGCGGCCATCCCGAAGTCGAAGGCACGATGGGGCAGATCAAACAGGGTATCCAGTTGGTCGAGAGTGTCGAGGATGTGGCGCGTTTGCAGGTTCAGGATGCGGAACATCTTTCCTATGTCACTCAAACCACGCTTTCGGTGGATGACGCCGCTGCAATTACGGCAGCTTTGGGCGCGCGTTTTCCGAGCATACAGGGCCCCAAAAAGAATGACATCTGCTATGCCACACAGAATCGTCAGGATGCGGTCAAAGCGCTGGCGCAGCAATGCGATATTGTCATCGTAGTGGGTTCTCAAAACAGCTCAAACTCCAATCGGCTGCGTGAAGTAGCACAAAATCTCGGTGTTCCGGCCTATCTCGTGGATCGGGCTGAACACTTGGAGCGACATTGGTTTGACGGAAAATCCCGTATCGGTGTGACGGCAGGTGCATCAGCGCCGGAGTTGCTCGTGAAGCAGGTGGCCGAACAGCTTGAATCCTGGGGAGTGACGCATATCCAGCCGCTGGAAGGCACGCCAGAAACCACCATATTTCCGTTACCTCGCGAGTTGTCGGGTATCGAGCCCTCACCTCAGGGTTGAGGCAGAGGAGTGATTTGAGGGGGTGAGTTTGTGCCCTCTGTGGATATTGATGCGGGTGCCTGCGGCGGCCTGCCATCGTCATAATTGACTTCGATCATCATGAGTGAGCCTACCGCCCGACCATAACGTTCACCGGGGGTAAAGCGCATCTGCTGAAAACTGGTAACGGTGGACTCGACGAGTTTGGGTGGAAGATCTGTTTTTTCGACAGAAACGTGCACCACGATGCCTTGTTCATCAATCCATAATTTGATTGTCATTTGCCCCGCAGCGATGATGTCACTTGTTTCAGGTGTGTCCAGATCCTTGAATTCAATCGGAACGGGTGAATGAGTGAGTTGCTCTGCCGGATAAAACTTCGGGGCATCCAGCGGTAGTATCGGGGTTTCTACATAGGATGAAGTTGCTTCGGATGTTTGCGTCTGTGCCTGCGTTGCCTCTGTCTTCTGTGTAGATGGCTGGAGCGAAGACTCCTGTGTTGCTGGAGGATTGACTGGGTCGGCAGGATTGACTTCAATCTGCGGCTGAAGTGCCGTTTCAGCGTTTGCACGACGAGGCGTAAGGGTGATGTTTAGCAAACGTGCTGAAACAGTGGGTGTGTCGTGATCCAAACCATTGGATATTTCAAGACGATACCCCCAGTAAGGCAACATGATGAAGCCCAGATGAAGCAGGCAGGATGCCAGCAACGCATTGGGTAAGCTGAGCTTTTGGAATGGGCAGGGAAGTTGACCGTTCATTCTTGAAATAAAACCGTATGTCGCCTGCGCTTTACGAGAGTATCCATCGGACTATTATCACGATACTGGGGCAGCAATATATTTTGAGGAAGTGCTTTAATGCAACTTAATACAACAGCAAGAACAGGGATGACACTCATGTACAAACAACAAGGCTTTACATTGGTCGAGGTCATGGTAACCGTCGTGATCGTTGGCATACTCGCGGCGATTGCGGTTCCGATCTATACGGACTATGTCGTGCGCGGCAAGATTCCTGATGCGACTTCTGCACTGTCGACAAAACGGGTTCAGAACGAACAGTTTTTTCAGGATAACCGTAGCTATGTCGGTGCTCCGGGTTGTGTGGCAGATACGACCAGCAGCAGGTATTTCACTTTCTCATGCAATCCTGCCGAAACAGCCACAACATATACGCTCCGTGCCGATGGTGTGGATTCCATGGCGGGCTTTGCCTTTACGCTTGACGAAGCCAATAACAAGGCGACACCGAGCGTGGCGTCAGGTTGGACGGCAAGTACCACATGTTGGGTGAGCTCAAAGGGAGGGTGCTGATGTTCTCCTTGCCGAAAGGAATGTTGTTCTGTTTTCAGCGGGGAACCACGCTGATCGAACTTATGGTGGGGATCACCATTATGGCGATCTTGATGGCGATTGGTATGCCGGCGTTTGGTACCTGGATGCAAAACACGCATATTCGTTCGGCAGCGGAATCCATACAGACGGGGCTGCAATTGGCGCGTACCGAAGCGGTGCATCGTAATACCAATGTCAGTTTCGTTATCAATGGCACTACGTCGGGCTGGACGGTGAGTTGTGATGTGCTGGCCAGTTGCAGTGATCTGACCAATGCCCCCACGATACAGACAAAGCCACCAGAAGAAGGAAGCACACGCGCCGTGATTGCAACTTCGGAAACCGGCCCCAATGCAGCTTCTGCTGTATTTGCCGGGACAGTGACATTCAATGGTCTCGGCCAGATCAATGCAACTTCGTTGAATGTGGGTGATGAGGCCAATTTTGATGTCAGCAATCCTGCGGGTGGGGCTTGCAAGACCTTGACAGGCACGGAGCCCATGCGTTGTCTGCGCATTCGTGTCAGTACAAACGGCGAGGTTCGCATGTGTGACCCCGCCGTACCTTTTAATGCGAATACGGCTCCTCAGGGGTGCTGACATGAAATCACGAATCCTGGGTTACAGAAACAGTGCAGGCAAGGTTTTTCAACAAGGCTCGATCTTGTTGGAAGGTTTGGTCGCCATCCTTATTTTTTCAGTGGGAATATTGGCCATTGTGGGGATGCAAGGAGCGGCAGTGCGCGCATCCAGCGAGGCGAAATATCGGTCTGAAGCCAGTATGCAGGCTTCATTGTTGATAGGCAGGATGCGTGTGAGCAATCTGGCACAGCTTACGGTTGATTTCGTGCCGGGTGGAACGGCCTATGACGCATGGGCGGCTGGGCTTCCTACCGTGTTACCGAATTCTGATGTTTTTCCACCGGGTGTGGCTTTTTCTGGAGCGGCAAACAATATTGCGACGATTACGGTGAATTGGCTGGCGCCCGGGGATACTTCATCGATACCGCATAACTATGTCGTCGTTGCTCAAATCCAGTGAGGAGAATCAAGTGTTATCACTCCTGAATCAACTCAAGCACAGACAACGCGTGATCATCGAATCAGGTTTCAGTCTGATTGAAATCATGGTGGGGATGGTGATCGGTATGATGGGGATCATCGCCATGATGCAGGTGGCTTCTTTGTCAGAAGCCCAGCGACGTTCAACCGTTGGAGGAGGGGATGCGCTGAATAGCGGTGCGATCGTGATGTACGGGTTGCAGCGCGAAGTGGATCAGGCAGGTTTGGGCATCAGCGACAGTTCGCTGGTGGGGTGTGATGTCCAGTTGCCGTCAGGTATTACACTTGCGACACTCGCCCCTGTGACCATCAATCACCCAAGTATCACGGGGCAGGATGCCAATACGGATACCCTGCTGATTGTGTATGGTAACGGCAATGGAACGCCTCAGGGCGACGTGATCAATTCACAGCCTTTAACCATCGCCGTTCCTGTGGCCGCCAATAATCCGGATATTTATAACGTGTCGACACCTTCAGCCTTTTGCCCGAATGGTGTCTCGCCCACGGTACTTTCCAATGATTGCCAGAACACCCCGACATCACCCGTCCCACCACCCGATTGGGTCATTGCTGTTTCTCCCAATCTGCAAGCCCTTCCTCGACCGACCTGCGCTGCAGCCAGCCGCTTGTTCATGACGCAAGTCGTCTGGAGTGATCGCAACTCCAGCAATGTGATTGTTACCACGGGGCAGGGACAGGCAGGAATGTCAGGTGGACGGCTGTTCAATATGGGGCGTGCGCCTAGCGTCATCGCGTACGCCATACGAAGTGGTCGGCTGACACGCTGCGATTACCTCACCAATAACTGTGGCTCCACCAGCAATAACGCCCGTGCGGATGTCTGGATTCCCGTTGCCAACGATATTGTCAGCCTGCGTGCGGAGTATGGTCGGGATACGCTAACACCCGTCAATTCGACAAGCGGACAAATCAATGCGGTACTGGATACTTTCGACCAGGTTCAACCTGCCACCAACTGTGCCTGGACGCGGGTGACTTCCATCCGGATGGCACTGGTTGCTCGCGGAGGCTACGACAAGTCTGCACCGACGAGCGTCGCTCCCGTCTGGGCAGGGAGTACTGTCAATTCCAGAACAGCACCGCTGAATCCCACGGCTCTCCCCATCAATCTGTCTGCCGTGACAGACTGGAAAAATTATCGTTACAAGGTTTTTGAAACCGTCATGCCGATACGCAATATGGCATGGAATGGAGTGCCGCCACAATGTTGAACTCTAGCCAACACCTCCATCGGCTTGAAACAGACCGAACACGGCTTCCTTCGTCCAAGCAATCCGGGGTGGCCTTGATCGTTGCACTGATCATGCTGGTTATCCTGACCTTGGCTGCATTGTCATTGGCACGCTCGGTTGATACGTCAAACCTTGTGGCAGGCAATCTGGCTTTTCAGCGCGCTGCCACACAGTATGGGGATGTGGGGACGGAACAGGCGGTGACATGGTTGCAAGGGAATAGTGCGGGCGGCGTGTTGTGGAACGATAGCCCCGCCGCTGCCAGTGCGGGTTATTCTGCCAGCACACAAACCATTGGTAATCCTGGAAGCAATCAGAACTGGGATGACTATTGGAACAATACCATCGCCACGGCACCGCCCGGTATTGTGACCTTGCCTGTCGATCCTGTGACAGGGAATCAGGTTTCCTATTCCATACAACGCTTGTGTGCTGGACCGGGTGACCCTTCCAATGTGGCTGCGGCAGCCAATTGTGCCCAGCCACCAGCGACTGCCATGCGATGTATTACTCAGCCCTGCCTGAGGCGTAGTGCACAGCAATATTACCGCATCACTTCACGTGTGGCCGGGCCGCGCAACACCGTCAGCTATATCCAGACCATCATTGCCATGTAGGCATTCAGGAGATCGCCATGAACTACTCATTGAATAAAAGCTCTCTTGCTCTCATTGGATATGCCTTGTTGTTTGCGCATCCATTGTCTGTTCCGGCTGCCCCTGTGGTTCTGGCAACGCAGCCACTCGTAACAGCATCCACGTCCTCGGTTCCACCCAATGTTTTGTTGATGATGGATGATTCAGGCTCCATGGCTTGGAGCCACATGCCAGATAGCAATTCTGACAACAGCAGGATGCCGATGAGCTATGGTTATTATGGTTTCCGAAGTAGTCAATGCAATGGGATCGCCTACAACCCTGCGATTACCTATACCCCCCCCGTTGATTCGACCGGTACCAGTTATCCCAATGCCAACTTTAATGCGGCGTGGGTCGATGGTTACAAGGTGAGCAGCGGTACCGTGAATCTCTCCAGCAGCTACAGGGCAACCGATACAGGAGGTATCAGTAATCAGGATTCGTCGGGCGTGCCAGCGTATTACTATCGATACAACGGTACACAGACCCTGAAAACCTACTACGATTCATCGTCCACCTTTTTTTCTGAATGCAGTGCAGCACGTGCAGGGAGTTCACCTGACTACAACACACCGACATTTACTCGTGTGACGGTCAGTGCTACGTCAGGGCTGGGAAGCACTGATGAGCGTACCAATTTTGCCAACTGGTACAGTTACTATCGTACCCGGATGCTGATGATGAAAACATCAACAGGGCTGGCATTCAAGGGCTTGGGAAGTAATTATCGTGTGGGGTACGCCACGATAAACAATAATGGGGGAAATAAATTTTTGAACCTGGCCAGCTTCGATGCGACCCAGCGGGCAGCCTGGTATTCCATGCTTTACAGTACTTCGACCAATAGCTCCACGCCTTTGTTAAGGGCGCTGTCCAATGCAGGGCGGCTGTATGCAAACAAATTGCCGGGTAATGCGCTCAACGGTGTAGCCGTCATTGATCCCGTCCAGTATTCTTGCCAGCAGAATTTCACTGTATTAACCACAGATGGTTTCTGGAATGTGGCAGGTACATTTGATTTGAATGGCAGTTCTGTCGGCAATCAGGATGGTAATGAGCAACGTCCCATGCTCGATAGTTTCCAGCAAATCCAAACAGAAACAACCCCCACCACAACGGTCAATAGTTACACATGGGAAAAGGCCAATACAACCGTTCTTCAATATAATTCGGCTTATTATTATCTGGGCGCACGAGGGGCTGACGGTTGTTCATCCACAAAGCGCAAACTGCACAAGCAGGCACTGATCTGCATGAAGACGACGCTGACGCCTTATACAGCGCCCCAAACAGAAACGATTGTACAAACGACGACAGTTGTTACCACGAATGGTGTGGCGGCACCTCCTACAACCACGACCAGCACGAGCAATAGCCCGACTTCACCCAGCTATACGGCGAATGCGGCAACAATCACTTATGCGCCGGCCGCGTGCGATCCTTCAGCCCCTTCGAATACAGTCTGGACCGTGGCATCCGATACGACAACGGGAAGCTGCTCTACCTCGCCGTCTTTGCCTGGCACCAATCCCAGTACCCCAACATCAACCACCTCTTTGAATACAACAACGACGCCGACCAAGTCACTCGTGTCGACGGTCGGGCCGACGACGGGTACCACGACGGTTGCCACCACGACCAGCGGCGGAACATCGGATACGCTGGCGGATGTCGCCGAGTATTATTACAAGACGGATTTGCGGGATGCCACCCTAGGAAATGCCATCGGTGCCTTGGGTACCGATGTGGCACAGAACAATGTTCCCGGTTCGGGTCTGGATGGCGCATCCTGGCAACACATGACCACGTTTACCCTGGGTCTGGGAGCCCCTGGAAAAATGCAGTTTTCGCCAACCTACATGACGGATCGGGTGGGCGATTTCTATGCAGTCAAAACAGGCGCAACAGCAACGTCAACTACCTGTACCTGGCAATCTTCAGGGACTCAATGCAACTGGCCTGTACCCAATGTATCAGGCATTCCGGCCAATATTGATGACTTGTGGCATGCCGCAGTGAATGGACGTGGGACGTATTTTAGTGCAACTGATCCGGCTGAATTGACGATTGGTCTGACTTCAGCATTATCGGGCGTTAGCGCACGTCTGGGAGCAGCAGCTGCTGCAACTACCAGTAATCCGAATGTGACAGCGGGTGATAATTTCGTATTCGAATCTTCCTTTACAGCGGGAGATTGGACGGGCGAGCTGGTGCGTCGAACACTGGATTTGATGACGGGGCGGCCGAGCGCAACGACAGATTGGTCTGCCAATAGTCTGCTGGATATTCAATCGGGTCGCACCATTTATACATGGGATAGTTCCGGTGCCAGCCATCTCAAGCCCTTTGCCTGGGGAAGCCTGACGGCGGCGGAACAAAACTATTTCAAGCTGCCCTGGATCTCAAGCCTGAGCCAGTTCTGCGCCTTGGGTTCGACCTGCTTGACCCCCGCCGATCAGACTTCAGCATCTGGCGCGAATCTGGTGGCTTTCCTAGCGGGTGATTCAACGCATTCGGTAGATTACTATCGTACCCGTAGCCATATTCTGGGTGACGTCGTGGGTGCCGAAGCCGCTTATGTTCGTACTCCGGCTCCGCAGTATGGGGATGCCGGTTTTTCTAGCTTCAAGTCGGGCTCTGTCGTGACAGGCCGTAATGGTATGGTTTATGTAGCCGCCAATGACGGGATGTTGCATGCCTTCCTTGCTGGAGGGGCTACCCTGAGTCCGGGAGATGGTGCGGGCAGTGAGCAGTGGGCTTATGTTCCCGGGTTGGTGCTGCCCAATCTCTATAAGCTGGCGGATACCGATTATCGGAACAAGCATCAGTTTTATCTGGATGGTACGCCCGTCATCGGAGATATATGCCCATCATCTTCTTGTTCGGGAACCGACTGGAAAACCATCCTCGTGGCCGGTATGAATGCAGGGGGGCGTGGGTATTACGCACTGGATGTGACAGACCCCACCAGTCCCAAGGCATTGTGGGAGTTCACCGATAACAATATGGGCTATACCTATGGCAATCCGGAAATCGTCAAGCTGAAAAATGGAACATGGGTTGTGCTGGTCGCTTCGGGCTATAACAACATCACGCCGGGCGATGGCGTAGGCCGCCTCTATATTTTGAATGCCAACACGGGGGCACTTATCCGTACCATCAGCACAGGTGTCGGAAACACAACGACGCCCAGCGGTTTGGCGCGTATCCGCGCGTGGTTGACGGATGGTAATACGGATGCAACGGCATTACGGGTGTATGCGGGTGACTTGCTCGGAAATGTCTGGCGTTTCGATATCAACGACACCTCAGGCTTGGGTGTCACCGGCTATGATGCCCAATTACTGGTGACATTGAAGGATGCTTCCAGCAATGTGCAGCCCATTACATCCCGGCCTGCCATCGAAGAATGTGGAACGACACCCATGGTGCTCGTAGGTACCGGGCAGTATCTAGGCTCTCCCGATCTGGCGAGTACCAATCAGCAATCGCTGTACGGGATCAAGGATACCTTGGGAGCCACCACCTTCACTGTGTCGCCTCAGACAGCAGGGAGTGGTTTTCAGCAACAGACCATTACTGCAACGACCTGTCCTACAGGGACACCCACCAGCATTTGTACCGTGGGACAAAATGTACGCATAGGGTCGAGCAATAGTGTGAATCTGGCCACACAAAATGGCTGGTATATGAACTTCCTCGATACGGGAGAGCGTGACAACACCGATCCAAGCGTTGCTTTTGGCACCTTGGTCATGAATACCAATATTCCCAATACGGATGCCTGTAATATCGGTGGATACAGTTTCAATTACGCACTCAGCGCCTGTTCGGGTGCCCCGGTGACGACAGCGAGTGGTGTGGTGGCCATCAGTCTTGGAAATGCCATCGCCACCCGGCCACAGGTTGTGGTGCTGCCTAATGGTACCGTGGTTGCCCTGACCCGTATGTCGGATGGTTCTACCGTCGTGACCAATCCACCGACTCAGGCTCCTCCGGGAAGCACACGCCGTGTTTCATGGCGCGAATTGAGGAACGATCAATAGAAAGTTGTCTTGGGTGACTGTCGCCATAAAGATGCCACCTTCGGGTGGCATCTTTTTTGAATCTCAGGCTTCCCCACGGTACTGCTTTGCGATGTTCCCCATTTTGTGACATTCAGCGCCGCCTGGCTTGCCGCAGTTCAGGAAAGCACTTCATAATGATGTGCTGTGGATGTTTCATTCCGATGCTGAAAGCGCTGAACTACGATGAATTACCCTGTGATTCCCTTGATTCCTGTCAGTGCGACTCTTTCTGGAGAGGCGCTGCTTGATACGGGGTTGCCGAATGCAACGAATGCGGCAATTCCGGAGGATATGCGTGGGCGTTTGATGCGGGATTTGCGGATTTCCGTCACCGATCGCTGCAATTTTCGCTGTACCTATTGCATGCCGAAAACCGTGTTTGGGCGCGATTATCCGTTTCTGCCGCGTGCCGAAATTCTCAGTTTTGACGAGATCGAACGGGTTGCCCGGATTTTTGCGGGGCTTGGGGTACGCAAGATACGCCTGACGGGGGGGGAACCGCTGTTGCGTCGGAACATCGAGCATCTAATCGAGATGCTGGCACAGATTCCCGAGATGGAACTGACCTTGACCACTAATGGTTCCTTGTTGGCGAAAAAGGCGCAGGCACTCAAGGCCGCCGGTCTGCATCGGGTGACGGTGAGTCTGGATGCCTTGGATGATGCGACTTTTCGCAGCATGAACGATGTGGATTTTCCGGTGGCGGAAGTCCTGCGCGGAATTGATGCCGCCGCCGAGGCAGGCTTGCAGCCAGTGAAGGTGAATATGGTGGTCAAGCGTGGCGTGAACGATCATGCCATTGTGCCCATGGCGCGCTATTTTCACGGTAGTGGCCATATTTTGCGTTTCATCGAATACATGGACGTGGGCAGTAGCAATGGCTGGAAGCTGGATGAAGTCGTGCCTTCCGCCGAAGTGGTGCGCAGCATTCATGCGGAACTGCCGCTGGAATGTGCTGATCCCAATTATGTGGGTGAGGTGGCCGAACGCTGGCGTTATTGTGATGGTGGTGGCGAGGTGGGTGTGATTTCTTCGGTCACGCAGGCATTCTGTGCGACCTGTACGCGGGTGCGCTTGTCGACGGATGGTTCGCTTTACACCTGTTTGTTTGCCCAGCAGGGTCACGACCTTCGTGCCCAGTTGCGCGGCGGGATGAGTGATGAAGAGATTGTTGCGGGTCTGAAGGCGATGTGGCGTGTGCGCAACGATAATTATTCGGAGCGACGCAAGGCCAATACGCCGGGACTGCAAAAAATCGAAATGTCCTATATCGGGGGCTGATGGCGTGAACGTTGAGCCGAGCACCATTACCGGCCTCATCATTGCCGGTGGTCTGGCGCGACGCATGGGCGGCGTGGATAAAGGTTTGCAGTTATTCCAGGGACGACCATTGCTGGCGCATGTCATCGAACGCTTTGCGCCACAGGTCGATCGCTTGCTGTTGAACGTCAACCACAATGCGGCAGCGTATGCCCCTTTTGGCTTGCCCCAAGTCGCTGACATGCAGACGGGTTACGTCGGTCCCCTGGCAGGTGTGCAGGCGGGGCTGGCGCAATGCACTACACCGTTGCTGGCTTGTGTGCCGTGCGATACACCCTTGTTGCCACTGGATTGGGTGGCACGCCTGTCTGCTGCATTGCAGCAGCATGAGGCAGATCTGGCGGTGGCAACGGCAGCGGGGCAGGGGCAACATGCGTTCATGCTGTGTCGGCGCGAAGTGCTGGGCGGACTCACACAATTTTTGGCGCAGGGTGGGCGGCGCATCGGTGATTGGCAGCATCAATGTCGTCATGTCGAAGTTGATTTTGTGGAAGCCGAAGCCTTCATGAACTTCAATCACCTCGAAGAACTGCGAGAATACGAACATTATGAACATTACGAACATCGTTCATCTTTCACGTCCACCTCTTCAAAATCATGAGTTCTTTATTTGATGCCTTGTCCTGCGCGGACGATTACGATCCCAATTCGCTCCCCGTCGAGCGTGCCCGTCAGGTGATTCTGAGCTTGGTGCAGCCGGTCATCGGCCATGAGAGACTCTTTATCCGTCAGGCGCTGGATCGTGTGCTGGCAGCGGATGTGATTGCGCCCTTGGATGTCCCCGCACACGACAACTCCGCCATGGATGGCTACGCGCTGCGTCATGCCGATCTGGCGGCAGAAGGTGAGACGACGTTACAGGTGGTGGGGACGGCCTTTGCCGGTCATCCTTATGTGGGTGTCGTGGGTGCAGGACAAGCGGTGCGCATCATGACGGGTGGGGTGATTCCGTCGGGTGCCGATACCGTCGTGATTCAGGAAATCGTTCGTGTCGAAGGGACAAACCTTGTTGTTCCTTCTGGGCAGCGTCAGGGACAAAACCTGCGTCGTGCAGGGGAGGACTTGCAAGCGGGCGAAGCCGCCTTGAAGGCAGGCAAGCGTTTGCGTCCGGCGGAAGTGGGTTTGCTGGCTTCCCTGGGACAGGTGGAAGTCAGTGTGCATCGTCGTTTGCGCGTGGCCTTGTTTTCAACGGGGGATGAGCTGTCTTCCTTGGGCGAACCCTTGGGCAACGGCGAGGTGTATGACAGCAATCGCTACTCGATGTGGGCAATGCTCACGCGCATGGGCTGTGAAGTCATCGACATGGGTGTGGTGCGCGACGATCCGGCAGCCATCGAAGCGGCTTTGATCGAGGCGGCAGCACAAGCTGATCTCATTCTTAGTAGCGGTGGGGTTTCGGTGGGCGATGCCGATTTCATTCGTGGCCTGATGAACAAACTTGGAGAAGTGGCTTTCTGGAAAATTGCCATGAAGCCCGGCCGACCGCTGGCGTTTGGCAAGGTGCGTGATACCTGGCTGTTTGGCTTGCCGGGGAATCCGGTGGCGGTGATGGTGTCGTTTTATCAGTTCGTGCGTCCGGCGGTGCTACGCATGATGGGCGAGCCGCCGGAGCAAACGGTGTTGCCGACGCTGCGTGTGCCTTGTGGCGAGCCACTCAAGAAAGGGCGGGGACGAACCGAGTTTCAGCGGGGCACGCTCTATCAGGTGCAGGGCGTGTGGCATGTCAAGGCGACGGGTGCGCAAGGCTCGGGCATCCTGCGCTCCATGGCGGAAGCGAATTGCTTTATCGTGCTGGAGCCGGAATGCACGAGTGTCGCCATAGGGGAGATGGTCAGTGTGCAGCTGATGGAGGGCTTGGTGTAGTGACAGCTGATGTTTCGGCTGTTTCAACTGTTTCGTTGAGTTCCGGCGAGTAGATACGGTAATTATTGCGCGTGCTGCGTTTGACACTGTAGAGCGCAAGGTCTGCATTGTTTTTGAGTTGATCGGCGGTCGTGCCATGTTGCGGGTAGATAGCGATGCCTACGCTGCCTGATATTTGCGCCAGACCTTGGGGAAGTTCGAAGGGGCGATCGAGGGTGCTGACGATGCGTTGAGCGATTTCCTCGACTTCTTCAATATCGTTAATTTCCGTAAGCAAAGCGGCAAACTCGTCTCCACCGAAGCGTGAAAGGGTGTCGGATTCGCGGATACACAGTGACATGCGTTGTGCAGCTTCCACCAGCAGCACATCACCTGCGGCGTGTCCGAGGGTGTCATTGACCTGCTTGAAACGATCGAGGTCGATATAGAGCAGGGCGAAATCCCGGCGATAACGACGTGCTTGTGATAAGGCCAGTTGCAAGTGATCCTCGAACAGGCTGCGGTTGGGCAGATGGGTCAAAGTGTCGTGATGCGCCTTGTAACGCAGGCGATCTTCGGCCTCCTTACGCTGGGTGATATCGGTAAAGGTGGCAACGTGTCCTCCGGCCATATCGCATAAACCGTTGGAATTACAGTAACCGTGAAGTGCGCGTATGGTCAGCCATTCGACGTAGAGGCTGCCGTCTTTACGGCGATTCCAGATTTCGCCTGACCACGCGCCTGTTTGCTGGAGTACACGCCACATTTCAGTATAAAAATTTGCATCATGACGACCTGAGCTGAGCAATCGGGAGGACTGTCCCAAGGCTTCTTCGAGCGTGTAGCCAGTGATGTTTGAAAAGGCCGGATTCACTGCGGTGATGCGGTTGTTGGCATCCGTGACCATGATGGCTTCGGCAACACTTTCAAAAACGGCTTCAGCAATACGCCGTTCGCGTTCGTCGAGCAGCCGACTCGTCACGTCTCGCGCATTGAGTATCCATTGTGCGGCATCGTGATCCGTTTCTCGGATGAGACGCACCTGAATGTCGACAGCAATTTGATGAATTGCGGGATCACAATGTCGCATCTGGGTGCGCAGACAGTGGGGCACATCAAGCCCCTGAAGCTTTTGTTTCTGATAGTCCAGAGCAGCCGCTTGTTTATCGGTGGGAAGGAGATCAGTCCAGGGGTGTCCGACGATTTCTTCCAGCGGGCAGGCCAGCATTTCTGCCAGACGTGCATTGGCAAAGCTGATACGGTTGTTTTCAATCAAGGCGATGCCGTCGTGGGCGCTTTCCACGACTGAGCGATAACGTGATTCGCTTTCTGCCAAACGTTCATGGCTTGCAGTGAGGTCGGCGGTACGTTCGGCAATGAGTGCTTGCTGGTCAGTGGAAAGACGCTTCATGCGATCAACATGACGATAAGTACGGCGGATGATGAGATGGGTCAGGAGCGATATCAGGATGAAAACGAAACCATGCATCATCAGCATGCGTTTCATCTGCGCATCCTGAAGTGTCTTCAGCGTGGTGGCTGGCAGTGTGATGCTGAGCGCACGTTGTGACGGTGTAGTGGCGTTGGATACGTCTTGTGCAAGTCGCGCCACGTAACGATAGGCCGGCTCTTCATCGTGGTCGATCCGCTCCAGATACTCGGTATCCGGCTGCCGTTGTAATTGTTTTAATGCCGCTAGATCCCATTGATCCAGTTCGTTTTGTTGCAGTGATGTTGTTTGTTGAAGAGGGTGATCCAAGCTGATAAGGTGGTAGCGAATGGATGAAACCCCCGGTACATTCGTATCAAAAATGGCTTGCAGGGTGCTTTGCAGAGGAGAGGAAAGGGAAGCCTGTGAGGATGCCTCTATCCGCTGACTCCAGTGCCATACTCGCTCAAACTGTTGCAACAAGACATGGCTTTGCTCACGGGCGATGATTTCGGTATTAGTCTCGATCCGGTCTCGGCTCTGGAGAACCGAGAGCACAATCAGCGTAGCCATGAGCAGATAGGCGGCGACGACCGCCAAGCGATAACGTTCGCGGTTTGAGGGTGGCTCAGGTAATGGTGCTGTCATGAGAGGTCGATTGAGAAAACACGGATTTCATCGAGTCACTCTAGCGTATCCGTGGAGGAGGAACAACTTTGCAGGTGTTATTTTGAGTAATAACGCGTAGATCAAGGTGTTTTGAAAGACTCAGAAAGACTCAGAAATGCTCATGAGTACCAAGGTAGCGCCACTGTCCCAAGGGCAAATCTCCAAGACGCACATTGCCGATACGAACGCGTTTGAGTCCCGTCACCTTGAGCCCCACGAGTTCGCACATGCGACGGATCTGACGCTTTTTGCCTTCATGGAGAATAAACCGAAGCTGATCCTGATTCTGCCAGCGCACTTGCGCACGTTTTAACGGCACGCCATCCAGACTCAGCCCAAAATTCAGTCGTGCCAACCCTTCTTCAGAGAGCTGACCTTCCACGCGGACGAGGTATTCCTTTTCAATGGGGGAATCTTCACCAATCAGCAATTTGGCAATACGCCCATCCTGTGTCAAAACCAGCAAGCCCGTCGAGTCGATATCAAGACGGCCTGCGGGAGCGAGTCCTTTGAGTTGTGCGGGTGAAAAACGCGGCGCAATATTTGTGTTCGCATTCGTGTGATCGTTTGCCTTTTCGTATTGTGTCTGCGCTGAAATCAAAGTGACAGCAGGCAGGTAACCATGCTCCGCCTGTCCGGAAACATAGCCGACGGGCTTGTGTAGTAGCAGGGTGACGCGTTGTTGTTGCGTGTGTTGTGCTTCACGGCTCAGTGTGAGCTTTTGCGTGGGTAAGGCCTTGCTTCCCAATTCAGTTACACGCTGCCCGTCGACATAAACCCATCCGCGTGCGATGTACTCATCGGCTTCACGGCGTGAGCACAGCCCTTGGTGAGCAAGTAGTTTGGAAATACGGACAGGCTCCATAGAGGCATTCAGAAAGGGGATGAACAAAGGCAGGGTGACTCGGGTTTGTAAATTGAGCGAGCCCCGTTTTTTTGGCACGAATTTGAGGTTAAACCGTGCTTGACAAAGAGAGTTGAAATGTTGAAAGAGGTGGATACAGAGGGTGTACCCAACTGACTTTCAATACTATTTACATTGACTTAGAAACCGTAGTTGGACGTATTCGAGTGTGTATTTAGGGGTTGTCTGGCAAGGCGCGGAGGATACAACTGGGTGTATGGCCACTCCTTGCAACGATGACCGAAGGAAATCTCTGTGGGAAGAGTAACGCGGACAGGTGACCCGTGAAATGTGCAGTCGACGATGTCCCCCAAGGAGATTTCCTACGAGGCATAGCGGTCAACTGCGGTTTCTAGATTTAATGATACCCATTAGAAAATACTTTGCCATAATCGTGTGATGATTCTTTGAGGTGGGTAGCAAAATTTCGAAAAATAGCGAATGGGTTTTCTGGATTCAACCGTGACATATTTTCGGGAGAAAGCAGAGTGAAGAAACAAAAACATTAGGCCAATCCGAAGATTGGCCTAATGTTTTTGTTGGTCGGGACGGCGGGATTCGAACTCGCGACCCCTTGCACCCCATACAGGTAATAAGCCCTCCAAGCCCATCCCACAAAGTGCAGGAAAGCACCATATCACGCTGTTTTTACGGTAGTTCTGTGATTTTGCCATTCCAGCCACGTCCTATATAATCCAGCGGAAGCCGGCCCTTTTGTATGGGGCAATGTATGGGGCAGCTTTTTTTGACTGGTCAGGAGGCAGGCGGAATGACGAACCTCTCGCAGAAGGCGCTGGAAGCACTAAAGCCGGGCGACATTGGCGCTCGCTTGGTCGATGGCGGCGGACTGACCGGCAAGGTCAGGGAGCGCCGAGGGAAGATCATCGTCCAGTTTGAATACCGCTACCGCTCCAAGGACAAGATTCGTCAGATCGTTTGCGGCACCTGGCCGGACAAGAGCCTCAAAGTCATCCGGGACAAGCGCGACGAATACCGCACCAGCGTCAATAACGGCGACGACCCGCTGGACCGCAACCAGGCTGCCCGGCTTCGGAAACAGGCCGAAGCCGCCGAAGCCATCGCCACCGAGCAAGCCCGCCTTGCCGAACTGCAAACGCTGAAATCCCGTATTTCCGTATCGGAACTTTTCGAACGCTGGGCCACCGTCGAACTCATTCGCCGCAAGGATCAGGGCAAGGAAATCCGCCGCATGTTCGAGAAAGACGTGCTGCCGCTCCTCGGCGCGCTGGCCGTCGAGGACGTACGCAAGGGCCACGTCACTGCGGTGACCGACGCCCTGCTCGCGCGCGGCGTCACGCGCATGGCGAAGATGATCTTTTCGCTGATCCGCCAGATGTTCCGCTTCGCCGTCGACCGCGACATCATCGAGGCCGACCCCACGGCCGCCATCCGCAAGGCCAAGATCGGCGGCAAGGATGTCGAGCGCGACCGAGTGCTCAGCGAGGATGAAATCCGCGCCCTGCATCGGCAGATTCCCTCTGCCGGCCTGCTCCACACCACCGAAGCCGCGCTCTGGCTGGCGCTCGCCACCGGCTGCCGCATCGGCGAACTGCTGCGCGCCGAATGGCGGCATGTGCGCCTCGACGCCCGCGAATGGTTCATCCCCGCCGACAACAGCAAGAACGGCCGGCCCCACACCATCCACCTGTCCGACTTCGCCCTGCGCCACTTCACCGCCCTGCAAGCCATCAACGGCACCAGTCAATGGTGCTTCCCCAATCGCGACGACAGCGACAACGTCTGCGTCAAGACCGTGACCAAACAGCTCGGCGACCGCCAGCGCGGCGACGCCACCCCGATGTCCCGCCGCTCGCCCTACACCAACGCCCTCACGCTGCCCGGCGGCAAATGGACGCCCCACGATCTGCGCCGCACCGCCGCTACCCTGATGACCGCGCTGGGCGTGCTGCCCGAGGTCGCCGAGAAATGCCTGAACCACACCGAGGAAAGCCGCGTCAAACGCACCTACCAACGCCACAGCTACGACACCGAAAAGCGCGAAGCTTGGCGGCTGCTCGGCGAACGGCTCGAATTGCTGACGCGCGGCGACGACAACATCGTCACCCTGAAACCACGCCGCAAGGCAGCCGCCATGCTGAGCGCGTGAGATGCCCGCCACGTCCGTTACCGTCCCGTATTACTATTCGCCTGTCCCATCAAGGCACCCAAGGAGTGAAAAGATGACCCTCGCCGAGACCATCTACCAACGCAGCCTGAAACTGCCCGACGCTGCCGCGCAGGAAGCGCTGGATTTCATCGAATTTCTCAACCAGCGCTATGGCCTTACCGAGGCCACAACCGCTGCCGACGGCGACGCCGCCACCTACGACG
Organism: uncultured Sterolibacterium sp.; assembly: GCA_964437515.1. Classification (GTDB taxonomy): domain Bacteria; phylum Pseudomonadota; class Gammaproteobacteria; order Burkholderiales; family Rhodocyclaceae; genus Sterolibacterium. Next base: position 104,150 of record CAYTHB010000002.1, read on the forward strand.
CCTGGTTCAAGGCGCAGGTGCAACAGGCGATTGACGATCCGCGTCCGGGGATACCCGCCGATGCGGCCCGCGCACACTTTGCCGCCCGGCGCGACGCGCTGCGCCAGCAAATCCAGGCCAAGCGGTGAAACTGATCTGGCATCCGCTGGCGATGGCGGATCGCGAATGCATCATGGATTTCATCGCCCGCGACAAGCCGCTGGCGGCGCTCGCGCTGGACGAGAATTTCGAGACCCACGCCGACCGTATCGAAGCCAACCCCCACCTCTATCGTCCCGGCCGGGTGCCGGGCACCCGCGAGGCGATAGTGCATCCAAACTACGTCATGGTGTATCGCATCGAGAGTGAGACAATCACCATTCTCCGCGTGCTGCATGCCGCGCAACGCTGGCCATCGGCCGAATAGCGATCACCGTCCTACCAGCGTCGACTTTTGGCGCATGAGCCATTTCCCTGCCTGATCTCTGACCGCTCCGTCACGGCGCTTGCAACAAACCCGCAAGCCCCGCGCCGTCGCTACTGCATCGCATCCTGAACCACGCCGTCGCGCGATAAAGCCGCGCCACGGCTTTGCGCGTTCCTTTACCGCCGTCCCACCAGCGCCGACTTTTGCCCCTGGCGAGCGTTTGCGTGGACTGCCCGCCGCCTGCGCCGTCAGCTTCGCTCACGGCTTCGTCGGCTACCTCAAACCCGGCTTGCTCGCGGTACTCGACGGCACCCTGCCAGGCCGAGGTAAATCGCAAGCGATTCAACATAACAGCGCATTACCCAAAGTCGCCCAGTCGCTCCGCTCAAGCTGCGCTTGGTGGCCGACCGCTGCGCGCCCTCGCGGGTTCGGGTAATGGTCTGTTATGTCTTGCGCCGCCGGCCTGGACAACGGCCTGATCGGCGCTGTGCGTGGGTCTATTCAGCGCTGCGCGATGGGTGGCGTTGATCCCCCGCCCGCCCGGCGAGTTTGCCTGCGGCGGCTCGCACTGCGTTGCTCGTTTTCCGCCTCGGCAACCCCGCTCCCGTCTGCCCCCAAGGGGCTCCCTCAGTCCAAGTGCCGTCGTGCCAGCGCCGACTTTTTACAGCAACCGAATCACGCCTCCCTTGATAAGAATCTTCCCCTTGCGAGAGAGCATGTCGAGTTCCGTTTCAAGACTCTTGCGCACGTTTTTGCCCAGACGCTGAAAACCCTTGGATTTGGCAAAGTCGCGCAAGAAGATATCCAGTGGCACCGTACCGCCAAGGCTGCCGAGCAATGCCTCCACCTGACCATGGTCGAAATTCGTGCCAACGGGCATCGGAATCATGACATCGCTATCGTCTTCGGTTTTAATCCCCGGCTCCGCCGCCAGAGAAAGGCCATTCTCAGTTTCGAAGCCGCTGCGGATCAGGTCATCCAGCTCATGGATCAACGTCATGTCCGACTCCGGCACGTCGGCGATGTCAGCCTCGGGCGGAATTCCGAGGTCGCCGAGGCGATCAAACACCGGCCGCATTGCCAACTCTGGATTGCGGAAAAAGGCGCTGCCGCGAATCCTGACGAACTGCCAACCAAGGCGTTCGAGGATCGACTGGCGTTCCATGTCCTCGGCCAGTTTCTCCATCGGGTGATAGCGGTCGCCATCGCATTCGACAGCCAGCCGCTTGCCGGCGCCCTCAACCACCATATCGATGCGGAAATAGCCGACCTGCCACTGCGACTTCACCCGATAGCCGGCATCGGTCAATCGTTTGAGCACGTCCCGCTCGAACGGGGACTCGGTCTTACCGACCTCTTGGTTGTAGGCCCGCAAGGATGCCAGCGGATCACGGACATGCTGTAGCAGTTTCAAACGAATATCGGCAGTCTTCAGATGCATATCCGGATCGAAGGAGTGCATCACCCACATCTGGTCCCGCGCACGACTGGCCGCAACGTTGTAGCGTTTCTTGATCAGTTCGAATGCTCCTTCGCCTGTGGTGCGCAACGGGCCTTCGGTGGCAGCGCTATCGACCATGGATAGGAACATGATGTCCCGTTCGTCGCCCTGAAATTCGCCGGAGATGCCCGCCTGAATGCGCCGCTTCTCGATCTCAACCCCAGGCACTTCCTTGTGCAACATCGACTGAATCAGCAAGGCCTGTGGCTCGCCCAACATTGAAATGATGCCAATCGATTTGTTGGTATACCGCGGATGCCGAATCATCGCCTTGATGGTGTCAATGATGCGACGGGCTTCGCTCTTGTTCGTATCACCTTCTCGGACGCCATCTACCCGACACCCGACGCAGGCCGGCTTGATGTCGGTCGAGTTGGACTCACGCAGCGGCTTGATCTTGCCTTCGTAAGAAAGCTGATTGCTGAAGGCAATGATTTCTGGAACACAGCGGAAGTGTTCAACGAGACGGATCGAATCGCCAAACGACTGCCGACCGATGTCGTAGATCGAGGATAAATTGTCGAAGAGGTGCGAGTTCGGGATGTCCTGCAGCATCGACTTGCGCAGGTTTTCCAGAATCGTCTGCCCCTTGCCGACGCCCAGCGGCGTGACCTGCTCATGATCGCCGACCACGATGATCTGCTTGCCTAGATAGAGCGGGATCAAGGCATTCAAGTCGGCCTGGCTAGCCTCATCGATAATCACAACATCGAAACGTGTCGACGTCGGATCAAAACTCTCGGCCATGATCGAGATCGGCATGATCCAGACCGGCACTGCGTCTGCGCACTTCTTCATCAGCCGCCGGGCCTCGGACAACAGGAGATGACGCTTGTCGAGTTGCTTGGTCGAGATCAGTCGCTTGGTGGTATCCAGCCAGCCCACCAGCGCCTGCCGAATTGAGTGGTTGCCTTGCAACCGTTCAAGCTGCTTGCCCCAGGCCTTGGCATCGATCAGCCATTCTGTGACCTGCCGCAATGTTTCCCTAGTACGATCAATCTGCCGCTGCAATTCGTGGGCATCGAGCTTATCGCGCTCGGCCAGGGTGTCGTGCAGTTGGCGCCATGCCCAAGCCATCCCAACGTCGCCGGGAAGCGTTCCCGCATGATGAGGCGACACGCGGTGAGTAACCTGTTCCGCCCACCCCGGAGCAACCAACGCCAGTTTGGCCGCCAGTGCATCCCGTTCCACAACAAGCGGCTTGACGGCATGGAGGCGACGCGCGTACTCAAGTGCACCGGCATAAGCCTCGGGGTTGCGTGAGCGAACGGCAGCAATGATGCGGCCGATGCAGCCACTGTCCGGAGAGGTCGGATCAACCTGTGTTGCAAGATTCGCCAACCGGCTGAAGCCTGCCTCGCATTCGCGCAACTTGCGACGCCCGGCTTCCTTTTCGAGCAGTGTCGGCAAGATCGTCGAGGCAAGTCGCTCGATGACAAGGTACTCCGAAATCTGGCTTGCTTCACGCGGCAAGGTGGCAATCAGGTCGTTGAGCTTGAGTCCCTCGGTCTTCAATCGCTCGGCAAGCGGCACCCAGACCGAGGCATGCCAATCGAGACAACGCCGGATTTCCGGAATCAGCGCGCGACAGGCCAGTTCCGGGGCGGTCCCCAAGGCGCTCAGCGGTTGCTGGATACGCTCCCCGATCATTGTGTTCCACGGCAGCTCAAGACTGGCGCGCAGATGTTCGAGTTCTGCCAAGTACCCCAAAGCCTCGAAGTGATCGCGATGATTCGGCTGGCCGGCGGTGACCGAAGTCGTCTTGATAAATTGACGCCACTCGGAGCGAGTCGCCAGTTGCAGAAAGCCCAGCTTGCCGCCGGCGTCGATGTGCTCGCATATCTCCACGCTGACCTGCCGCTGTCGATAGACCGGCATGGCATCCGACAGGCGGGGACGGTGCTGAAGAATCAGGGCGTGCCGAGCATTCGCTTCGGCTGCTTCCTCGATATTGGCAATCAGACGTTCCCAGACTTCACGTTCGGTACCACCATGAATGCCGGCAACAATCGCATAAGGTCGCCAAGCTTGACGACGCAGATCATCGGAGAACTCGGCTGCAAGATCGTTCGCGAGCTTTTCCAGCGATTCGCTGCCCTGTTCCGTGACTTGCCAGCGGTCAGCCCCTGGCGTGAGATCCGTGGTGGTGAGATGCTGGTATTCGGAAACCATCACTTGGAACTGACGCTCGGAGGGCAACACCGTCAATTCGGGTAGCGGATGCCGCGCATCCAGTTCCTCTTCGGCACTGTACGAAGTCCCCAGCGCATACAGACGTACCAAGTCCTGATCTGACAGGCTCACCGATGCGCCGAACTTCACCGGTGAAGGAATCCAGCTGTGATCATCGCGATTGGCCAAGACGAAACGGGCCGCATCGGAAGGTGTGAAGTGGCGCTCGCCAAAAACGATCTCGCGATACTCATTCTCGAGAGCCTCGCGCAGCTTGTGGCTGAGTTGTCTGGTTTGTGTCAGAAGCTTCCGTCGCTCGGACTCGAACTGCTGTGCCTTCTGCAGCAAGCTATCAGCTGTATCACCGGTCAGCCGTTCGGTAATCGAACTGATCGATGACTCCAGTTGCCGACGGGCATCTTGGTCGCTGCCAAGCACCGACACGGCGAGAGGGCGCAAAACCTCCGGCACCTTGTCTCGCACCACGCGCAACGCCTTGGCGGTCTGAGCGGTGACGAGAATCGACTTGCCCTGGGCCAGGAGATGACCGATCAGATTGCCGATGGTGTGGGTCTTGCCGGTACCAGGAGGCCCCTGCACGATGACCGAACCTTTGTGCTCCAGCCGCCGAATGATCTGGAGCTGTTCGTCATTTGCCTCCTTGGCCAGCAAGATGTCATCGTCGTTGAAACCATTGGCAGGTGGCTCCCCGGCCAGAACGCTGCTTCCACTGCCGGAATCGCCCAGGCCGGAGTTTTCCCATTCCGCCACTGTGCCGGTGATCTGGACCAGCGACGGCGGGAAGATGGTCTGATGCTCAATGTCGTCGATGATGGCGTCGACTGCGTTGGCGATGCCGGCAATTCGCTTGCGCAGCACCAGCACCATGTCCCGGTATAGGCGCGGAGTAGCGGTTGGCCCCTCCCGCGGAATTTCGTCGAGGTATTCCCCTTTGAGCGGCGAGACAGTCTGTATGAATGCCTTGAGAAAGGCTTCGGTATCGTCCCAGCCCAGCGGGTGATATCCGGCGTTTTCGAGCTCCGTCTTGCGATTGCGAATCGCCCCAGGTGCCACATCGATCAGATCAGGAAACAAGCTGCCATAGATTTCGGGCTCCCGATCCGTTTCATGAATCGTGAATTCCGGGACGTTGGCATCGAAGCGCAGCTCAACCCGCTTCAGCAGAATTGGATGGTTGATTGCGACCGCGCCATCGATGCCGGAAACCGCTTGCCAGAGGAAATGCCCGTCGGCGACCAGCAGTTCCAGTTCCTCGCCATCTTTCTCGATGGCCGAGTAAATGTCGTAGAAGACCTCGAAGAAGGACATGGCCTTGCGCGCGACCATTTCCGGCTCAACCCAGGCCTTGCGCTGCTCCGACCATGCCCTGAAATCAGCAATACGCTGGGGCTCATCGTCAAAGCGAATGGTGATCGTCTCGCCGTCATCGTCCGTGGCGTTCTGACTTTCGGTATACAGCGCCTGCTTGGTTGGATCATCCCAGTTGGGCAGGAGCCATCCCTGTAGGGATATCGGAGGCGCCGGACATCTGGTCAGCTGCGGGCGACGTACTCTGATCAGTGTGTCTGGAACGACTTGCGTGTCTTCGGTACGCACCGGCCGGAACAACTGCATCGAGGGGTGATTCGGCATGTCGGCCAGCCTGACCACTTTCGGCTGTTCCGACAGGACACGCACCGGCCGGAAGCGCAGTTGATTGGCTTCCTTCAGGAACTGATACAGCTGGCGAATCTTGCTCTTGACGATATCGCTCACGACGAGCCCTCCCGTGACTCTGTTCCCTTATTGTTGCCCGACCACGGGCTCATCCGGTGAGCGCCTCGTAACATGAAGAAGCCATGGCGAAAAGTTCGTTCGATATTTCGTTCATTCGACGTTTTGTAAGTCCGCAAGTGTATAGCAACGTCCGGCATAATCCATCATTCCAAGTGGGTTTTTTCCACATTCACCTGGGGGATGATCGCATGACCACGCATTACTCGACAAAAGGCTTCTTCCGCAACACGCCCAACGCCTTGCTCGCCCGCTACTTCGCGGCACGCAATGTCTTGCTGGACTTCGATTTCACGGCGATCAAGGAAACCAAGATCGAGCCGCTGTTCGAGGCGTGGATGACGCTGCCGGAAGCACAGCGCGCGCCGATGGAGGTGGACTTGCGCGCGATTGGCGACATGAGCAACGAGAAGGGCGTCAAGGCGATCATCGACGAGGCGCTGTTTCACATGAACGAGGACGGCGAACATCACGCCTTCGTCGCCCTGCTGATGGCCTTGCCCGGCCACCACGAGCGGGCGATGACGACTTTTCTCGATTATCCGCATCTGTGGAAGGGCGCAACGCGGCTTTACCACGCCGACACCTTGAGCCACTGGCGCAAGCGCAAGAACCTGCCGAAGGTAAAGGCGGCCACCGAGCCGGCCGACATCGCAGCGCTATCGGAGGCAGTCAAAGCCTATTTCCAGGTCACCGAGGGGCGGGCGAAACGTTGCCGGGTGGAACCCTATCGGCGCGGCGACCGGGAATACTTCTTCGCCTTTCCCGAGGACTACGCGCAAAACGCGCCGGAATGGGATGGCGACGAGCTGGCGCTGCAAGCGCGCCATCCGCCCTTCGAGATCGTCTTTGTCTGGGATGCCAAGGACGGCCGGCTCGAACTGCACCTGCCCGGCGACCGGAAGACGGCGGAAGCCATGCAGGCGATCTTTGCCGAGACGATTTTGAAATGCGAGGAACTGCCGGAAGACCCGGCCGACAGCCGTGTCTATGACCTGTTCCCCTTGCGGCGCAAGGAATTCAGCTTCACCTGGGATGCCGCCAGCGGTATCGAGCATGTCGCGGTGAACAAGCTGCGGCTAACGCTGGGCAAGGACAAGAAGATCACGCTGGAGGCCAGCCCGAAGCACGACCCCAAGGCGGTCTATGCCCTGCTGGAGAAGCTCACGCCCTCGCTGCCGCGCCATGAATATCAGATCAGCCAGGTCGGCCTCACGGCCTCGGTAAAGGTGGATGCCACGGCACCGGCCAAGATGGTGCCATTCACTATCTCGTGGCCGAATTCCTGCTCGCTCAAGCACGACGAGATCGGCCTGAAGCTGCGCGCGATGCTGGAGGCTTCGGGCATCGAACCCAAGGAGCCGGCAGGCGATAGCCCACCGGATAACGCCGTCCCGCCAGCGCCGACTTTATGAATCCGGCCGATGTGCTGCCTACCTTGCTCGACCGCATTGCAGCAGCGGCGGGTGACGTGGCGCTGTTCTCCGAACGCGAACTGGCCGAATGGCCGGCGGCAGCATTGGCACGGCTCAAGGCCGAGGGCTTGCTGGTCAAGGGGCCGCCCGCCGATACCCTGACCTGCCCCGGCTGCGAGGAAGACTGCCTCATGCCGGTGGAGATCGCCACGACATCCAGCGGCACCCTGCGCGCCTTCGTCGTCTGCGACAAGCGCGACGATATTGGCCGCGTTGCCATCGCCCGCGATCTGCTGGAGCAATGGACGTGTTCGCCGGAACGGGTGGCCGATGTGTTGGCGCGTCTGCTTAGCATTCGGCGCTCCGGCAGCGATGCGACTGCCAGGCGCTGGGATGTGGGCGTGCTCAAGGGGGCCAAGGGTTCGGCGCATGTCGTGCTCGGCATCGAGAATGAATTGCGGCTGACCATCGCCGGCCACAGCCTGCCGGTGGCGGATGTGCTGGAACTCGACGACAGGGGTTTGAGCATCGAGCGGCGGGCGCTGCTGCGCTGTGTCGATAACCCCGTGGCGGCTGCCGGCGGGCAGGAATCCGCCGAGCAGCGGCGCGAGCGCTTGCGGAAACGTCGCAACACACTGAAGGCATCGGGCGTGCGCAACTTCAACAAGGTGCTGGCTGAAGAGGAAGGCATCACCGTCGAGCGCATCAAGCAGTTGTTGAAGGAGGAAACGACCGACCAGCCCGGCGGCTGGTTCAATCTTTCACCCAAGGGGACTACACAGAAGAAACCAAAAACCCAGCGCTGATGCGGCTTTACGCCGTGTCGGCTGGGTAGCTTGCGGGGTAGCACCCTACCCGGCAGAAAAAGCACGTCATGTTCAACAACGCCCAACGAGGTGCCAACATGACGACTACCATCCTCCGCCTTCCCGCCGTGCTCCGCGAACGTGCCCGCTCGCGCAGCGCCCACTATCTCGACATTCAGCAGGGGCTGTTCACGCACCCGGTGCAGATCGGCCTGCGCGCCGTCGGCTGGCCGGCCTCGGAAGTGTCCACGCTCAACGCGGCGCGCATCGCCGGCAAGACCGAAGCCGAGATTCGCGAGCTAGTCGCCAAGCTCGAAGCCGCCCGCAAGTTGGCGGCATAGGGGGCGATCATGAGCACGTCAGATTTCCCACCCGATCCGCCGGAAACCGATAAAACCGGCGAAACCGTAGTTGTCGGCAATGACGAGTTCCTGCGCACGCTGTTTGCCGGCCTGAGCGGCGACGTGGCGCCGGTGGTGACCAGCTTTACCGGCAACCCGGCGACCGTTTCACCCGCTGGATGGAAAAGTCGGCGCTGGCAGGACGGCGATACTGCGCTGCCTGCCGAGGCCAACAACTATTTTTCGCTGGCCACCTTCCGCCCGGATGAGGCGGGTGAGTACCGCCGCCGCAAGGCGCAGTTCGTTGCCCTGCATGTGGTGATGCTCGACGATGTGGGTGGCAAGGTGCCGATGGAACGACTGACGCTGCCGCCGACCTGGCTGCTGGAAACCTCCCCCGGCAACCATCAGGCCGGTTATCTGCTGACGGAACCGCTGGCCGATGGCCTGCTCGCCGACCGCCTGATGAACGCCATCGTCGCCGCTGGCCTGTGCGACCCCGGCGCGAACGGCCCGCGCGCACGACTCGCCCGGCTGCCGGTAGCGGTGAATGGCAAGCACACGCCGCCCTTCGTTTGCCGCATGGTGACGTGGGCACCCGAGCTGCGCTATTCAGTGGCCGATTTGGTAACTGGCCTGCAACTGGAAATGGGGCAAGCCGAACGGGCAAAGCGCACTGCTACGCGCACGCACTCAACCCGCCCCGACGACGGCGATCCGGTCTTGATCCCGCGCCCGGAAGAAAACGCCGTGCTCGCCGCACTGCGGGAACGCGGCCTCTACAAGGTGCCGCTGGGCGATGGCAAGCATGACATCACCTGCCCGTGGGTCGATGAGCACACCGGCGCGGTCGATAGCGGTACAGCCTACTTCGAGCCCGACGACAACTGGCCCATCGGTGGTTTCAAGTGTTTGCATGGTCATTGTGCCGAGCGGCATATCCGCGATCTGCTGGCCCATCTGGGCATCGAGATCAACGCCGCCCGGATGAAGCCGATCATCCGCATCGTGGCCGGGGAAATTCACCGCGTCGTCGATGCCGCCGAGCGCGAGCTGGCGCAGTCGCGCCGGCACTACCAGCGCGGCGGGTTGATCGTTACGGTGGTGACCGACCCCGGCACACGCGAAACGCGGATTCAGGACGTGACGCAGCAGGCACTGGTGCGCTCGCTGGCCGGTGCCGCGCTGTGGGAGCGTTACGACGCCCGCGCGCAGGATTGGGTGCGCACCGACCCGCCCGCGCGCCATGCCGGCGTGCTCTTCGATTCGACCAGCTACCCGCATCTACCCGTGCTGGCCGGCCTGACGCGCCAGCCCTATCTGCGCCCTGACGGCAGCCTGATGACGGCCCCCGGCTACGACACCGCCACCGGCATGTTCGGCGTGTTCAACGCGCGCGAGTTTTCGATTCCGCCGCAGCCAACGCGCGAGGACGCCGAAGCGGCCTTCGCACTGCTCGCCGACCTGCTGAGCGAATTCAGCTTTGCCGGTGAAGTGGATCGCGCGGCAGCACTCACGGCGATGCTCACTGCGGCCGTGCGCCCCAGCCTGCCGGTGGCGCCGATGTTCCATGTGCGCGCCCACATGGTCGGCTCGGGCAAGTCCTACCTGTGCGAACTGATTACCGCCTTCGCCACCCCGCAGCGCGGCACACCGACCAGCTTTCCGGCCGATGACGAGGAATGCCGCAAGCTACTGCTGGCCGAACTGCTGCGCGCCCCGGCCGTGGTCGAGTTCGACAACCTGACCGGCGATCTGGTCGCGCACAAGAGCCTGTGCACGGCACTGACTTCGGAATTCATGAGCGGGCGCATTCTCGGCGTCTCAAAAACCGCCACTGTCGGCACGCGCGCACTGTTTCTGTCGAGCGGCAACAACGTCGGCCCGGTGCAGGACATGACGCGGCGCTGCCTGACGATTCGCCTGTCGCCGCAATGCGAAGTGCCGGCGGCGCGCAGCTTCACCCGGCCCGACCTGGTGCGCGATGTGCTGCGCGATCGCGGGCGCTATGTCTCGGCCGCGCTGACCATCATCCGCGCGTGGATCGTCGCCGGCCGACCGAAGACGGAATGCAAGTCGCTGGCGAGTTATGGAGACTGGTCGGAACTGTGCCGCCAGTCTTTGCTGTGGCTCGGCTGCGCCGACCCAACGGCTTCGGTGTTCGAGGCAATGGCCGAAGACCCCGACCGCGAAACCTTGTCGCGCCTGCTGCAAGCCTGGTTCGCCACATTCGGCAAGATGCCCGCGATGGTGCGTGAGGCAGTGAATCGCACCGTCGGCATGTACGACCAGGCATCGGAATTGCGCGAGGTGCTGCACGACATCGCCGCAGAACGCGGCGAGATCAACCGCCGCAAGTTGGGCTGGTGGATCAGGCGACACGCCGGCCGCATCGTCGATGGCCTACGCATCGTGCGCGCCACGGGCAACGGCTCGGCAGAACGTTGGCGCATCGAATTGGTGGAATCGGTTTCGTAGGTTTCGCCGGTTTCGGTGGTGCCAGTCGCCAAAAGTCGTCGCTGGCGACACGGCGCTTGAGGTTGGGGAGCCCCTGCGGGGCGGACGGGAGCGAGGCTGCCGAGGCGGGAACGAGCAACGTAGTGCGAGCCGCCGCAGGCAGACCCGCCGGGCGGGCGGGGGAACAACGTCACCTTCCGCGCAGCGCCCGAATAGACAGCCTGAGCAAAGCGAACTGACATAGCCGTTGTCCGGGCCGGGGCGCAAGACATAACCGACCCTTCTGCGAACCCGCAGGGCGCGAAGCGGTGCTGACACCAAGCCAACTTGGTTGGCGACTGGCTGCATTTTGCAGAAGGCGCGGTTATGTTAAAGCTCGACGCGCAGCGGCGAATTTACCCCGGCTCGGCTGCGTGACATTCGCGCAACGTGCGCTGACCCAGTATTCCCCGCCATAGCCACCGAAGCCGTGGGTGGCTTCATCGCCGACGGCGCAGGCGGCGGGCAGTACGCACTCAAGCCAGCCAAACGCAAAAGTCGGCGCTGGCGGGACGGCGATAGTAGGAGAGACAAAGCCGTGACGCGGCTTTTTCGCGTGACGGCGTGGTTCAGATTACGACACGGTAGCCGCCTGCAAGCCGCAAGCTGGCGAGCGGTCTTTTCGCTGGCCGGCGCAGTGGTGCAGCGGCGGCGGGGCAGGAGGTGCGGCGGTGATCGGAGGCACTGAGCCGTGGCGC
>CAYTHB010000003.1:0-79532 GCA_964437515.1 uncultured Sterolibacterium sp.
CTCGCCAACATCCGCGAAACCGATGCCGTGGTGCATGTGGTGCGCTGTTTTGCCGATGACAACGTCGTGCATGTCTCTGGCTCGGTTGACCCGATTCGCGATATCGAAATCATCGACACCGAACTAGCCCTGGCGGACATGGGCACGGTGGAAAAAGCACTGGCGCGCTATTCCAAGCAAGCCCGCGCTGGTGGCGACAAAGAAGCCAAGCTTCTGGTCGAAGTGCTGGAAAAATGTCTCGCCCAGCTCAATCAGGCCAAGCCCGTGCGCGCGCTCGATCTGTCCAAGGAAGAATGGGCGAATCTCAAGCAGTTCTGCCTGATTACCGCCAAACCCGTGCTGTATGTCGCCAATGTGGCGGAAAGCGGTTTCGCGGATAACGCCTACCTTGAGGCAGTGCGCGCCCACGCGACCAAGGAAGGCGCGCAGGTCGTCGCCCTGTGTGCTGCCATCGAAGCCGAAATTGCCGATCTGGAAGATGCCGACAAGGTGGATTTTCTGGAATCCATGGGGCTAGCCGAACCCGGTCTGGATCGTCTGATTCGTGCCGGTTACACCCTGCTGGGCTTGCAGACCTACTTCACCGCCGGTGTCAAAGAAGTGCGCGCTTGGACTATTCATATCGGCGACACCGCCCCGCAGGCTGCCGGAGTCATCCACACCGACTTCGAACGTGGCTTCATCCGCGCCCAAACCATCGCCTTTGATGATTTCATTCAATACAAAGGCGAACAAGCTGCCAAAGAAGCCGGCAAAATGCGCGCCGAAGGCAAGGAATATGTGGTCAAGGATGGGGATGTGCTGAATTTCTTGTTCAACGTCTAAATAATAATTGATGTTCTTCTGCGTTCGCTGGTCTTCTAAAATTCATACAACTTGCTGATTTTCAATTGATTATATTTCGCCGGTGTTCGTGGCAGTTCATTGACATGGTTTAGAGCTGGGGGCAAAATTGGGGGCATAGAAGCATTATGCCCCCACCTAGCGGAGGAAGTATGCCCCATAAAACCAGTGAGACCATTGCAGATACTGGCATACAAGACGTTTTCGATGCCCCCAATCACATGGCAATCCATGCCCCAAAGCGAGGGGTAAGTGATGCGGCACTGCGGGCGCTTAAACCCAAAGATAAGATCTACCGGTATCCGATTGGCGGCAGCCTCTATCTGGAAGTCACCCCCAAGGGCGCGAAGCACTGGCGCTGGAAATATCGGATCGATGGCAAGGAAAACCGCTACTCCCTGGGTAGCTATCCCGACGTTTCACTGAGGGATGCGAAAGAGGCGGTCGAAGCTGCCAGGAAACTGGTCAAGCAGGGCTTGCATCCCGCGCAGCAAAAGCGACTAAAACGTCTGAAGTCCATCCATGAACAGGCCAACACGTTCGAGGCGGTTGCCAAAGAATGGATTGCGCTCAAGGACTGGGAGGATATCACCAAGAAGCGCAGGCTGGATATGCTCAAACGGGTTGTTTTCCCGACTATCGGCGAGCTTCCAGTCAGAGAAATTACCCCCCAGATCATCCTGGACATCCTGAAGAAGGCAGCCAAGAACAACGGGGTGTCCGTTATGGCCGAGGCCAAGCGCACGTTGTTTGGCATTTTCGAGCTGGCGGCCGAAACCTTCAGGGTGGATGCGAATCCGGTTCATCAATGGCGTGAGTCCCTGCCGAAGAACAAAACCCAGCACAAGCGAGCGCTGACCAAGACTGAGATAGGCCAACTTCTCCGTGATGTGGATGGTCATGGGGGTAACTACCAAACTCAATGCGCCTTCAACCTCATGTGGCTCACCTTGGCGCGTCCGTCTGAAGTGGTCGAAGCGGAATGGGCCGAGTTCGACCTCGATGCAGCCATCTGGCGGATTCCCGCCGAGCGGATGAAGAAACGCAAAGAGCACGTTGTTCCGCTACCGACCCAGGCCGTCAAGCTGCTGCGGGGCATGCACACCATCACCGGCGACAAAAAACATCTCTTCCCCCATCGGGACGACAGAACCAAGCCGATGGTCACTGCCTCGTTCCGCCAGATGCTTAATGTCTTGGGCTGGTCGGGGGAGTTCAGTCCTCATGCCACCAGAACGACAGGCAGTACCCGCTTAAACGAAATGGCGTTTGCCCCCGACTGGATTGAACGCCAGCTTGCGCACACTGAACCCAATGCCGTTCGGCGCACCTATAACCACGCCGACTACCTAGAACAGCGCACTGGGATGATGCAGCAATGGGCTGATCTTCTCGATCAGTGGAAGCGGGGCGAGAGCAACGTCGTGCCGATAAAGCAGGAAGCGTCTGCCTGAGCCACTCCCTGCATGAGAACTGACCTGTCGCAAAAACAAAGAATTCGCGACATGTTCTACCGATGTGTCGCCGTGAGCAACATTTTCGCGGCCAGATATTTAGGGTTTTCTGGCACCGAGATGGAGGGCTCAAGCGAGGTTTTTGCGGGGGTTTTGCGGCTGTTTTTTCATACCTGCAAGCCACGGAGCACGGCTTTTTACGCACTTCGACTAACGTCCAGAGCATGCGTTAGGCATTCCCCTCTCGCCTAGAGTCCGGTTACCTGATAGATTGCACCTTTGCGACTAAAACCGACTTTATGCGACCCGAAGCCGTTACGCTGGAGTGCTGTCTTGACCGCTGAACCTTGGGTGTCCGTGGATCAGATTGCCGAGCATCTGGGAGTCACGCGCGACTCGATCTACCGATGGATCGACCGTAAAGGCCTACCTGCGCATCGTGTCGGGCGGCTATGGAAGTTCCAGGTTTCCGAGGTCGATGACTGGGTACGCGCTGGCGGTGCCGACGAAGAAAAAGAGCGCGAGTAAGGGGGAGCGCACGACATGGACAAATACCAGCTCAGTGAGCGCGACATCTGCACCAAATTCATTACGCCTGCGATTCAGCAAGCGGGTTGGGAGCAGCACCAGTTTCGCGAAGAGGTAAATCTCACCGATGGTCGTGTCGTAGTGCGTGGCAAGCTAGCGGCGCGGGTTAAAAACCCTGAAGCCAAAGGAGGCCCCAAGCGAGCCGACTTCGTTCTCTACGCCAAGCCTAACGTCCCGATTGCCGTTGTCGAAGCCAAGCAGGCCAAATTCTCGGTAGGACATGGAATGCAGCAGGCTTTGGTCTATGCAGAAATGCTAGATGCCCCCTTTGCCGTTAGCAGCAATGGCGATGGCTTTCTGATTCACGACCGTACTGGCCTCACTCAACCAGTAGAGCGCGAACTTCAGCTCAACGAGTTTCCCTCATTGAGCGACCTTTGGCCGTTGTACCAACAGTGGAAAGGCCTGGCGGCCCCGGAAGCCGTCAAACTGATCGAGCAGCCTTTCTACACCGACGGCAGTGGCAAAGAACCGCGCTACTACCAGCGCGTGGCGATTAACCGTGCTATCGAAGCCATCGCCAAAGGCCAGCAGCGCGTGTTATTGGTCATGGCTACTGGTACTGGCAAAACCTACACTGCTTTCCAGATCATCTGGCGCCTATGGAAGGCCAAATCCAAGAAGCGCATCCTTTTCTTGGCTGACCGCAACATCCTCGTCGACCAAACCATGCAGCAGGACTTCGCCCCTTTTGGTGAAGTCATGCACAAAGTCACAAACCGCGAGATCAAGAAGAACTACGAGATCTATCTGGCGCTTTACCAGGCGGTCACAGGCCGGGAGGAATGGAAGCAGATTTATCGCCAGTTCCCCGCAGACTTTTTCGATCTCGTGGTTATCGACGAATGCCACCGAGGCAGTGCCGCAGAGGATTCAGCCTGGCGCGATGTTCTTGAATACTTTAGCGGCGCAACGCATCTGGGGCTGACAGCTACCCCAAAAGAAACCAAGGACGTGAGCAACATCACCTACTTCGGCGACCCGGTTTATACCTATTCGCTGAAGCAAGGCATTGAAGACGGCTTTCTCGCACCCTACAAGGTCATCCGCATTGCCACAGATGTCGATGCAGTCGGCTACACCCCGGAAAAAGGCAAGGTCGACAAACTCGGACAGGCGGTTGAGCAACGGCAGTACAACACCAAAGACTTTGACCGCAACCTTGTGCTGGAAAAGCGGACCAAGCTCGTCGCCAGCAAGATATGGGAATACCTCAAAGCCACGGACCCAATGGCCAAGACCATTGTGTTTTGCGATGACCAGGACCACGCCGAGCGCATGCGGCAAGAGTTGGTCAAGCTGATCCCGGCCGCAGCCAGCAACCGTCGCTACGTTATGCGCATTACGGGTGATGACAACGAGGGCAAGGCGCACCTGTCGTACTTTATCGACAACGACGAGCCGCACCCGGTAATCGCAACCACCTCCAAGCTGCTCACCACCGGCGTTGATGCCAAGACCTGCAAGCTCATCGTGCTGGATCAGAACATTAACTCGATGACCGAGTTTAAGCAGATCATCGGCCGTGGAACCCGCTTGCGCGAGGACTACCAGAAGCTCTATTTCACCATCATGGATTTCAAGGGGGCTACACGCTTGTTCGCTGACCCCGATTTTGATGGCGAACCCGTAGTGATCTACGAACCCAAGCCCGACGATCCCGTGGTGCCTCCAGACGATACGGACCCCCCAGGTATTGGCGAGCCTACTCCTCCACCGTATGGCCCTGATGGTGAGACAGGCGGGGACAATACCGGCGGAGATACCGGCGGTGGCGGTGAAGGACGCACAAAATACGTGATCGACGACGTCAATGTGCGCGTAGCTGTGGAGCGTTCGCAATACCTCGATGCCGACGGCAAGCTCATCACCGAGGATTACAGAGTCCTGCTGAAGGACGACATCAAAAAAGCGCTGCAGGCCGAATTCGGCACCATGACCGACTTCCTGCGCCGCTGGAACAGTGCTGAGCGCAAGCAAGCTGTACTCGCAGAACTCGCCGATCACGGCGTACCACTCGAAATCCTGCAGCAGGCTGTCGCCAACGGCAGCGAGCTGGATGTGTTCGATCTGGTCGCCCACGTCGCCTTCGACCAAAAACCACTCACCCGCCGCGAGCGTGCCAACAACGTCAAAAAGCGCGATGTATTCGGCAAATACGGCGAGCAAGCCCGCGCCGTGCTCGAAGCCCTGCTCGACAAATTTGCCGACCACGGCGTGCAAGACATCGAAGACGCCAAGGTGCTGGAGCTGCCGCCCTTTGACCAATTCGGCAGCAAAACCCAGATCCGGCGCGGCATTTTTGGCAGCGTCGAGCAATACACCCAGGCCGTGCAAGAGCTTGAACAAGCGCTCTACGACCAGAGCCAATTAAAACAGGCCTGACCACGCATCAGGCCCCGTGAATCGAGAAAAACAAGATGAATCTCAGCAGCACCATCAAATCCATCCAGGACATTATGCGCAAGGACGACGGCGTCGACGGCGACGCCCAGCGCCTGGGCCAACTAACCTGGATGCTCTTCCTCAAGGTCTTTGACCAGCGTGAAGAAGAATGGGAAGACGACAACGCCGCTTATCAATCGCCATTGCCGGAGCGCTACCGCTGGCGCAATTGGGCGGCTTACAAGGCCGATGCCGAGGGCAAGAAAAAACCGCAGATTGCAGGCAGCGAGCTGATCAGCTTCGTCAACAACGAATTGTTCCCGGCGCTGAAAGACCAGATCGACGCCGACCGCAGCCCGCAGCACAAGGTCATCCGCGAAGTGTTTCGCGATGCCAACAACTACATGAAATCCGGCCCGCAGATGCTGGCCGTCATCGAAAAGCTGGAAGAAGCCATCAACTTCCACGACTTCAAAACCCGCGCCAGCCTGGGCGATGTCTATGAGCAGATGCTCAACGACCTGCGCGGCGCGGGCAATGCGGGTGAGTTCTACACCCCGCGCGCCATCACCGCCTTCATGGCCGACCGCGTCAACCCGAGTCTGGATAAACACGAAAGCGTGATGGACCCGGCCTGCGGCACCGGCGGCTTCTTGACGGCCGCCATCGACCATTTCCGCCATCAGCTCACCACCAAGTCCAGCGCCGAGGACAAGCGCGCCATCGAAGAGCTGATCCACGGCATCGAGAAAAAGCAGCTGCCCCACCTGCTGTGCACCACCAACATGCTGCTGCACGGCATCGACGTGCCCAGCCAGATCGAGCACAAAAACACATTGGGCATCGGCTGGAACGAATGGAGCGCCAACGACAAGGTCGACTGCATCATCACCAACCCGCCGTTTGGCGGTTATGAAGACGATGGCGTGGGCAGCGACTACCCGGCCGACCTGCGCACCCGCGAAACTGCCGACATGTTCATGGCGCTGATCATCAAAAAACTGCTGAAAGAAAACGGCCGCGCCGCCGTGGTGCTGCCCGATGGCTTTCTGTTTGGCGATGGCATCAAAGGCACGTTGAAAAAACTGCTGCTGCGCGACTGCAAGCTGCACACCATCATCCGCCTGCCCAAAGGCGTGTTTGCGCCGTACACCACCATCAAGACCAACTTGTTGTTCTTCACCAAAGGCAGCACCGTGGATGACGGCACCGAGCACTTCCACACCGACACCATCTGGTTTTACGAGCACCCTTACCCTGCGGGTTACAAAAGCTATTCCAAAACCAAGCCCATCCGGCTGGAAGAATTCAAGCCCGAGCAGGACTGGTGGGGTGATGAGGCCAACGACTTTGCCGACCGCGTGGAAAACGAATTCGCCTGGAAGGTGGACTTCAAAACCAAACGCGAGCAAGCCGAAGCCGCCGCGCAACCGCATTGGGGCAAGGCCGAGCAGTTGCGAACCAAAGCCGGTTTGAAGCGTCGTCAAGCAAAGTACTTGGCCGATAGTCTGATCGGGCGACGTAATGATCCTGCATTGGCGGCCGGCCTGAAGGATCAATTGGCTGATTTGCAGGGCGACCTCAAAAAAGCCGATGCAGACGGACAGGCATACCTCTCGGTGCTCGTAAAGGAACTGCAATCCGCCGTTGAGCGTGAGAGCTCCCAACAAATCATTGCGCTACTGGAAAACTCGGCGACCCACCTACGTGACCTGGCAGACAGCTTCGACTTGCAAGCGCGCGATGCACAGGCGGCGGGCGACCGCCTCTACTGGCCGATCTTCAACCTTGACCTGAAAAATCCCAACGCACCGGAAGAAGAAACTCACGATCCGGACCTGCTGTTGGAGAAGTACAAAAAACTGCTGGGCGAGATTGAAGAAACCGAAAACCAGCTCAAAAGCGAACTGGCCGCCGCGTTGGCGCATCACTTTGTCGGTGAGGAGGCCTGATGGATGCACAGCAGTTTCTGGCCGAGTTTGGGCATATCGCGAATGCGCCGAGAGGCATTGGCAAGCTCCGTGAGTTGATTCTTGAGTTGGCCATCAGAGGCGAACTGCTCACCACACCCGATAGTGCTACTGATGCCCGGATCCTGCTTTCGAAAATCACAAGCTTTCGGGCAGAGCTGGTTCACGCTGGCACGCTTCGTAGACCTACGCCTCAGCCTGAGATCGAAGACTCTGAGCTGAGTTTTACGCTCCCGAAAAACTGGGTCTTTGAACGTTTGGGTAACGTCTGTGAAATTGTTCGAGGCATCACGTTCCCTTCGTCGAAGAAACAGACAAGTCGAGCATCCGGCACAGTGGCTTGCCTACGCACCAGCAATGTTCAGGCAGAGGTTGATTGGGATGATTTAATTTTCATCGGCGAAGAATTCGTTGGCAGAGAAGATCAATGGGTCCAAAAAGGCGACACCATGATTTCAATGGCTAACAGCTATGAGCTCGTTGGAAAAGTGGCTCTGGTGAGAGAGGTTAAAGAGCGCGCGACGTTTGGCGGATTTATCGCTGCAGTGCGCCCTCATGTCCTTGAGCCTGATTACCTATACCTCGTGCTGCGCAGTCCATATATGCAGGCGAGGATGCGCTTAACAGCAAGTCAGACCACCAATATTGCAAATATTTCACTTGGAGGGATGCGGCCAATACCAACGCCAATTCCGCCGAAGGAAGAGCAATCCCGCATCGTCGCCAAAGTCGATGAACTGATGGCCTTGTGCGACAAGCTGGAAGCACAACAGCAAGCCCGCCGCACTCTGCAAAACGCCCTGCGCCAATCCACTCTGCAAGCCGTCGCCAGCGCCACCAGCCCGCACGAACTGCAAACCACCTGGGCGCGCCTGGCCGACAACTTCGGGCAACTGTTTCATGCACCGGAGGATGTGGGGCAGTTACGCGACTTGATTCTTGACTTGGCAGTGCATGGGCTTCTAGTGGATCAGTCGGACACAGACGACCCGATTGCCGATTGGCTGGCTAATGTCACTGCCACAAAAGCAGCTTTGACAAAGCAGAAGCTCATCGCCAAACAGACAGCAATGACGGCGATTTCCAATGATGAACACCCCTTTTTTCTTCCCAAAGGTTGGGCATTTGTGCGACTTGGCCAGATCACGAACAAGATCGGATCAGGTAGCACGCCTAGAGGTGGGCGCGAGGTTTACGTTAAGGAGGGTGTTCCATTTCTTCGGTCACAGAACGTTTGGAACGACGGCCTACATTTGGACGATGTCGCCTGCATTACCCCGGAAGAACACGAGCGCATGTCTGGTACGGCAGTGTTAGGCAACGATGTATTGCTGAATATTACGGGTGCCTCATTGGGACGCTGCGCACTGGTTCCATCCGAATTTGGCGAGGCAAACGTCAGTCAACACGTAACAATTATTCGCCTGACTGACCCGCAGGTACGCGAGTATCTTCATCTTTGCATTTTGTCGCCTTACACCCAATCCATGATTTGGGGGCGTCAAGTCGGGATGGCTCGTGAAGGCCTTAGTAAAAAGGTCTTGGAACAATTCGAGATTCCATTGCCTCCTATTGCAGAGCAACATCTAATTGTTGCTCGGGTAGCGGAGCTCATGCGTTTCTGTGACGTCATGGAACAGCAGTTGAAGCGATCACTGCAGGTTGCAGAAAAATTGGCTGTTGCATCCGTGGCAAGCCTCACCGGCATCGCTATCGAACAAGAAGAGGAACCCATGAAAGCCCCGCAAACCGAATTGATTGCCCCGCTGTGCTTGGGCACTGCGCCAGACGTAAAAGCCCAAGCCCCGCTGGCCACCATTCTGGCCCGTCAAAACGGCGAAATGAGCGCCAAGGATTTATGGCAGCGCTTTGGCGGCGAGATCAACGCCTTTTACGCGCAACTGAAAACCGAGGTGGCGCACGGCTGGATTTTGGAACCCGCCCCTGCCGAGGTGCGCGAGAAGCCGGCCGACGCGGTGAGCGCCTGATATGCAGCTACTGCGCACCCGCATCCCGGCTTTCCGCAATCTGCGTGATCTCGATGTCACTTTCGAGACGCACTTGCCGCCCGCCGCCGGTGCGCCTGCGGATGCACTGCCCAAACCCATCCGCAGCCACGCGCTGATTGGCCAGAACGGCACCGGCAAATCCAACTTGATCGAGGCGCTGATCACCATCTTCCGCGATGTCGATCTGGACCGCGAAGCAGCCTTCGATTACACGCTGGAATACAACATACGCGGTCATGTGGTGCGCATCGAGGCCGATACCACCAAGCAAAAGCGGCCCTATGTGTGGGTGGATGGCAATGCCGAATCACAAGGCTATCTGCTGAAAAACCGCGAGCTACTGCCTGCACACATCTTTGCCTACTACTCGGGCCGCAACGAGCGCATCGAGGCCTTGTTTCAGGAGCATCAGCGCCGCTTCAACCAACGCCAGGAAATCACCACCGACGAGGTGCTGTCCGAGCAACTGCTGGAAAACTTTAGCGGCTCCGAGGCGGATATTCGCGCCATCGAAGAAGCGAAACGCCGCCGCGACGCGCGGTTGAAGCAAGCGGGCGATGACCGTCTGCGCCGGTTGTTCTACTGCCGTGGTGGCCACAGCCAGCTGGTGCTGCTGGCCTGCTTGCTGTCCGATGACCCGGTGTTTCGCAAGGTGCTGAAGAACCTGCATATCGAATCGCTGGAATCTGCGCTGTTCGTGCTGAAAGAGCCGCACCGCCTGCGTGAAAAGCGCCGCAGCGGCAAGTTCGATGAGCATGATCTGAATGAAGGCGATCCGCGCTTCTGGTATGCACGCGGCAATGTGGTGAGCGAGTTTCTCGACAAGCTCTGGCAGGTATCTTGGGCTCCGATTGAACAGGAGGCCACTAAGCAAATTGACTTTCGTGGCCGCAGCGAAAAACAAAAACAGCTGTATCTGTTCGTGCCGAATCAGGACAAGCTCAAACAACTGGGCGAGCTTGTCGGCAGCACCGACAGCTTCTTCCGCTATGCCGAGGGTGCCTACATTGGCGACTTGATCGACGAGGTGCGCATCACCGTCAAGAAACGTGATGAGCACGGCGGCAAAATCAGCTTTACGCATCTGTCGGAAGGCGAGCTGCAAATGCTCACTGTGCTGGGCCTGATGCGCATCACCCGCGAAGACCACTGCCTGTTCCTGCTCGATGAGCCTGACACCCACCTAAACCCGATCTGGAAGCTGCGCTATTTCGATGACATCGAGGGCGTGTTGGGCGATAGCCAAGGCGGAGGGTTTGATAGCGGCGCGTTTGATAGTAGTGCCTTTGATACGTCCGCAGGGCAGTCGCAAATTCTGATTACCACTCACGACCCAATGATGGTGGGTAGCCTCAAGCGCGAGCAGGTTCACATCCTGCGCTGCGATGGCCATCGCACGATGGTGGATGTGCCTGATGAACACCCACAAGGCATGGGCGTGACGGGGCTACTCAAAAGCGAACTTTTTGGTCTGTCATCCACACTGGATATCGAAACCGAGCGCCGCTTGTTCCGCCGTAATGAGCTGTTCGTAAAATCACCACGCACGCCAGAAGAAGATGCAGAACTGTCACTGCTCTCCGCTGAATTAGCCGATCTGGGCTTTTCAAACGCCGACTTCCGCGATCCGGATTACGCGCTGTTCGTGCGCAAGATGGCGCAACACCGGCGCTTCCGCAAACCCGTACTGACTCCCGAAGAACAGGCCGAACAGGATGCGATTGCAGATTCAATCATTGACGAGATATTGCGCGAGGAGAGTAGCCGGTGATTTTTATCGACTTGGAAAACAAGCTCCCCACTGATGCTGACTTACCAGCCAATATTCGTTGGACACAGGGTGATTGGGACGCATGGCTGGCAGAATCAGGGCGGTTGGTCGGCGAACTAGCCAAGCTCGATGCCGAGGGGAATATAAAAAAGCGCAACGAGCTGATTGACCAGTATGGTGGCCACTGGGGAAAGCTGAAGCCTTGGCTACTGGCTTTGTCAGGGGGGAAATGCTGGTTCACCGAGGCACGCGACATCGCATCACATCTCGATGTCGAGCACTTTCGCCCGAAGAAATCCGCACGCAACGTCAAAGGCCCCGAGCGTGATGGCTATTGGTGGCTGGCCTTCGATTACATGAATTTTCGCATAGCAGGCACAGTTCCCAATCGAAAAAAGGGGGCATGGTTTCCGCTCCGTTACGGTTCGCAGTGCTCCACTTATGCTCATCGTTGTGAGGGAGATGAGATCCCATACTTCCTTGATCCGACGAATGCACATGACGTCACCCTGCTAGCTTTCGACGAGGAAGGGAAGGCTGTACCCGCTCCTGGCTTGCAGCGCTGGGAGTATGTGCGAGTCAAACGGACGGTGGAGCGCTTGAAGCTCACAGAGCATCAAGCTTTATCCGAGGAACGTCGAAAGGTTTGGCAAAACACCACGAAGCTGATCAACAAGTACCTAAAGGCGGAGGCAGAAGCGCGATCCTCTGCTGCGGCGCGCGAACGCTTGAAGTCTGCAGCCCGCGATATTGTTTGCCTTACTAAGCCTGAAGCCGAACTTTCGGCTGTGGCGAAATGGTGCGTCCGTTTGTACAACGATCAGCGACTTTCACGTTTGGTTGGCTAAGGATTGAAGATGACAGATCTACACGAGCCACAACCCGGAGAATTTTTACTCTACGAAACCGAGGATGGTCGTACTCGTGTCGAGTGCAGGTTCGTTGAAGATTCTCTGTGGCTGACCCAGGCGCTGATGGCCGATTTATTCCAGGTCAAGGTCCCGACCATCAACGAACACTTGAAACGGCTGTATGCCGAAGGCGAAATTCAACCCGAGGCAACTATTAGGCAATTCCTAATAGTTCGACAGGAAGGGGCTCGCCAGGTAAATCGAAGCATTGAACACTATAACCTCGACGCCATCCTGTCGGTGGGTTACCGGGTTCGGTCGCAACGGGGAACGCAGTTCCGGCGTTGGGCCACTGACCGCTTGCGGGAATTTCTGGTCAAGGGCTTCACGCTGGATGACGAGCGGCTGAAAAACCCGCCTGTCGCCGGGTCGGCCGTGCCAGATCGATTCGACGAGTTGTTGGATCGCATCCGCGACATTCGGGCCAGCGAGCGCCGGATGTATCTGCGAGTGCGCGAGATTTTCGCAATGGCGGCGGACTATTCCCCAACGCTGCCGGAAACGACTAAGTTTTTTCGGTTTATCCAAAACAAGCTGCATTTCGCCGTCACCGGCAAGACCGCTGCTGAACTGATTGCCGAGCGCGCAGACAGCAGTCTTCCGAATATGGGGCTGACGACATGGAAATCGGGGAATGTACAAAAGGCAGACGTGACCGTAGCCAAGAACTATCTGTACGAGCCTGAGATTGGCGAGCTGAACCGCATCGTGACGATGTGGCTGGACTTTGCCGAAGATCAGGCTCGCCGTCGCAAAGAGGTTTTCCTCAAGGACTGGGCTGAAAAGCTGGATGCCTTCTTGAAATTCAACGACCGCGATGTGCTTGAGGGCGCGGGCCGCGTTTCCAAGAAGCAGGCCGATGCCCATGCGGAAGGTCAGTATGACCAGTTTGCCGCTCAGCGGCGTGCACAGTTGGAGGCCGAAGGGGCTGAGGCCAACGTGCGAGCATTGGAGGATCTAGCCAAAGCACTGCTGAAGCAAAAGTAGAAGTAAGCCCTTGCACCTCTATGGGGCAGGGTTGCTGATTTCTAAACGCACTGCCGAAAAAGCTGAATAGCGTGGACAGGATGGGGCGACCTATATGCAGCACCATCAACAAACACAGAGGTGCAGCATGGAACAGCAACACTCCAACCAATCCGTCGTCGGCGTGTTTTCAGTCAATGAGTTCTGCCAATGGGCCGGCATCGGCCGCACAGCGGCTTATGCCGAAATGAAGGCGGACCGACTGTCCGCAAAGAACTTCGGGAGCAGGACCCTTATCCCCAAAATTGAGGCCGAGCGCTGGCTCGCGTCCCTGCCTTCGCAACGTCGTCGCTGAGGAGGGCTTGTTACATGGACACATCCACCGGCACCCCCAATAGCGGCGAACAGCGTCTTTTGACCATTCACGAGTTTTGTATCTGGGCCGAAATTACCCAGCCAGAGGCAGCAGAAGAAATCTGTTCTGGCAGGCTGCGGCTCCAGCCTTGTGAGGCCGATATGGTCATCAATTTGGATGAAGCGTTTCGCTGGCTCAAGGACAAGCACGGCGTAACGGTTCCGTTCTACTGGAGGCCGCTTCCGAAAGATGAGCGCAAGGTGAATCCATTCACCGACGACTTGATGATCGCTCCCCTTCCGCTAAGCACTGTTGTTCTTTGAGGCCTTTGGCCGGCAGTTCAAGGTTCTACCGACCAGCCAGCATCTTCGGCTGAGTCGGTTTGAAAAAATTTTTGAAGATTTTTTCCACTCGGCTAGAAAGTTTGCTTGGCGGACGGGATATCAGACGCCCACCCACCCACTTCCCCACCAACGCATTACCCACTCTATCTGCTTTGGCCTCTATCCGCTTTGCCTGCCTATGCGATTGGGCAAGCTAGATTATTTTGATGGCCTATAACGATCATGGAGGATTATTAGATGAGCTTTACTATCAGCAAACAAGCCAATGCCGGCAATGCCATGCGTGAAGCCATGGCTTGGTTTGAAGAGCACGGATTGCTTTATCGACACCTGCCGCCGCATCAGCTAAAAATTGGCTCAATCAATTATTGGCCTGGAACGGGCACGATAACTGTTGATGGCGAAGGCAGTCGCCGCGCGGAGAAGGGGCTTGCCGGTTTAGCCTTGCTGCTCATTCGTGATGCTAACATCGCCGCTGCCGCACAGAGTTTATCGAGTTCGGAAAGCACCGTAGCCCACCGCTAGCCATGAAAAATCATGCAGAGGCCTCGGCGCAATCCCGAACACAATTGAAGCTTAACGTAGTGCCATGTCCCCACAAGCCGCCTCCGCGCGAAAAAATAGCGCGTAGTGGGGCTGTGCATGAAATAATCCGTTATAACTAATTGTATTTAAAGGGTAAGCAAAACCTCAGTTTATGCTTTTCTGAGGTTTTGCGCTCCGGGCTTTGGCTACCGCTCAACCAGAAACCGCCCTCTGTAGATTAGAGGTTGAGTTGTTGAAGCGCTTTGATCGTATCTTCTGCGCTTCGCTGACTTTCCTTCCACTGCTGCCAGCCACGGTATTCATTATCGGAGTACAGCAAGTCGACATTCAAGCATCCTTTTTCCAAATCGGACATGAAATTGATTTCGCGCCTTGCTGACTTGCGCAAGTGGCTCGATAGACCAATCCGACGTTTGCACGCCACGTCGCCAGGACTCTCATAGTTAAACGCGATGAGCTCAGCGGTTCGAATTTGTCCAGAGCCATTAATCCTGCTCAGAACCCCACGATTATCGATACCCTTGCAAAGGTACTGAAATCTAAGCCACTGAATGTCTGTGTTCCATGAAGTTTCCTTAGAGAGAAAACATGCTTTCCTGTCGAAAACCTCACTACGGTTGATCTTGACCTTCCGTTTCTGGAGCCAGCGCTCGAACTCTCGCAGATTCTCTAGGGGTACAGACGTCAAAAAATGGCTGTGCAATCCCGCCTTGCTGCTGCTTTCGTTTGAATATATCCAGAAACAGAGTAGAGAACGCCTGTTACACCAGTCCGTGAAATGCCGGATAAATTCATCATACAGTGGTGCCTCATTTTCCGAAACGCAGTTATAGCCGAGCGCGCGCCAATTGAATGTGACATGTACATTCAGAATCACTCCAAATCCAGCGTTTGCGAAGGCAACTGCGCTATACATCTCGACAAAGTCATCAGAGGATATATCGCGGGGAAATATGTCATGGTCCATCAGCGATACCGTGGTTATCTCGTATTTCCTTCGCTCCAGCCGCTCGGCCTTTCCGCGCTTCCTGCCGGGGAGTGGCTTCTTCTCTGGATGCCCTTTGACTAACCATCGCTGGATTTTTTCTTCAATCACTTCCATATGCTTGAGATGATCAGCATAAGAGTGGCCATTTATCGCCAGCCAAAGTGGATCACGCACATGTGGATAGTCTCCGCTGCCAGAGTAGCCATAGTCTCCTGACTCAATTAGCGTCCGTCCGTGATCGTTATCGCCGTTGTCAATTTCGTAGTCCAACATTTTGTTTCTCCTAAAAAGGGTTTTGGAACTACATATATTGATAAAGCGGGGGATGCTCTAGATAAGTTGCGAATTATTTTCACCTTGCTGGGATGTTTCCAGTAAAATCAATTGGTTATCTTTTCATCTCGAAGTCTTGTTCATAGGGTTGGAATTACGGCAAAACTTCTCCTCAGGATGTTTGAACAGAACAACATGCCCCGGCGGAACCGCCTGAAGCGTGATGACGTATTTACCCCTGAGGGAGTTGTCCATGATGGTCCGTATTCACCGCGGCGCCGAGCAGATTGGCGGCACCTGTATTGAGCTGTCTGCTACTGGCGACAGAATCGCAATCGATTTCGGTTTGCCGCTCGATGCTGATCCTACCGATTCGAGCCTTGCGCCGAACGTTGCCGGGGATGATCTTCGAGGTGTAGTGATCTCGCACCCCCACATTGACCATTATGGCCTGCTGCATCATCTGACTGGCGAGGTGCCGGTAGCCATCGGTAGCGCTGCACGGCAGATCATTCAGGCGGCTGCGCCCTTTACCAGGCAGCCTCTGCCAAAGCTGGATGGGTACGATCTGATGCACGGCCAGCCAATCAATGTCGGGGTATTTCGCATCACGCCGTACCAGGTCGATCATTCCGCCTACGATGCCTATGCCCTGCTGATTGAAGCGGAAGGGAAACGGCTGTTCTATAGCGGTGATTTTCGTGGGCATGGGCGTAATGCTGACCGCTTCGAGCAGATGTTAGCCAATCCTCCCGAGAACATCGATGTACTGTTTATGGAAGGCTCATCTCTATCGCACTTCGATGGCCACGGAGATTTTCCGACCGAGGCGCAACTTGAGGAGGAAATCACCTCACACCTCAACAGCACCGACGGTCTGGTGTTGTTTCACACCTCGGCGCAAAACATTGATCGAGTTGTTAGCCTTTACCGGGCATGCCAGCGATCAGGACGGCCATTGGTGATTGATCTTTACACGGCTGCGATATTGGCCGCAACCAGAAATCCGGCTGTGCCGCAGTCGGATTGGCCGGGGATTCTCATATACCTCCCCAAGGCCCAAGCTGGTCAGGTCAAAGAAAACCAGTGGTTCTCCCTGCTCACCCAACACTCGGCCAACCGTATCTATATAGAACAGCTTCAGCAAATCGGACGGCAGGCTGTCATCCTGTTCCGTCCATTGATGATGACCGATCTGGACGAGGCGACTTGCCTGGAAGGGGCTAGCTTTATCTATTCGCAGTGGGCGGGATACCTGGAGCAAGGCGTGTATGCCTCGATGGAGGCGTGGCTGAGTGGCAGGGGCATCAAGATGCGCCACATCCACACATCCGGCCACGCCAGCCCCAACGACTTGAAACGATTCGCCAAGGCGTTGGCTCCCCGCGCACTGGTGCCTATTCACAGCTTTGCGCCAGAACGTTTCAGGGAGATGTTTGATAACGTCATTCTGCGACGTGATGGCGACTGGTGGGAGGCCTGATCGCGAAGTCAGACAAATCGCCCCGCAGGCTGGGCTATTGAACGCCATGTTCGACACGGATTGCCCGCATGGGGAAAAAACGAAATCTTGGATGGGCATCTGACTTGGCTGAATGCGTGATCGGCGAATTCGTGATCGTGCCGCTGACTACTTCCCAGCAACTCAGGGCGGAGGGCCGTGCCATGAGGCATTGTGTCGGCCAATATGACGAGATGTGCCACAAGGGATTCGCCCGTGTTTTTTCGATCCAGGATTTGTCGAACAAGCGGACGGCAACCATATCGCTACTCTGGCGGGATGACTATTGGCACATCGAACAGATCAAGGGGCTACAGAACGCCGATGTATTGGAAAGAGAATCGACGTTCTTCGACGGCAATACAACGGTGACGTTACTGGAGCCAACTGAACTCCATTTCCTCAGCCAGGAAGTATTGAGGCTCTATCGCAGTGCATGGAGTGAGAGGTTACTGGTATCCCTCACCACCTATGGCAGAAACCTCAATGGTATGCCAGAACCAGCGCCGCCATAAAGTTCCGCAGCGCCGCATTGAATCCCAATTGCCGATCATCATTGGGAACCAAAATGCCAGCCGCCACCCAACGCGAAGACCTTCACCAACGCATTACCAACCAGATCATTGCGGCCATCGAGGCCGGAGCCGGAGCGTACCGGATGCCTTGGAATCCGAAGCTATGCACGGGAGGCGCTGCCCGCTTGCCGCACAATCCGGTGGGCAACTATGCGTATCATGGGATCAACATCCTCACTCTGTGGGGCAGCCAGCAGCAACATGGCTACGCGACACCAACATGGGCGACATTCAAGCAATGGCAAGCCGCCGGAGCCCAGGTACGCAAAGGTGAAAAAGGCTCGCTGACTGTGTTTTTCAAGGCTGCCAACGGCAGTGAGTCGGCTACAGATTCAGATGAAACACCCCAGCGCAGGTGCTTTATCGCCAAGGCCGCATATGTGTTCAACGTCGATCAGGTTGATGGCTATGTACCGCCCCCAACGCCGACGCTGACACCTATCGAGCGCAATGCACGAGCCGATGAGCTTGTCGCATCCAGTGGTGCAGTCATCCATCATGGCAGTCACCAAGCCTGCTATATCCCGAGCAGAGACGAAATCCATCTACCGCCTGATGGCGCATTCTTCGATTCCGCCAGCTACTACGCCGTGGCCCTTCACGAATTGGTGCACTGGACCGGTCATGCCGACCGATGCGGCCGTGACCTTCGAGGCCGATTTGGCACCGAAGCCTATGCCGCCGAAGAATTGATCGCTGAACTGGGCGCTGCCTTCCTCTGTGCCGAAATTGGCCTATCACCCGAGCCAAGGACAGACCACGCACGCTATATCGAATCGTGGTTGAAGCTACTGAAGAACGATAAGCGAGCTATCTTTACAGCCGCCGCCAGAGCAGGTCAGGCCGTCGAATATTTGAGGTCATCGATCAGTGCTAAGGCATAGCCGTGCCCCAATCCATAGAACAAGCTGTTTTTTCCGCCAAAGAAAGTTGTTGCACTTGTTTCACTTGTTGCGTTTAAATACACATATAGTCACGGTTATCCACCAAGACCACTTTATCCCGCGCAGACAGGGAACGACGGAGCAGGAAAAAATGACAGCATTAAAGAAAAAACGTGAAGCGCATCCACCTCCCCCATCAAAATTAGATATGGAGTTGGCACGCGTAGCTCAGCGTTGCATCATGGAAGCCTTGGATCGCTCCAAGGCGGTCAAAATCAAGCTGGAAAGTGAAAGCGGAGATATACCGCCGATTGAGCTTCCTCCTGCCTCGCTTCGCTTGATTGGCCAGTTACTCGGCCTGATGAGCGAGGGAAGGCCCTTTACGCTTATGCCGGAGAAGCAGGAGCTAACTACCGTTGAAGCCGCGAACTTTCTGAACGTGTCTAGGCCATTCGTTATCAAGGAGATCGACGCCGGGCATATTCCGCATCGCATGGTCGGATCACATCGGCGGGTACTGCTCAGCGATCTCTTCAAATATGCGCAGGAGATGCAGATAGGTAGAGAAGCTGCGCTTGATGAATTGTCGCAACTCTCCCAAGAACTCGGCGATTACTGATGGCTGGGCACGTCCGCTATACCGCCGTAATTGATGCCTGTGTTTTCTATGGGATGCTGAAAACGGATGCCCTAATGTCCCTATGTACTCGCGGGCTCTACGCAGCAAAGTGGAGTGGACGAATCGAGGGTGAATGGATCGGCCACCTCACCGAGAAGATGCCCGCCAAAAAGGCTGAAATATTTAGCCGCCGCGACAAGATGCGTTTGGCGGCTCCAGATTGGGAAGTTTGCGAGCAAGGCATTGCGGAGATAGAACCTGTATTGCGCCTTCCCGATATGGATGACCGGCATGTGCTGGCTGCGGCCATCGTCGGCCACGCGGATTGCATCGTCACCGACGACAAACGGGGTTTCGATGATGAGGTAGCCAGTCAATATGGCATTGAGGTAATCGACACTGACAGTTTTATCATCAACCAACTTGATCTTGACGAATACCAAGCTCTAGCAGCATTTAAGGCAATGCGGCTACGCTGGCGAAATCCAGATGCTACGGCTGAAGACTTTTGCGCGGTTTTTGAGAAAAACAAGCTACTACTGACCGCACAGCGCCTAAGGGAACGGATCGAGCTCATCTAGTCTTAACCGTGAATCCGAATGGCACATTCTGAGCCCACTTTCGAGTCCCTCTTGCGGGAAACTTTGCCATGGATTGATGAGCGCTTCGCGAAAGAGGGTAAGCCAGTTCAAGAGCGTCCTTTCGCGGCGGCACAGATAGTAGTTGAATTCTTCATCGTCGAGATCAAGGGCGACACCAAAGACAATTACCTTACGAAACCCTGGTTCGCGGGAATCTTTGACCCAATACTGAATTGGTACGAACGGCGATACGGTCAGGCGCTCTTGAGGTCTAAACAGGCCAAGACTATTGGTTTAGTTCACTACTTTGGATCGCCTCTCACCTTTCAACTGGCGTTGGTAGTGAGCGAGCCAGGTGAAATTGGCACAACATGGGTTCGGTTCCCCAAAGAAGTGCTCGAAAACGAAGACCCTCTAACTTGGCTTGATACGCCACCACCAATCGAAGCAATGCCGGCGAAACGTGGTAATAGTTTACGGGCTTCTGTGGCAACTGTTGCGAATCTCCTCCGGGGCATCAACAATGATCTCAACACAGCAGACCTAGGCAAGTCAGCCGCAAGGTCGCTGGTCGCGACTATTCTTAAGCACTTCGAAAAGGCTGCACGGGACGGCGCATCAACTGACCTTTCGACGGTCGCGCTTGGTATTTGGGACTTGCAGATGGCTTGCGAGAAGGCTATGAAGGCTTTCCTCTTCCAATCAGAAATTGACTATCCTGATACGCATGACCTGCGCGCGCTTCAAAAGTTGGCGGAGGTAAAGGGAAGCCTTGGTTCAGCCAAGCAATTCGTTGCCGCAATGCCATCCGAACGACGGGTAGTCGCTTGGCGATATTCGGAATTGAGCCCACCTACTCCGGCTGATTTTTTTCGTTTCTACCTCGCGGCGCTAAATCTCGCAGGTTCGTATGCAGCAGCCATGTCACGAAAACACATATTCAACAACTTTGCCGTACAGCTCCGCAAGCCACCTTGGTAGTAATGTCTAATCGGTAAAGTGGCTCCGAGCATCTTTGAATCAATGGCTGAAGGCTGTTCATGGCCTTCTCAATTCAAGGAGCTCACATGCTACAGAACCGATTGCCCCTCGTGCCGGCGGACATCCTCAAGGCACACAAAGTCCACGAGTCGTATGACAGCCGCTTCAAATCCGCCGCGCGATTACTGCAAGCATTGTGGCGGGAGGAGCGGGGCTTACCGATTGGCGTACATTGTTCCCCCAAGGGCAAGCGGCGCAAACTCGGCAGCCGACTCGACCCCGACAGCGCCAAGCAGGGCCATAACTTTCTGACGCCGGAGATTGCCAAGCTGGCATTTCGTGAATCGGTGTATCGAGAGATTGGGGCTGTGATCGAGCAGGAACGGCTATGGGGCAACATGCTGTCCAGTCAGCCGCTCTGCTTCAATCTGTTCGGCGGCTTGAAGCTGGACATAGAAAAGGCGAACCGCTTTTTCCGGCACCTTTTTCCGGACTACGTAGCGGCTATCGAAGGTATCTACTTCGAGCATTCGCCAGGCCGGGGCAATTCCGATTTCACGGATGACAAGACAGCCTTTGATGTCTTCGTTGTCTGCACTACGCTGGATGGCGAACGTGGATTCATTGCCTTCGAGGTCAAATACTCTGAGGCAATGACCGAGCCCCTAGCGACAATGCGCCCGCGTTACGAGGAGCTTACCAGTAGTGTCGGGCTCTATCACACGCCACATGCAGCCGTTCTGATGGGCGGGCCGTTGCAACAACTCTGGCGCGAGCACATGCTCAGCCGCACCATGATCGAACAAGGGCTTTATGTCTCAGGGCGGTTCGTGGTGATCCATCCTGAGCAAAACTATCAATGTGCTGGCGCAATTCGCGGCTATCAGAAGCAGTTGGCATCCAACGATCCGGCTGTATCGGGATTTCAGGTCGTCACACTTGATGCGTGCGTGGAGACTCTGCGAGTGATTGGCGACCAGGATATAGCCGAACAGCTGCACGCACGCTATCTCGACTTCGGGCGGATAGAGCGGGCAATCTTTGGCGAAGAGGTGTCTGCTGAGCGATAATCTCGGCAGATTTCTCACACGTTGAATTCATCAATTGTTCGCTGAAGTTCATGACCATCCGGGTAGTTTGGGGGCATGAATGGGGGCATTTTAGGAAGCGAAAATCATGAATAAAAGCAACCGCAAGCCTCCCAGCCCACTCTTCCTGTTCAACGTCAAAGCTAAACAAGCTATTTCTCAGTATTTCATAAGATTGCTTTGAGGTGCCAGAACCCCGGAAAATCCGGGGTTTTTTGTTTCTGATCGCTCGCGCCGACTATCGCAGCTACCTACTTTCAAGAGACAGTAAAGGCTACTACAATAGCACTTAATTGATATTTTTTACGTTAAGGGCTATAAAAATGGCTTTTAATCTATCGACTTCCGTTGAAGTTCTGCACGCGCTGGGGGTGCGTCTGCGTGAGCAGCGGCTTGCCCAGTCGCTCACGCAGCGTGAACTGGCGCAAATGGCCGGGTTGTCGTTGGGCGCGCTGCGTAAGCTTGAAACCGACGGTCAGTGCTCGCTGGAAACACTGATTCGCGTCGTGCAGGCACTTGGTTTGCTCAATGACTTGGACGATCTCTTCGTGCTTAAGCGGCAATCCATCGTCCAGATGGAGCAGATGGATCTTGTCAGCCGCCGTCAGCGCGCGTCGCGCAAGAAGGCCTCATGAAGCTGCTTACGGTGCATTATTGCGGCTGGGGAGAAGACTGGCCGCTGGGGCGGTTGGCCGATGACGGTCAATCCCTGCTCTTCGAATATTCTCCCGAAGCCTTGGCTCAGGGTTTGGAACTGTCGCCCTTACACCTCAAGCTGCGTGCAGATGCCTACGGAAGTTTTCCGACCTATTTGCATCGCCTCCCGGGGCTGATCGCCGACAGCCTGCCTGACGGCTGGGGTTTGTTGCTGATGGATCGCCTGTTTCGGCAACAGGGCTTGCGTCATCCCGGGCCACTGGAGCGCCTGGCCTTCATTGGTGAGCGCGCCATGGGGGCGTTACGCTTCGTTCCGGCAAGCGACGCTGGCATCCAGGAACCCGACTGGTCCTTGCTGACGCTGGCTGAGCAAAGCCGCCTCGCGCTAGCAGGTGATGCGGATGTCGCCCTGCGTGAACTCGCGCTCACCGGCGGCTCACCGCAAGGGGCTCGACCCAAGGCATTGGTGCAGTACGACGCAACGACCGGGCAGGTCAGTACCTGTTCGGATGCACCCGGTAGCCCCTGGCTGGTCAAGTTCCCGGCGCAGAATGAACACAAGGAGGTCTGCGCTATTGAGCAGCTCTATGCCGAGCTGGCTCGGGATTGCGGGCTGGATGTACCCGAAAGTCGTTGGTTCGACCTTGGCTCTGAACTGGCCGCCTTCGGCGTCGCACGCTTCGACCGGGAAGATGGGCAACGCGTCCCGGTGCATAGTCTGGCGGGGTTGTTGCAGGTGGATTTTCGCCTGCCCGGTGCTACCGACTACACTGCCTTCCTGCGAGCTACCCGTTTCCTGACCCGCGACGAGCGCGAAGTGGCGAAGGCCTACGCGCGAGCCGTCTTCAATGTGCTCTTCCACAACCGCGACGACCATCCCAAGAACTTCGCTTGGCGTCTCGGGCGTGACCGGCGCTGGCGTCTGGCACCGGCTTTCGACCTGACATTCAGCGAAGGCCCGATGGGTCAGCACCACCTGGATGTTTGCGGCGAAGGTGCCGCCATCGAACGCCAGCATCTGTTGCGTCTGGCGAAAGAAGGTGGCGTCGCAACGAAACAGGCGGAGGAGGTCATCGACCGGATGTTGCTGCAGGCAAGCTCATTGGGCGAGCGGTTTGAGCGTGCTCCGATCAGGCAGGCTGTGGCGCAGCAGATAAAATTTACCATTGATGCCTGTCGTCTGCGCCTGGAACGCTGAATTTG
The DNA here is from genome assembly GCA_964437515.1 of uncultured Sterolibacterium sp. GTDB lineage: Bacteria > Pseudomonadota > Gammaproteobacteria > Burkholderiales > Rhodocyclaceae > Sterolibacterium. Next base: position 23,493 of record CAYTHB010000003.1, read on the forward strand.
AGCTGCCGCAACAGTGCCAGATCACGGTTAATTGAACATGTTGCGATTTTGAAGAAATCGCAACACATTTGATTAACCTGTTGTCGCCAGCGACATAAACTGGGGATATGTCGCAAAACTCGAAGAATTAAACCATGACCGATGGGCGCCCAGGCCAGCCCTATAACGACTTGCCCTCTTTGCCACCCGCAGCAGAGGTCGAAACACGTCCGGTACTCAAACAGTGTATCGCTGCGCGCGCTGCCTTGGCGGAAATGAAACAGGCAGCGGAGTTGATTCCCAATCAGGGTGTTCTGATTAATGTGCTGCCACTTCTGGAAGCGCAAGCCAGTTCGGAAATCGAGAACATCGTCACCACCACAGACCGACTTTTTCAGTACCAGAGTGCCGGGGAGCCTGCCGATCCCGCCACCCGCGAAGCCTTGCGTCACAGCAGCGCACTACTGGAAGGCTATCGGGTACTCAAGCAATTTCCTTTGAATACCCGCACCGCCGAGCAGGTTTGTTCACGCATCAAGGGCATCGAGATGCAGGTCAGGCGCGTACCGGGAACGGCACTCGCCAACCAAGCCACCGGCGAAGTGATCTACACCCCGCCTGTCGGTGAAGATTTGCTGCGGACAAAACTCGCCAACTGGGAACGCTATCTTCATGAAGCGCGCGATATCGATCCCTTGATCCGTATGGCGGTTGGACATTACCAGTTCGAGGCGATCCACCCGTTCACTGATGGCAATGGTCGCACCGGGCGCATTCTGAATAGCTTGTATTTGATACAGGAGGATTTGCTGACGCTACCGATTCTTTATCTCAGCCGTCATATCATCAAGAACAAAACCGAATATTATCGGCTGCTGCTCGATGTCACGCGCAGCCAGGCATGGGAGCCGTGGATTATTTATTTACTCCAGGGTGTTGAGGAAACAGCACGGTGGACAATCGCCAAGATTTCAGCCATCCGCAATCTATCTGCATTGACCATCACGCACGTAAAACAGGTTGCCCCGAAAATCTACAGCCACGAATTGCTTGATCTGATTTTCGATTTTCCTTACTGCCGCATACAGAATTTAGTGGAGAAAGATATTGCCGGTCGTCAAGCAGCTTCACGCTATCTCAAACAGCTCGTTGAAATTGGGGTGCTGGAAGAAAGAACCGTCGGACGCGACAAGCTGTTTATTCATCCGAAGCTGATGCAACTGCTGACGCGGGATGACAAGGCTGTTTCTGGATACTTTCGAATGTGAAAGCCCCATTTTTCAAGGCATCAGCCGAACAGATGCATCCCCACCGGTTTCCATTTTCAATCGTGATTTCAGAGACGACGTGATGTCAATTCGGCCTTGAGCATCGATGCGCAGGGCGTCGGTAATGCCCAATTTTTCGGCTTCAGTCCGCCAGTTTTTTCCAGCAATGAATAGGGGTTTTGAGAGCGCGTCGGAACGCATACCCGCGTCTGGGCCGGGTGGAATCAGGACGGTGACCGCTTCGGTGTCTTGTACTGGACGTGCCGTGCGTGGGTCGAGCAAGTGGCAGTAACGCTGGCCATCGAGCATGAAATATCGTTGATAGTCTCCCGACGTGCCAATTGCTTCGCCATCATGCAGATCAAGTGAAGCCAGCGGTGTGGTGGCGCGTGGATGCTGGATGCCGACACGCCACGGTTTTTCGCCTTTGCGCCCTAGTGCCATGATGTTTCCACCGATGTTGATCAGGGCATTGTGGATACCGCGTGCCTTGAGCAGTGTTGCGGCACGATCCAGTGCCACGCCTTTTAGATAACCTCCGAAATCCAGTGCGACCTGGGGATTATCGCTACTCACTCGATTGCCTTTGACATGCAGATCGCGGATGGAAGGGTGAGACGCTTGCCATGCCGCCAGTTTTTGAGGGTCGGGGAGTACGGGTTTGAAATCGTCATTTTGAAAGCCCCACAGCGCGATTAGGTGGCCGATTCCCGGATCAAACAGGCCATCGCCTTGGGCAGAAATTTTCTGCGCGGTCAGAATCAGTGTGGCGAGTTCATTGCTTACGGTGGCAGGCTGTCCTGCCGCGATGGCATTGTTGAGTGTCGTGAGTTCCGAGGGCTGCCAGGCATGGTAGCTTCGATGCAGACGATCAAATTCGCGTAATACTTCGGCGGCTGCCGAATGGCCGCGTTCGGGCGTTTCGCCATAGACCAGCACTTCGACACGCGTGCCAAAAACAAAGGATTCCTGATGAATGACCGGGTCGATATTTGGGCGGCAGGCAGCCAGCAAGCCAATAAGCAGGATGGGCAGAATCAGTAAAACCGACCGAACAGCGTGTTTCAACATCAAGCCTTATCGGTGTTGGCCGCACGTTCCAGTGCGTCGATGAACAGGGACGCGACATTGCAGCCGGTCTGTTGAGTGATTTCAACAAAACAGGTTGGGCTGGTGACGTTGATTTCTGTCAGATGGTCACCAATGACATCCAGCCCCACCAGCAACAAGCCGCGTTCAGCAAGGCGGGGTCCGAGGGTTTCCGCAATTTCACGATCGCGTTCCGAAAGCGGACGGGCAACGCCTGTGCCGCCCGCAGCGAGATTGCCACGAGACTCGCCCGCTTTGGGAATGCGCGCCAGACAATAAGGCACAGGAACACCGTCGATTAGCAGAATGCGTTTGTCACCCTCTCGAATCTGGGGCAGATAACGCTGTGCCATGATGCTGCGCTGCCCTTGTTGTGTCAGCGTTTCAATAATCACATTACGATTCGGATCATCGTGTCGGACACGAAAGATCGAACTGCCACCCATGCCATCGAGTGGCTTCAGGATGACATCTTGTAATTCGTCAATGAAACAATGGAGGTCGTTCGTGTTGCGTGAAACCAGTGTGGTGGGGGCGTAGGAATGGAATTCGGTAATGGCAATTTTTTCGTTGTGATCGCGAATGGCTCGGGGATGATTGAAAATGCGCGCGCCTGATGCCTCGGCGCGTTCCAGCAACCAGGTTGCCGCGATATATTCAGCGTCAAACGGGGGATCCTGACGCATCACGGTCGCATGAAAATCGATCAGGAGGCGACGTTGTTGTTCTTGCGTGTCGTACCAGTGAGCGGATTCGTCGTTCAGATTCAGATTCAAATTCAGGCTGAGTTTGGTCGCCATTGCGCTGACGACACCATCGCGCCAGAGCAGGTCGTCACGCAAAATGGCATGAACCTCATGGCCGCGCCGTGCCGCTTCACGCATCATGGCAATGCTGGAATCCTTATGCGGCTTTAGTGTTTCCAGCGGATCGATGATGAAGGCTAGTTGCATTACAGGGCTTTCATTCGATAAGGGGTGTCGCTGGCTCGGTTTGTTCCAGTTCGAGTGCTGCCGCCAGCATGGCCAAACGCGCAACGACTCCATAAGCATAGAAACGGTTGGGTGGCGCGTCGGGAGACTGGGCGGCATCGGGCAGCGAACAGCCGGTATTGAACGCCAGCGGTTCGAAATGCATCCCCGGCGCATTGAGGTTTTCGTCACGCCCCCGCTGTGCATTAACACGATAAAAACCGCCGACAACGTAACGATCAATCATGTAAATGACGGGTTCGGCGACACCATCCTCGATAGTTTCAAAAGTGGGTACGCCTTCCTGAATGATGACTTCAGTGACTTGCAAGCCTTCCTTGCCTACCGCCATCTTGTTGCGTTGCTTACGATTAAGCCCTTTGACTTCACTGGCATCGTGGATGGTCATGATGCCCATGCCATACGTCCCTGCATCTGCCTTGACGATGACAAAAGGTTTTTCCGTCACACCGTATTCGATATATTTGGTGCGGATTTTTGCCAGCAGGCTATCCACATTGGCGGCCAGGCATTCTTCTCCTGTGCGCTCGTGGAAATTGATTTTGCCGCAGACGCCAAATCCGGGGTCGATTAGCCAGGGGTCGATACCGATTGCCGCAGCAAAATCATTGGCAACCTGACGGTAGGCGGCAAAGTGGTGTGATTTGCGCCGTACATGCCAACCTGCATGCAAGGGAGGCAGAACGAATTGTTCATGCAGCCCCTCAAGCACGGCGGGAACGCCCGCAGAAAGATCATTGTTGAGAAGTATCGTACAGGGGTCGAAATCTTCCAGCCCCAAACGACGAGAATCCGTACCGTAGCGTTTCAAAGGCTCCAAGGTCAGATGCTGACCATCGGGTAAATCCAGCACCGTAGGTGCGGTAATTTCTGGCAAAAGCGAACCCACGCGTACATTAAGCCCTGCATGGCGCAGGATGCTGGTCAGTCGCGCCACGTTTTGAAGATAGAAATGATTACGGGTGTGATTTTCCGGAATCAACAGCAGATTGCAGGCGGATGGGCAGAGCTTTTCAACAGCCGCTTGCGCGGCTTGTACGCAGAGCGGCAAAAATGCGGGATTGAGATTATTGAACCCTCCGGGGAACAGATTGGTATCTACCGGCGCCAGTTTGAATCCGGCATTTCGCAGATCGACCGACGTATAAAAGGGGGGCGTATGGTCGAGCCATTGCGCGCGCAGCCATTGCTCGATTCGTGTTTCATTGTCGAGAAAGCTGCGTTCGAGTGCCAGCAAGGGGCCATTCAGAACGGTCGTCAGATGAGGAACCATGAGCCTGTTCCTTTCGGCGCATTTGTAGAACCCACAAGTTCTTTGTCCAATGTCGTCATTCTTTTCTCATGCCTATGGTGAAGGCGGGTTCAGTAACAAGCGCCTTGAGCAAGCCATCCATCTTACTACAGCATGGAGCGCAGCTCTTTGTACTGCGTTCACTCATATCGGACAAGGCGTTTATACTGTAGCCCCGGAACAGTCCCAGACCCAGATCTTGTCGGCCGTCGATGAGCGCACCCGATACGCCCATACCGCAAACAGAACTCAGTGCCACCGAGATGGCCTACGGTCGTTTCGTGCCGATGCAACTGTTGCGCCTGCTCAAACGCCCAAGCATTGTGGATGTGCATCTGGGGGATCACGTCGAACAGGAAATGACGCTGCTATTTTCTGATATTCGTGATTTCACCACCCTGTCGGAATCCATCCTTCCCGCAGAAAATTTCCGCTTCATCAATTCCTATCTGTCCACCATGGAGCCCATGGTGACGCGCCACAATGGCATCATCGATAAATATATTGGTGATGGCATCATGGCACTCTTCCCCGGTTCGGCAGACGATGCCGTTCGCTCCGGGATCGACATGCTGCATCAGTTGGCAACGTACAACGTCGGTCGTTCTCATGCAGGCTTTGTTCCCATTCGTATTGGTATCGGTATCAATACGGGGCTGGTCATGATGGGGACGGTGGGCGGTCACAACCGCATGGACAGTACCGTGATTGGGGATGCCGTCAATCTGGCTTCACGTCTTGAAGACCTGACCAAAAACTACGGAACGCCATTGGTCATCAGTGCCAATACCCTGAACGCACTTTCTGATCCGAATGTGTATCACATTCGTTTCATCGATCGGCTACGCATCAAAGGACGTTATCAGGCGCAATCGGTTTTTGAAGTTTTTGATGCGGATCCTGAACCGTTGCGTCTGGCAAAACAGGCCACACGGGAGATTTTTGAAAAAGCATTGGCTTTTTTTCATTTGGGGCACGCCGAACTTGCGCAACCCTTGTTGCAGGAATGTTTGCGCATTGCTCCCGATGATCGCGCCGTGCGCGTCTATCTTGAGCGATGTAAAGAAACTCTGCGCAAAGGTGCAGATGAAGGCTCGGGCGAAGGCGAAACGCAAATCGAGGCCGACATTGGATGGCGCCGGGAGTATTCCATCGGGATTCGTGAGATTGATACCTTGAATCAGGAGCTACTCAGTTGTGCAACACGGCTGGAACGTCAGGTGGCGCGGGGTGATGCGGCGGGGACGAATGCCACGCTGAGCAGTTTTGTCGAGCATTTGTCCGTGCTTAACAGTTCCGAAGAAAACCTGATGCAGCGTTACGATTACCCCTTCGCCAGCGATCACCTGAAGCAACATATCGCCTTTGATCGCACCGTGATGAGTCTGCGGAATGAAATCGAACAACATGATGCTGCCCAGGAACACGAACGTCTGCATGTCCTATTCCGTATCCGCATCATGCTGACGGATTGGCAGATCAATCACACCATCAAGAGCGATCTGCATCTGGGGCATTTCCTGCAACGCGCGGGGGTGAGCTGATGTCTGGCGTGCTTGCCCCTGAAATCTTTACGGAGACCACGATATGTCAGGAAATTTGCTGATTGTCTCTGCGCCTTCCGGAGCAGGCAAGACAACCTTGGTACGCGAGCTGCTCAAACGCGACGACAAGGTGCGGCTGTCTGTGTCCTATACGACGCGTCAGCCACGACCCGGTGAAACAGAAGGTGTTGACTACCATTTCATTGATACGGCTACCTTCCTATCCATGCGTGATCAAGGCGATTTCATCGAATCAGCCGAAGTTCATGGCAATTTTTATGGCACGTCCCGTTCATGGCTGGAACAGCAACTGAAGACAGGGCAGGACGTATTGCTTGAAATTGATTGGCAGGGCGCACAGCAGGTACGAAAGATTTTTGAAAATGCGGTAGGTATTTTCATTCTCCCCCCTTCCATGGAAGAGCTGGAGCGTCGGCTATGTGGTCGAGGGACGGATAGTGCGGAAATCATTTCACGCAGAACGCTGGCCGCATTGACTGAAATGCGTCATGTGAGCGAATTTCACTACGTTATAATCAATAACGATTTGCAGACAGCCATTGCCGAACTGCAAGCATTGGCACATGCGGCGCGCTTACGCACGCTCTCCCAGCGTGCACGTTATCCTGAATTGTTTTCTCCCCTTTTTCCCTTGTCCAAGGACTGAACATGGCTCGTATTTCTGTTGATGATTGCCTCAAGAATATTCCCAACCGCTTTCAACTGACACTGGCGGCAACTTATCGCGCCCGTCAGCTCACCTTGGGGGGGACACCTCAGGTGGAGACGGATAACGATAAGCCGACCGTCATCGCCTTGCGTGAGATTGCAGCGGGCAAGGTGGGGTTGGAAATACTCAATCGCAGTCAGGCATAACGATTATTTGCCCTCCTCCTGTCTGTTGCGCACATCAGAAAAACGCAGGCAGTAGGGGAACGTATTGATCCGATGCCTTCATCTCATCCCCATAAAAAGGATACCGAAGCCGAGTCGGCTTCGAGTGATGAGGCACGACAAAACGTAGCCGATTCCGTTTCATCCGTGCCGTCTTTTGATCTGGATCCGGCGCTGGCACCGTTAAGAGAACGGCTCGTCCAATATCTTTCGCCTCCCGAAATCGAGCGCATTGAAGAGGTTTGCCGCTTTGGTGAGCGTGCGCATCACGGGCAGTTTCGCAGTAGTGGCGACCCTTACATCACGCATCCGATTGCGGTTGCGACAACGCTGGCGGGCTGGCGTCTCGATCCGCAGGCATTGAGTGCGGCATTGCTTCACGATGTGATGGAAGACACGGACATCACCAAGGAAGAGATTGCCGAACGGTTTGGCAAGGTGACGGCCGATCTGGTGGATGGTGTTTCCAAGATTGGCCGTCTGGAAGACCAGTCCTATGAGGATGCGCAGGCCGAAAATTTCCGGAAAATGTTGCTGGCCATGGCGCGTGATGTGCGCGTCATTCTCATCAAGCTGGCGGATCGTCTCCACAATATGCAGACACTGGGCGCGTTACGTCCAGACAAACGGCGACGCGTCGCACGTGAAACACTCGATATTTTTGCGCCGATTGCCAATCGACTGGGCTTGAATGCCGTCAGCCGGGAGTTGCAAGAGCTTTCATTTTTCCACTTTCATCCGATGCGCTATGGCGTGCTTGAGAAAGCATTACGGAATGCGCGTGGCAACCGTCGTGAAGTGGTGGGCAAAATACTGGAAACCCTGCGTCATCGTTTGCCTGAAGTGGGGATCGATGTCGAAGTGATGGGGCGCGAGAAGCATATTTACGGTATTTACCGCAAGATGCGTGATAAGCATCTGACCTTCTCTCAGGTGTTTGATATCTATGGTTTTCGCGTCCTCGTCAAGGATCAGCCGACCTGTTACCTGGCACTGGGTGCGCTGCATGGCATCTACAAGCCCGTCCCTGGAAAATTCAAGGATTACATTGCCATTCCTAAAGCCAATGGCTATCAATCATTGCACACCACCTTGATCGGGCCGTATGGCACACCGGTGGAAGTGCAGATTCGTACCCACGAAATGCATCATGTGGCCGAATCTGGCGTGGCATCCCATTGGCTTTACAAAGACGATCAAACGCTCGACGAATTGCAGCAAAAAACCCATAAATGGCTGCAATCCTTGCTGGAACTGCAATCTGCTTCTGGGACATCTTCTGAGTTTCTGGATCACGTCAAGGTCGATTTGTTTCCGGGTGAGGTTTTTGTCTTTACACCCAAGGGCAAAATCGTGGGCTTGCCACGCGGAGCCACAGCGGTTGATTTTGCGTATGCCGTGCATACGGACGTCGGCAATCGTTGCGAGGCTTGCCGTATCAATGGCGAGCCCAAACCGCTGCGCACCGAATTGCGCAATGGCGATCAGGTCGAGATTATCTGTGCCTCCCATGCCAATCCCAATCCCGGTTGGCTGACTTATGTCAAAAGCAGCCGAGCGAGATCACAGATTCGTCACTATCTCAAACAACGCCAGAGTGTCGAATCCACTGAGTTGGGTGAGCATTTGCTGGTTCAGGCGCTACAGAATCTGGGAATGTCGCTGGAGCAGATTGATGCTGTGGTCTGGGGGCGTTTTGTGCGAGGAAGTGGAGCCCATTCCAAGAAAGAAATTTTGACCGATATCGGTTTGGGCAAACGTATGGCCGCCATTGTTGCGCGGAGTCTGATTGCGGAATCCGAATCCGTGGCGGGTGTTGCCAAGCGGTCTTTCGAGCGACGCAAGGCATTGAGCCCCATCATCATTCACGGTAGTGAGGGAGTCGTCGTTCAATTGGCCAAGTGCTGTTGCCCGATACCGGGGGATGCCATTGTAGGCATCGTGCGCAAGGGACAGGGCTTGACCGTTCATGCCAGCGATTGCCGTAATATTGGCCGCGCCCATCACGAACGTGACAATTGGATCGAAGTCGAGTGGGATCACGCAACAGACAGCTTGTTTGAAACCCATGTTCGCATCGTGACAGAAAATCGGCGCGGCGCACTGGCCCGTATGACGGCGGCTATCACGGCGGCAGACTCGGATATTCAGAACGTGCGAATTGATGATGATCATGGTTTATACACGCCGCTGCAATTTACGCTGCATGTCAGTGACCGTGCGCACTTGGCGCGCATCATGCGAAGTTTGCGCCGCCTTCCTGAAGTCATGCGCATTTCACGCGTTCGTGAATAACGCGAATAAAATCATCCATTTTTCTTGAATCTGGAGTCTCTCATGGCAAAAAATTACGTTTCGGAACACACGCAATTCATGTGTGACTGGCTGAAAAAACACCCTGAACAGCAAGTCGAAAAATTTAAGGGACGCAAGCTGTGGTGGGACAAAACGCCCCAGTCATTAGATGAATTGCGTCGGCTTCAAGACGCCAATGTGGGACAAAAAGGATATGTGTACGACGTGAACTGAAACGCTGAATCTAGATCGAACATCAATGCTGTTTCGGTCGAGACGGTGCTTCTTCCTTTACAATCACACAATTCAGCGCAACACGAAATATTAGCTTTTGCTTATAATGCAGGCCTGCATTATGAATTATGGAGACTTCGTCGAATGAATCTCGAACAAGCCCGCTTCAATATGATCGAACAGCAGCTCCGTACCTGGGAGGTGCTCGACCAGAACATCATCGATCTGCTGTATGTCGTTCGGCGCGAAGAGTTTGTCCCGCAAGCCTATCGTCAGCTTGCCTTTGCGGATACGGAGATTCCGCTGGGTCATGGCGCTTCCATGCTGCCACCCAAGATAGAGACGCGTATCCTGCAAGCACTGCATTTGAGAAAATCTGACCGTGTTCTTGAAATCGGTACGGGCTCGGGTTATATGGCAGCCTTGCTGGCTGCTCATGCGGCACAGGTGCTGACGGTCGAGATTGTTCCTGAGTTGGCAGATAAGGCAACAGATACGTTTCGAAAACAAGGTGTCGATAACGTCATTGTTTCGCTGGGGAATGGCGCACGAGGCTGGCCTTCACAGGCTCCTTACGATGCCATCATGGTTTCTGGTGCGGTTCCTGAAGTTCCTTCCTGTCTGCTGGATCAACTCAAGGTAGGGGGGCGCATGATTGCCTTTGTTGGGACGGCACCGCTCATGGAAGTGCAGCGAATTACACGTACGGCACCCGCTGCCTTTCAGGTGGAAGCCCTTTTCGAGACACAGGTGCCTGACCTGATCTGTGAAGGGACGCTGTCTCAGTCGTCATCTTCTTTCTGCCTGTAACTGTTCCATTCGATCATTCGGATGCAGAATATCAGCGCACTGCAGCTTGCCACATGGCTTCGCGATACACAACGCGAACAGCCGGTGCTGATTGATGTGCGTGAGCCGTGGGAGTTCAATGTGTGTCACATCGAGGGTTCTACTCCGTTACCCATGAGCCGTATTCCGCAGCTTTGGTCTGACTTGAATCCCGCCGCTGAAACCGTGGTGATTTGTCATCATGGCCACCGTAGCCTTCAGGTCGCCTTGTTTCTTGAGCATCAAGGATTTTCACACGTCACCAATCTCGTTGGTGGAATTGCGGCTTGGGCACACCAGGTCGAGCCTGCCATGCCCACTTACTGATGAAGCATGATCGAATCTGTCTGCGAAATAAGGCTAAGGCGTATGTCATGAATAAAATGCTCCCGATTTTGCTGAGTTCCGTCTTGGTCATGGGAACGGCGCATGCGGCTGATTTGCTCAGTGTGTATCGCGATGCCATTACTTATGATGCTCAATTTGCATCCGCACGCGCATCGCGGGATGCCGGGCTCGAAAAATTGCCACAAGCCAAGGCGGGTCTCAAGCCACAGGTCAATTTCACGGCAGATACCAAATGGAATGACACCGTCACCAATTTGCGAGTTTCGCCGGTCATGTCCCTGGGGCCTATTTTCGGGCCATTCATCGGAGAATTCATTCCGACCCAGAATGTCGTTCGTTACAACACCCGTTCATGGGGGGTGAGTCTGGCGCAACCTTTGTTTCGCTGGCAAAACTGGTCAACATATAAACAAGCTGAACTGTCGATAGCCAGTACCGAGATTCAATACACACTGGCCAAGCAAGGCTTGATTGAACGTGTTGCCCAGGCTTATTTCGATGTGCTGCAGGCTCAGGAGGACGTTGCAACGGCAGAAGCGCAAAAGGCCGCGATTGACGAACAGCTTGCCGCAGCCAAACGCAACTTTGAAGTCGGAACATCCACCATCACCGATACCCACGAAGCGCAGGCTCGGCATGATCTGGTATCTGCCAGCCTCATTGCAGCGCAAAATGATCTGCTCATCAAGAAACAGGCCTTGACTGCATTGATCGGCAAAGAGCCCGATGCCCTGAAAGGCCTCAAATCAGGTGCAGAACTGACGCCCCCGGATCCCGAAGATATTACGCCCTGGATCGAATCAGCTGAAAAAGATAACCTCAATGTCCAGTTGGCCAAGACGGCTTTTGAAATTTCCAATCGAGAGATCGAAAAGAACCGGGCGGGGCATATGCCCACGCTGGACCTGGTTGCGCAACATGGTCGTCAGACCAGCGGTATTGGCCAGATGGGAACCCTCCTGGGGGGCACGAACACGGATGCCACGGTGGTTGGGCTACAGCTCAATATTCCGGTTTTTTCAGGTGGGTTGACGGCATCCCGAACGCGCGAATCCGTGGCCTTGCGTGAGAAGGCAAAATCTGACCTCGACAATGCCCAACGTATGGCGGTTTTGGGAACGCGCCAAGCTTATCTGGGCGTCTCATCGGGACTAGCGCAGGTCAAGGCACTGGAGCAGGCTTTACTTTCTTCTCAGTCAGCACTGGATTCCAACAAGCTGGGCTATGACGTGGGTGTCCGCGTCAATATTGATGTATTGAACGCACAACAGCAGGTTTCAACCACACGTCGCGATCTGGCCAAGGCACGTTTGCAGACATTGATGGGGCAGCTCAAACTCAAATCCATGATTGGTGGATTGAGTGAGCAGGATCTCTCTGCCATCAATACACTGCTGGAGTAGCCGTTCGATATATTTTGTCAACGCAATCCAGAATGATGCGTTTTATTGGTGTCTTTTGAATCTTGTATTTCGTTTGCTGCGTTTTGTGTTTGCCCAGACATGGAACATGACAATACATGTAATAAAGTGTAAAGATGTTTTCAAAAAGCAGGTATTGAGGTAAGATAGACACAGGTTTTATCCGGGTTTGTTTCAGTTTTATTTGCTTTTTTGCGACTTTCACCCACGCATTAAAGTGTTTTCATTCATCGCATGAGAGGTCACCATGAAAAGTATCATCGCTGCTACCCTGACTGCCACCTTTGTTCTGGCTGCTGCTCCCACCTTTGCTGCTGACAGTGCTGAGCACATGCTGGCCAAAAAGAGCAATTGTCTGGCTTGTCATACAGAAACCAAGAAGCTGGTTGGTCCAGCATATCAAGACATTGCCAAGAAATATGCAGGCGACAAGAACGCCGAAGCCCGTTTGTTTGATCGCGTGAAGAAGGGTACGGCTGCAACCGGTGGTGAAGTCTGGAAGATGGGTTCGGCCATGCCCCCCAACTCCGCTGTCAAGGATGAAGATGTCAAGAAGCTCGTCAAGTGGATTCTGGCAGGTGCCAAGTAATTCAGTTTGTCGCGTTTTATACGATGCAAAAAAGCCAGCTTGCGAGCTGGCTTTTTTACATCTGTGCATGGCTTCCTAAACACCACAAGATAACGACATCCGCCATCTGCCATCCGGTTTCAGGTTTCACAACCCAGATCAAATTGGCGGGAAGTCCATGGCTGGGGTGAGCTTGAGCAGGCTCCTGAGCAGCATGATTTCTTCGATCACTGTTTGTGGAAATCCGGTGCGCTGGCCGTCGCGGTTGTCTTCAAGAAGATGGATCAGAAACACTTCGCATTCAGGTTTGGGCCATAAGGACTGCAATTGCGTCATCAGATGGGGGTAATCTTCCAAGCTGTTGGGGAGGGTTTTGTCTGCAGACACATCCCATGTGCTGACGGCGACGTTCAGTGCCTTGTTCAGGTCATGTGCAATTTTTTCAAAAGAGGCACGCTGATTTGTTTTGCGATAAATTTCCAATACCTTGAACCAGTGGGCAGGATCCTGATGCAGATTTTGATGGATGTGCTCCAACAAGGCGCGAGCCGCTTCCTGGGCTAATCCCAATGACATCATGAGATCCGCCAGTTCGATGGCAGGGTCAATGGCAGGATGTGAGGGAGCTTCAGGCGGAGCGGCAAGGGAGGCGTCGCTTTGTGTTATCGGAATCTGGAGCGCTGTATCAAGCGGCACGACCGGTGTCGCGGAGGTGGATGATGGGGAGGATGAAAGTTCGACAGAAGGTGTTGAAAAGGCTGGAGATGTGACGGATAAAGCATCAGTGGAAATGGGCTGCTTGATAGCTTGTACTGCCTTAGTTTCTTGAGGTGTTGTGATGGGGGTGTTGATATGTGGTGTGGATATGTTTGATACGCGGGGCTCAGATTTTTCGATCGAAGATACGGGGGGTATTGAGCGGGAGCTCTGGGTGGCTGTATAAGACGCACTGCTATGGGTGTGCTGTGCTGCCGTGTCATGGTCGGATAAAGAAGAGGAAGGGGAGGGTGTCGATGAATAGATGCGGTGACGAAAGAACAGAACCAGCCCTGCACCGATGGCACCGCCCCCTACAATGGCGAGCAGTAATTCAATCAGGTTGAAGGCGTTTTGGCGTTCATCGCGCAAACGCTGTATTTCGGCACGAAGGTGCTGTTGTTCCGCCTCAGCTTTTGTGAGGCGCTCATCGACGAGAGTCAAATATTTTTTGACTTCACCGAAACTGTTGATCAGGGAAGTCAAGGTATCTGACAAGGCGGATTCAGTGCGCGTCTTGTCGTTCATCAACTGTTCCAGTCGATCCAGCGTTTGCCGAAACTCTTGAATCGTCAGGGTGGGCACTCGCCCTGATCCGATGATCAAGCGGCTATTAGACTGCGCCGTGGTAGGAGCGGGCGTGTGTGTGACTGGTACTGAAGGTGATTTTGACGTTGCTTCAACGGGGGCTGGCGTATTGCTGTTTGCCTGTGTGGGCAGCGATGCTGGAGGTGCAGACTCCCACGTCGGTAAGCCTTCGGGAATGTTCAGTCGTGTTCCTTCGGGAACAGGGACGGAGCCGACACGATCACCTGCATGGGTAAATAATTCAGGATTGACCTGCGCGATCATTTGTCGAAATTTGTCGCGCTGGGCGAGGCTTGAAGGGTAGCGCCAATGCGCCATTTTGTTGAGCGTCGTGTTGCGTGAGATGACGAGTACGCCTGCCGGATCGGATATTTTTGAATTACCGGGTTTTGTCGAAGTGACCGGGGCGGTTGAGGTTGAAGCAGGTTTCGATGGAGGCGCAAGAGGGGGTTGTTTGACGATTTTGTTCGGGTTCGTCATCAACATGAAATCGCGTGAAATATGGGTATCGCAGCCGACTTTGATTCGAAAGCCTACAAATGGACTGGTAATTCCCTGTGATGATTGCACGATCAACAGCGGTGCGCCGTTGTTGGATGCGATGGAAGCTCGCCCATTCTTGAAAAAATTTTCACCGTCAGGGTCATTCGGGTGATACGAAAGCTTGATGCAATCCCGGGGGGGTAAAGCCTCCTTGGCGGACAGGCTCAAGGGTATTTCAAGTCGCAGAGGCTCACCCAGATGAGGTTCGGTGGTCGGGGTTCCGATCCCCAGGGCAAAGGCTGACAAGGGGAGTATCAAAGGCAGCAGCATGCTGCAACGAACGAAACGGACAGATGGTTTTTCGGGAAAAGGGGTTGGGTTATTGAACATCATGACGCAGGTTTTGGATGTGACCTTATTGCATGAATAATACGCATATTCACGATATTGAAACGTGATATTTTGAAATAACGATCAATGATTGATCTTGCCCAGCTGTTCTCGAATGCGTGCGCTGTCATCGAGACGCAAAATGCGTGTGACGGCGGTTTGCAGGCTGGAGGCATCACTTTTCAATATCTGTTGTTTGATCTCCAGCAGTTGTGAGGGATGTAGCGAGAATTTACGCAGCCCCATGCCTAGCAGCAAACGTGTCATATTGACATCTCCCGCCATTTCGCCACACATGGCAACAGGGAGCCCCGCACGCTCAGCGCGATCGATGACCTGAGCAATCAGACGCAGAACTGCGGGATGCAGCGGGTCATAAAGATGGGCGACTGCTTCGTCGCTACGGTCGATGGCGAGCATGTACTGGATCAGGTCATTGGTGCCTATGGACAGAAAATCGAGTCGCTTCAAAAAAGGGCCCAAGGCCATGGCGGCTGCGGGGATTTCGACCATGCCGCCGATTTTAACCGTGTCGTCGAACTTGATGCGTGCTTCGCGTAATTGCTCTTTGGCTTGAGCAATCATGGCAAGCGTCTGCTCGATTTCATGTGCATGAACCAGCATGGGAATCATGATGTACAGCTTGCCGTAATGAGAGGCACGCAGGATGGCGCGGAGCTGAGCCAGAAAAATTTGTGGTTCTGACAGGCAGTAGCGAATGGCGCGTCGCCCCAATGCGGGGTTGATTTCGGTGCGCGTCCGGCTGTCATGCAGGGCGCGCACCTGTTTGTCGGCGCCGATGTCGAGGGTGCGGATGGTGACGGGTTTGCCTGCCAAGGCTTTTGCCACGCTGCGATAAGCCTCGAACTGTTCGTCTTCGCTAGGTAGTTCGTCGCGATTCATGAACAGAAATTCGGTACGGAACAGCCCAACGCCTGCCGCACCGGATTCCTTGACCTTGTCGATATCCTGCGGCAATTCGATATTGGCATAGAGTTGAACATCCTCACCGTCCAGTGTGACGGTGCGCGCGGTACGCAGTCGTTTCAGTTTGTTGCGCTCGATCTCAAGCTCGCCCTGACGCAGCCTGTATTCTTCGAGTACGCGCTCGTCAGGATTGACAATCAGCACGCCACGCGCACCGTCAATAATCAGCAAATCATCGTCACGCACCAGGGGGCGAGCATGATGCAAGCCTACAACGGCGGGTATTGCCAGACTGCGCGCAACAATGGCGGTGTGTGAGGTCGCTCCACCCAGATCAGTGACAAAGCCGCCAATACTGAGGCGTTTGAACTGGATGGTATCGGCCGGTGCCAGATCATGCGCCACGACGATGATGTCGTCATCCTCACGCCCCTTGCGCCGGCCGATTTTCCGGGGCTTGCCCATGAGCACCTTGAGCAGTCGCTCAACCAGCTGGACAATATCATGCTTGCGTTCGCGCAGATAAACGTCATCCATTTCGTTGAACTGCTCGACCAGATGTTCCATTTGTTGCACCAAGGCCCATTCGGCATTGCAACGTCGATCCTGAATCAATCCGCGTGGAATTTCGGCAATCAGCGGGTCATCAAGAAACATGGTTTGCAGATCGACAAAGGCAGACAATTCAGCCGCAGCCCCTGGGGAGGCTTCCGCTTCAAGCCGAAGCTGATACAACTCGGCACGAACCGTATCGAAGGCCTCGTCAAATCGCTTGAGTTCGGTGGGAATGTCGCGTTCGCGAACCTGATACTGGGCAACCTCCAGTGTGGCGTGCGAGATCAGTTGAGCATGGCCAATGGCGATGCCCGATGAAACAGCCAGTCCGTGCAGAGCAAAGGTCAAGGGGGTGTCTCCTATTCACCTTCACCAAATTTATCGGCAATCAGCGCCTGCAAGGCTTGCAAGGCTTCGTCGGCACGCTCTCCTTCCGTTTCGACAAAAACCTTGGAGCCCTTGCCCGCTGCCAGCATCATGACACCCATGATGCTTTTCGCATTGATGCGCCGGCCATTGCGCTCCATCCAGACTTCGCAAGGAAAACTGCCGGCCAGCACGGTTAGCTTTGCGGATGCGCGGGCATGGAGTCCCAGTTTATTGACAATTTCAATTTCAAGTCGCGGCATGATGTGAAGTCCGGTGGTCAGTGTGTCTGATCAATGATTCGGCATGTTGAGTACGCCATCACGTCCTCCTCCGATGGCTTTGACAAGTAGAGTTTCCATGCCTTTTTCCCGATAGGTCAAGCTGCGCAGCAACATCGGCAGGTTGACTCCTGCAATACCTTCGATTCGGCCAGGTTCAAGCAGTTTCATGGCGACGTTGGCGGGCGTTGCACCAAAAATATCGGTCAGGATTAACACCCCATTGCCTTTATCGACCTGTTCGAGCATCTCGCGTGCCAAAGGCAGAATATCCAGAGGGTCATCCTGTGCCGCCACACCGAGCTGCGCCAGTTGCGGCGGTCGCCGGTTGAGGACATGGCAGGCACATTGCAGCAAAGACTCGCCGAGAGTGCCATGCGTAATTAGAAGCAAACCTATCATTTCTCATCAACCGGAAAAGTACGCAGAACGCATTTTGCAACATAGACTTTATCTGGAATTTCATTGTAACGGCAAGGGAAATCCAAAGCATTCATCATTGATCCGTCCGTCATCGTGCAAGAAGATTAAAATTGCAGCTTTATCTCGTCCGGTCGACATCCTCCGGAGAGGCGTTTTGGAGAAAGTCATGCCCGGTTTGTTACCTGAAATCGATCCCGAAGGACTGCTTGAATTTTCGGTGGTGTTTACCGATCGCTCGCTCAATCACATGTCAGCACGCTTCCAACAGGCGATGCGAGACATTTCCCAGACCTTGAAAGAGGTATATCACGCCCAGGCTGTCGCCATCGTGCCAGGTGGCGGCAGCTATGGTATGGAGGCCGTTGCACGCCAGTTCGCCCATGGAAAGAACGTGCTGGTGGTGCGCAATGGCTGGTTCAGCTATCGGTGGACACAGATTTTTGAAGCAGGGCAAATCCCCGAAACGGTCGCCGTGCTCAAAGCACGTCCCGTGAGTGAAGCTCCTCAATCGGCCTATGCCCCTGCACCCATCGCAGAAGTCCTTGCTCATATTCACCAGCAACGTCCGGATCTTGTTTTTGCCCCCCATGTAGAAACGGCCTCCGGCATGTTGCTGCCGGATGATTATTTGCGTCAGGTAGCGGATGCAACGCACGCTGTGGGTGGTTTGTTCGTTCTGGACTGCATTGCCTCTGGTACACTTTGGGTGGATATGCAGGCGTGTGGTGTGGATATTCTCATCAGCGCACCTCAAAAGGGCTGGAGTAGCACGCCTTGTGCAGCGATGGTGATGTTCAGCGAAGCAGCATTGGCACAGATGGAAAAAACCACGAGCAGCAGTTTTGCGGGCGATCTCAAAAAATGGCGACAAATCATGCTTGCCTATGAAAACGGCGGCCATGCCTACCACGCCACTATGCCCACCGATGGCTTGCTACAGTTACGCGACACCATGCAGGAACTCCGTGATTGGGGCTTTACGTGCGCCAAGGACGCACAGCTCGATTTGGGACGACGTGTGCGTGCCTTGCTGGAAGCACGTGGATTCTCCAGCGTAGCAGCGACAGGATTTCAAGCACCCGGCGTCATCGTGAGTTACACACAGGATGACAGCATCAAAAGTGGCGCAAAATTCATCGCAGCCGGCCTTCAGACGGCGGCGGGCGTGCCTTTGCAATGCGATGAGCCGGAGGGCGCCAACTTCAAGACTTTCCGGATTGGCTTGTTCGGCTTGGACAAATTACAAAATATCGAGCGCACCGTGTCACATCTGGAACGCGCACTCGACGCTTTGCGTTGAACTGAGTCTGTCTGTACTCCCTCATTCGTCACACACCAATTTTCATCATGAAAAATCAGATACTGCATAACCCTCATTGTTCAAAAAGCCGCGCCACGCTTGAACTTCTCATCGAACGCAAACTGGATGTCGCTGTGCTGGATTATCAGAAATCTCCTCTGGATAAAGCCGAACTCAAAGCACTTTTGAAGCTGCTCGATAAAAAACCGCTGGAGGTGATTCGTACCAACGACAGCCTGTTCAACGAATTGTCTCTTTCCATCAATAATGGCTACACCGATGAACAATGGCTCGACGTTCTCGTGGCACATCCCAAGCTGCTTGAACGTCCTATCGTTGTGTATAACGGCAAGGCAGCGATAGGTCGCCCCATTGAGAATGTGATAGCGATACTTTGAGTTGAAGTATGGAAGCCCCGCCAGTGCTGGTGCTGTGGCCAAGAAAAAACCCCAGATGGTCAGGGTTGGGTTTTTAAATTGGCGGCGTGCTCGCGGTGGAGGTAGCCCGCGTATTGCTGCAACGTTTCTTTCCACAAAACCGGCATTGACAACACCAAAGTGTCGAGCGGTGGATGGTCGAGTCCTTCCCCGACCAGTTCTCCGGTCGCCAGCAGAACACGCGGTGCATCAGGTGGTAACGCATCGAGTTTCGCGATCAGAGTTGTGCGTTGCTTCTTGGCCATACGTCCGTGCAGGGCAAACAATGATGTAACCTTGCCGTCCAAGGCTGTTTGGATGGCGTCGAGATGCTCTGCGCGCTGGGTCAGCACCAGCACCTTGCGACCCTGGTCATAGGCGTTGACGACCTCGGTAGTTCTTCGAGATTCATGGATTCTCTGCTATTTCTGCTGGGGCGAAATCAGTCCTGCACTTCTGATTGAGTAAGTTCCGACGCGCCCATCCAGTAGCACAGCAAGGGTGCCGGGATGCGCATGATCTGGGTGGCAGACTGGGTTAACTTGGTGGCATCGGGCAGACCCGTCATCAGCCCGAAGTCGTGAAGGGATTTGGTCACCACATAGCCACGTGCAGTTTTCTTCTGCTCGCAGAGTTCGATCAGCCCCTTCAGTTCACGCACACCGGTGTGCTGAGCGCGATATTTGACTTCGAAGGGAATGAGTTGCTGGCCAATTTCAGCGACCAGATCAACTTCACGGCCCTGCTTGCCGTGCCAGTAGGTGAAACGCACATTCTGGGGATAATAGCGGGCAAACAGATGCTTGAAGACGGCGGTTTCCGTGGCCACGCCCAGCAGTGTCGGATCATCGATCACACTCTTGCCCTTGAGTAGGACGGCAGGGGCAATGGCGGCATCGGCCAGATAGATCTTGAAACGTCCTTTGAGTACACCTTTGCCGTAGCCAAAGGGTGGCAGACGGTAAATCAGATGGCAGGCCTCGAGCAATTCAATGAAATGCTGGGCCGTGGGGCGCTTGACCTCCAGGTTACTCGACAGATCGGATATGTTGAGTAGGCCACCATCATGCATACACAGGTAAAGAAAGGTGTGCTCCAGATCGAGCACGCGCCGCACGCCAAACAACGCAGTCATGTCGCGCTTGAGTGCCTTGTCGATAATGTCCTCGCGCAACAGACGCTGGGCTTGCGTAATACTTTCAACCTGTGCCGTCTGAGGAAAACCGCCGCGAATAAGGTATTCGTGAAAATGACCGACGTAGGGCGCGGCCAGATCTTGCACACGGTAGAACTGTGATTGCGACCAATCGAATAATTCAGTGAGACTTTTCAGGGGCGGCAGCGGCGGCAACTGCAACTGTTTCAGTTGCAAATATTCGTAGAACGAGAGCGTGGTCAGCCGGATGGTATGCCAGCGGCCAACACCAGATTCCTGATCGGCTTTCACCAGGGGCATGGCTGAGCCGGTAAAGACAATGCGGCGCTGCTTGTTGAAATCGATCTGGTGCTTGACCCATGTGCCCCACTCACGGATGAACTGAGCCTCGTCAAGGAACAGATACTCCGGGCCATCCACACGCGGCTCGCGCTCACGCCAGGCTTCCATCACTGCATCGACGCCGGCCAGTTTCAATACGGGATGGTCGAAGGTTGCGTAGAGGATATTGGCCGGTGATACGCCTTGTTCGAGCAGTCCATCAATCTGCTGAAGCAGGAGTGTGGTCTTGCCCACCTGGCGGGCACCAGATACTAGGATCGCGCGATGGGCTGGTGGATTGCTGACCCATCGGTGTAGTTCGCGCCAGGCGGCCCGCCTCCAACTTGACAGATCGGCAATAGGCTCGCCACGCCACCAAGGGTTGAACTGAGCCAAGACCGCAATGAGTTCTTCTTTGGATACTCGCATTCGGCAATATTAGCACTTAAACGTATTTATTGCCATGTATACATAGCAATAAACTTGAATTTGTGTCGATTTTTCGAAATTTTGGACTGGTATTGCTTGGCTTCCTGATCAAACAGCGCGTTCATGTCTGTGTCGTCAATCACACCACGGAGCCCACAATAAATGCCAAGCCAACTGCCCTCAATGCTTACCTCAAGCCAAGCTGATCGACATCTAGACCGCCATCGTCAGCAGCAGAGCGAACATTGCCTGACACAAAAGGCTGCATCAGAGGCGACCGTGAATGAATTGCTGCGGCTGATGCTGCTCTCGCCAACACTGGTGCGCAGCATCCTCGATGGGCAGCAGTCGAAGACCTTGTGTTTGCTCTGGTTGAAGAACCATTTGCCGCCGTCGGATTGGGGTGAGCAGCACGTATTGTTTGATGGATTCGATGCGTAAAACGGGTTCCCTCCATTTATTTCATGGTCTCGTGACCCGCTGCACCTGGACCTTATCGCACAGTTGCCAAAGGCAGGAACAGCGTCAGAGGCGAATCCAGCAGGCCGATGAAATCATGATGCCGATAGAAGGCTGCTGCCTCGTCACTCTTTGCATCCACCAGCAAGGCGAAAGCGGCTATCTCGGAGCGGGCTGCACGTTCGAGTGCGTCGGCCAGCAGAGCCGCGCCCAAGCCTTGGCCTTTGAATTCCTGATCGACAGCCAGGCGTCCCATGCGTACCGCAGGCACGGCTCGATAACGCGGCAGTCTCTTGGCCGTGTCGGCCGGTAGATCGGCCAGCGGCACGTTGGCCGACGCCAGAGTGTAGTAGCCAGCGATGCGCTGTGTATCGGTCAAGGCCACGAAACATGCGGCAACCCGGCGACGGATATCTTGCGTGACTTGTTCGCGCAAATAGCGATCCAGCGGCGCGGAGCCGCAACTGAACAGGCTACGGTCATGCACACCATCTAGCGAGGCAAGCCGGAACGGTGCGCAGATCATTCAGTACGCAGGAGCTTGTCGCGTCGGGCAAAAGCGCGTTCTAAGGCCGGCGAGGGATGCGGTGGCGATAGTAGCGCCTGGGCAAAACACTCCTGATCGGCCAGTGACAGGCGGATGATTTCGGCCTGTTCGATAGCGCGCTGGGCGGCATCTTGCACGGCCGACACCACGAAATCGGTCATGGTCCGCCCTTGCAATTCGGCGGCACGCTTGAGCATTGCGTGTAGATCGGTACTGATCCGCGCTTCGAGTCGAGCAGTGGAAACAGCTGATGGCATGGTCTGATCCTCCTGAATACTATCGTACGGCAGATTGCCGTAAATTGCAAATTTCCGACAGGGCAGGGTGATTGGAAGAACCGAAAGTGTTACGAACCGGGTTCGATATCGGAAAGCCCTTGTACGTCGATTGGGTGGACGGTCGGAGTCACAAACTATTTGGCGTGTAACATTTGGAGTAGTGTGTCAAATGGAGAAAAGAGAGGCGTCCGAGCCACTTCGAGCAGGAAAATGCACCACTGGCGCGATAGGCAAGAAAAAACCCAACCGGTCAGGGTTGGGTTTTTGACTTGGTGGGCCCGCACGGACTTGAACCGTGGACCAAAGGATTATGAGTCCTCTGCTCTAACCAACTGAGCTACAGGCCCGTAAAGGGATTGGCGCGATTCGCGGTCAGGTTTCAGAATCCAGGAAGCTGCGCAGTTTATCGGAGCGGGCGGGGTGGCGTAGTTTACGTAGTGCCTTGGCTTCGATCTGGCGGATGCGTTCGCGGGTGACATCGAATTGTTTGCCGACTTCTTCGAGGGTGTGGTCGGTGTTCATTTCGATACCGAAACGCATACGCAGCACCTTGGCTTCACGCGGGGTGAGGCTGTCGAGGATTTCCTTGGTGACTTCGCGCAGGCCGGAATACATGGCGGCTTCGGCGGGGGCGAGGGTGACGGAATCTTCGATGAAATCACCCAGATGGGAGTCGTCGTCATCACCGATGGGGGTTTCCATCGAGATCGGT
This sequence comes from uncultured Sterolibacterium sp., assembly GCA_964437515.1. Lineage (GTDB taxonomy): Bacteria > Pseudomonadota > Gammaproteobacteria > Burkholderiales > Rhodocyclaceae > Sterolibacterium. The sequence continues at coordinate 46,631 of CAYTHB010000003.1, forward strand.
TCCTTGCTGATCTTGAGGATTTTGCGGATTTTGTCTTCCGGCATTTCCATCTTGACGGCCAGCGTTGCGGGATCAGGCTCAGAGCCGGTTTCCTGGAGAATCTGACGGCTGATGCGGTTCATCTTGTTGATGGTTTCGATCATGTGCACCGGGATACGGATGGTGCGTGCCTGATCGGCGATCGAGCGCGTGATGGCCTGACGAATCCACCAGGTGGCGTAGGTCGAGAATTTGTAGCCACGACGGTATTCGAACTTGTCTACCGCCTTCATCAGGCCGATGTTGCCTTCCTGAATGAGATCGAGGAATTGCAGACCCCGGTTGGTGTATTTCTTGGCGATGGAAATGACCAGACGCAGGTTGGCCTCGGTCATTTCGCGTTTGGCGCGGCGTGACTTGGCTTCGCCGGTGGACATCTGCTTGTTGATGTCCTTGAGTTCCTTGAGCGGAATGCCGATGCGTTCCTGCATTTCAATGAGTTTGCTTTGCTCTTCGATGATGGCAGGTGCGGCGCGCATGAGTTGCGCCCCATAGATTTTTGAGGCGGAGATTTCCTGTTTGAGCCATTCAAGATTGGTTTCGTTACCCGGAAACACCTTGATAAAGTGGGTCTTGGGCATTGCCGATTTATCGACACACAGGTGCAATATCTTGCGTTCGTGCTTGCGAATATCTTCGACCATATTGCGTACTGAATCGCACAGACGTTCAGTGGTCTTGGCGGTGAAGCGAATATTCATCAGCTCGCTGGTAATCTGCTGGCGCAGCTTGAGATAGGTGCGATCCTGCGAGCCTTTTTTAAGCAAGGCAGAACGCATTTTCTCGTAGAGATGAACGATCACGACAAAACGTTCCAGCGCATCTTCCTTGAGCTTGGAGAGTGCTGCTGCAATGGCGGCACCGCCATCGTCATCGTCGTCATCGACATCCATGCCGTCTTCACTATCGGCCATGGCGTCGAAATCATCCGGTGCATTCGGATCAATCAGCCCGTCGATCAGTTCATCGATGCGGATCTCGTCACGAGCGACTTTGCCGGCCATATCGATGATTTCGCTGATGGTCGTCGGGCAGGCCGAAATGGCCATGATCATGTGCTTGAGACCGTCTTCGATGCGTTTGGCGATTTCGATTTCGCCTTCACGGGTCAGCAGTTCAACCGAGCCCATTTCGCGCATATACATGCGAACAGGATCGGTGGTGCGGCCAAATTCGGAATCCACCGTGGACAATGCCTGTTCGGCCTGCTCTTCCACTTCGGCAGCATCCACCACAGCGGGGGTGGCTTCGGTCAATAGCAATGCTTCGGCATCGGGCGCTTCGTCATAGACTTGTATGCCCATGTCCGTAAAGGTCGAGATGATGGACTCGATCTGTTCGGCATCAACCATGTCATCCGGGAGATGATCATTGATTTCGGCATAGGTCAGATAGCCGCGCTCCTTGCCCAGCGTAATGAGGCTCTTGAGTCGCGAGCGGCGTGCGTCCATATCAATCGGAGCAGACGTCTGCATCGGGATGATGAGCTTGTCTTTGCCGCGCTTGGCACTCGCCTTCCCCTTGGCGGGTGCAGCGACATGCACAACTTCAGGAGCAGGTTCTGGGACAGGCTCGGATTTCCGGGGGGCAGTCGCTTTGGCAGGTTTCTTTTCTTTGACCTCGGCCTTGGCGGCTGGCTTGGTGGATTTCGTGGGTTCCTTGGCCATCATGTCCTCATGCCAGTACGCCCTGTACACGGGAAGCTAACAGACACGTTTCGTGTCGGTTAGCTCATGTTCAGGGTGAAATTTTGGAAAACCATAAATTATACACTGATTTAGCATCATTGTCGATGCTTTGTTAAATGGGTCTCGTGATCGGAGGGCATGATGATTCAGTGTGGGTGTGATTGCACTGAGGCAGGCTTCACTACTTCCGCTGCGCACACTGACATTGTTCGATCGTCTATAATCGCCGCTCCATCTAGTTTTGCTAGATGGAAATCTGTTCAAGGTGTCCTGTCGGCATACACTCATCTGGGTTGATGCCAACGGATTAAACGGGAACGAGATGCGCCGGAAGTTCTCCGGCAAAGCCTCGGCTGCCCCCGCAACGGTAAGCAAGTGCGGTTTCACCCGAACGCCACTGAGCCATCGGCTTGGGAAGGCGGTGAAACAAAACTTGCAAGCCCGGAGACCGGCCTCGAACAGACACGTACGGAACAGCTGCGGGGATGCGGCGACCGGCGTCGGAGATCGTGCCATACCGTGCATCACGCCCTGGCAGGCTTCGTCCGCTCCCAATCCCCTCATGCCATCCGTGTTCAAGTATGACCTGTCTGCGGGGACGCAGACGGGCGAACGTGGGAGCAGGGTCATGCCAGATACCGAACGTTCGGCGACTTCGCCGAACGACACCGATGAAGCCGCAAGCACTCGCCATGCCGAGCGCATGCAGCACAAAAAAGCCGTCATCGATGCCCGAATCGCCAGCGCGCAAACCAAGCGCGGCCTCCTGATCGTCAACACTGGCAACGGCAAAGGCAAATCCACCGCCGCCTTTGGCTTGGTGGCACGCGCCCTGGGACATGGTCAGCGCGTGGCGGTCATCCAGTTCGTCAAAAATCGTCGTGATACTGGCGAAGAAGCCAGCTTGCGGCACTCTCCACAGCTGACCTGGCAGGTCATGGGCGAAGGCTTTACCTGGGAAACCCAAGATCAGGCGCGCGATGCAAAGGCCGCAGAAGCCGCCTGGCAAAGTGCCTGCGGCTACCTGACCAATCCGGCGATCGATCTGCTCGTTCTCGATGAATTCACCTACGCCTTCAAGCACGGCTGGCTGGATATCGAGGCGGTACTGATCGCGCTACAGGCGCGCCCCCTCATGCAACACGTCGTCATCACCGGTCGCGCTGCGCCGCAAGCCTTGATCGACGCAGCCGATACCGTCACCGACATGCGGCTCGTCAAACACGCCTTCAGCCAAGGCATAGCGGCCATGCCGGGTATCGAGTGGTAATTTTGTTCAATTTTTTCAACTGTTTTTTCAACCGGAAAGGAAACACACCATGCATATAACGCCCGGCGTTGTCGAAAGCGGCAAAATCATTCTCGGTCATGGCACCGCTCTAACCGCTCTGGCCGGCACGGCCTGGCTGGCCGTGCAAACGAGTCGATCCATCGGCTGGACATCCCTCATCGCGCGCAGCCTCTTGGCCAGCTTGCTGGTGTTTTGCTGCTTTGAAGTCCTGCCGCATCATCCGGTCGGGGTCTCGGAAGTGCATCTCATCGTTGGCACCACCTTGTTCCTGCTGTTCGGCCCGGCAGCCGCTGCGATCGGCTTGGCCAGTGGTTTGCTAATCCAAGGACTATTCTTCTCACCTTTCGACCTGCCACAATACGGGATGAACGTCACCACCCTGCTATTTCCGCTGTTCGCCGTCTCGGCACTGGCGAAAAAAATCATCGCCGCGCAGACCGCCTATGTCGATCTGAGCTACGCGCAAACCTTCAAACTCTCACTGGCCTATCAGGGGGGCATCGTCGCCTGGGTTGCCTTCTGGGCACTCTATGGTCAAGGAGCCAGTGCTGCCAATCTGCGCGAAATCGCAGCCTTTGGTGGGGCTTACCTGCTGGTGATCGCCGTCGAACCGCTGCTCGATCTGACCGTGCTGGCCGCCGCAAAGTCACTCCACGCGCAGCACCGCCCCGCGCTACTGGAACCCCGCCTGTATGCCGCACAAAACTGAAGCTCCCGCCCCCGCGGGCACGGTCTGGTTTGTCGGGGCAGGCCCGGGCGACCCGGATCTGATCACCGTCAAGGGACGCCGCCTACTCGAACAAGCCGGGGCGATTCTTTACGCCGGCTCGCTGGTCGACCGTGCGGCAACCGCTTTCGCCGCTGCGGATTGTGAAATTCGTGACTCAAAGGATATGACGCTCGATGAAATGAGCGTCTGGTTGACCGAACGTGCAGCACGCCATCTCACCGTGGTTCGCCTGCAAACCGGCGACCCTGGCCTGTACGGTGCGCTCATTGAACTGACCCGTCCGCTAACCGCCGCTCGCGTGCCTTGGGCTGTGGTTCCTGGGGTCACCTCGGCAATGGCCTCAATGGCCACTGCCGGTGAAACCCTGACCCTGCCCGAAGTCACGCAGACGGTGATTCTCACTCGCGTCGCCGGGCGCACGCCGATGCCGCCCGGCGAAGACCTCGCCGCGCTGGCCGCCCACAAGACCACCTTATGCATCTACCTCTCGATCACCTTGCTGCACAAGGTGCAAGAGCAACTCCGCGCAGCGGGTTGGCCGGAAGATGCCCCCATACTGGTGGTACACAAAGCCTCTTGGCCCGGCGAAGAAAAAATCGTTCGTGGTACCTTGGCCGACATCAAGAAAAAATGTCAGGCTGAAAAAATCGCCAGTCAGGCGATGATCATCGCCAGCCCCACCCTCGGTGCGGCCGATTGGCCGGCGTTGATCCGCTCCAAACTCTACGACCCGGCTTTCGGTCATCGCTTCCGCAAAGCGATCGCCGTCGATCATCTGCCGGAGAGTGCTGCATGAATTCTGACACCACAATCCTGCTCGTCGGCCATGGTTCGCGCGGTCGCGCAGGCAACACCGAAACCCAAGACTTCGCCGCGCAGTGGCGCGCGCGTCACCCCAACTGGCGGATCGAGCTTTGCTTTATCGAACATGCCGAAATCTTGCTCGACGAAGGACTCGACCGTGCCGCACAAAATGCGCGCCAGGTGCGAGTGATCCCCTTCATTCTGAATGCTGCGGGTCATGTGAAGCTGGATCTGCCTAACGCCGTCGCCTCTGCCCGGCTACGTCACCCCGAGGTCGAATTTGTCGTCACCCGTCATCTTGGCATGGGACGCGATATTTTCACCGTGTTACAGAAACAGCTCGACCAGCAGATGAAATCACTGGCCATGCCCGATCCGCAGACCACGAGTGTCATCCTGCTCGGCCGAGGTTCCTCGGATGCCGGTGCCAACGGCGAACTGGCACGCATGGCGCGTTGGCTATTCGAGGCCAACGATCACGAACTGCTTGACCTTGCCTTCACCGGCATCACCTGGCCGCGATTGGAAACTGTCGTTCAACGTCATATCCGGCTCGGCATGATGCAAATCGTCATCGTGCCGGTTTATCTCTTTAACGGCGTGCTAATCGAACGTATCCATGAACAGGTGGCACGCATCAAAATACAGCATCCGCAGATTGCCTTCGCACTTGGAATGCATTTTGGATTCGCCCCAGGTATTTCCGCGCTGCTCGATCGCCGAGCCATTGGTGGCGAGCACTCGGAGAACGATCTGCTCGAATGCGACGGCTGCCAATACCGCGAGGCTGCCGAAGAGGCGCATCGCCACGACCATCATCATGGCTGTGCGCACCCCCATGACTGAACCATCGCCTCAGACAACAGCGAACACCTTGGAGACCTCTTGCCCATGAGCATCGCCACCGCCTGCAATACCGTCACCGAACAGCTCACCGAAGCCGGTCGCGCCATCGAGCACGATTCCTTCGCCATCATCGATGCCGAAGCCGGGGCGCACCACTATAGCGATGAACAATGGCCGCTGGTGCGACGGATGATCCACGCCAATGCCGACTTCGAGTTCAACGGTCTGACCGCCTTTCACCCACAGGCCATGCGTGCCGGTCTTGCCGCCGTGTTAAAGGGCGACACCCCGATCGTCGTCGATGTCGAGATGATCTGCGTTGGACTCTCACAGCCACGTCTCGCGCACTTTGGTCTCACAACGCATCACTACATCTCTGATGCTGATGTCATCCTCGCGGCCAAGGCAGAGAATAGTACCCGTGCTGTTCAGGCCATGCGAAAAGCGCAGCGGCTTGGTCAGCTCGATGGTGCCATCATCGGCATCGGCAATGCGCCCACGGCACTGCTCGAACTCGTCAGGATGATCCGCGAAGAAGGCGTGCGCCCGGCTCTGGTCATCGGTATGCCCGTCGGTTTCGTTTCCGCTGCAGAATCGAAAGAGCAGCTGATGACCCTCACTGAAACGCCATGGGTCGCCATTCGTGGCCGCAAGGGGGGATCGACCCTGGTGGTGGCCGCCCTTCATGCCCTGCTGTCGCTGGCTGAAGCGGCGCAGAAGAAAACGGTGGCATGAACGAAACGACCAAGATTCGCAAGGGCGATGCCCGGCGTAAGCGCGGCAATCGCACAGGCTTCACCACCGGAGCCTGTGCGGCTGCAGCGGCACGTGCGGCAACGCTGGGCTTGCTCGATGGCGAGGTTCCCACGCAAGTGCAATGCCGCCTGCCCAACGGCCAAGAGGTTCTTTTTGCAGTCATCGACGGCTACGTCGACTCGCATCAGCAACACGCTCATGCTGTCATCATCAAAGATGCAGGCGACGATCCGGATGCAACAGATCGTGCGCATATGACTGCCGATGTCTGCCGGCTGCCGCAACGCGCGGGTGAGCTATTGCTGAAAGGCGGTGCGGGGGTCGGTACAGTCACCAAGCCCGGCCTGGGTTTGACGATCGGTGACCCGGCCATCAACCCCATACCACGCCGCAACATCATCGAGAATGTGCGTGCGGTGGCAAGTACCTTGCTGCTCCATGACGGCCTGGAAATCACCCTCTCCGTACCGGGTGGAGAAGAAATGGCGAAACGCACATTGAACGCCCGCCTAGGCATTCTCGGTGGAATTTCCATTCTCGGAACGACCGGCATCGTGCGTCCCTATTCGACCGCTGCCTTCCGCGCCAGCGTGATTCAAGCCGTCGATGTCGCCTTCAATCAAGGGCAGCGTCATCTGGTATTCACCACCGGCGGGCGCACCGAAAAATTCGCCATGCGCACGCTGCCTGATCTCGATGAATCCTGCTTTGTACAAATGGGTGATTTCGTCAAAGCCGCATTCACCCGTGCCATTCGTCATCAAACACCGCGTATCACCGTGGGTGCGATGGTCGGCAAGCTCACCAAAATGTGCCAGGGGCTCTCGGTCACCCATGCCTGGAAAGCCGAAATCGACCGCGACATCCTCGCCGCATCGGCGCATGAAGTCGGTGCACCTGCTGATCTGGTTGAAGCAATCCGCGCAGCCGAAACCGCGCGCTTTGCCGCAGAAGGGCTGGCGACACTCGGCCTCACAGAAGCCTTTCATCGTCGCTTGGCAATCAAAGCCATACGCAGCCTCAAGCAATGCCACCCCGGTGACTATCAATTAAACGTGCTGGTCTGCGATTTCGAAGGCCAATTCATTTGTCGAGTGGAACAACATGAAGCCGATTGAACACCTTGCATCGCCCAGAATTGCGGAAAATTGCACCCTGATCGGGATACTCGATGACGGCTGGGATGGCCTGAGCGAAAACGCCCGCCAGAAACTGCTCGCCGCCGATCTGGTGATCGGCGTGGCGCGCACGCTCGAACAGGTGCGTCCGTATTTGGCATCGAAGACCAATATCGAGCAGCGTCAGATGGACGGACAACTGGCGCGCTTACCCGAATGGATTGCCGACGCTCTCGATCAGGATTTGAAAGTCGTCACCCTGGCCACGGGTGACCCTCTGTGTCATGGTATGGCCTCCTGGCTGGTCGGCAAGCTGGGCGCAACTCGCTTTGAAATTCTCCCCACGGTGTCCACGCTGCAACTGGCCTGTGCCCGCTTCAAAATCGCCTGGCAGGATTTCCGGATTGCCAGCTGTCACAGTGCCGATGCCGGAGAATGGTTTTTCGGTGCGCCACCGTCTCACGGCTTGTATCCCCTGATGCGCGCCATCGCTCGCCATCCGCGCGTCATGGCATTCACCAGCCCGGAGAATACGCCCGCCCGTCTGGCGCGTGCCTTGATCATCGCGGGTTATGCTGAGGATACTCGCCTTTCAGTCGCCTGCCGCCTGCGGTTGCCTGACGAAGCCCTCTATCCGCAGCTCACACTTGACGAGGCGACACGTATCGAATTTCCGCAGCCCAATAGCGTTCTCATTGAGCGCAATGAAGCACGACAGGCAAGGTCCAGCACCTCACCGGATTTTGGTCTAGAGGATGACGAATACCTGCAACGTTCACCAGAAAAAGGATTGATTACCAAACAGGAAGCTCGCGCACTATCGCTGGCCAAGCTGCGTCTGGCGGACGATGCCATTGTTTGGGACATCGGTGCTGGCTCTGGCGCAGTCGGTTTGGAGGCGGCACGGCTTGCTCCGGCAGGACATGTCTGGGCCATCGAAAAAAATCTCACGGATGCGACCAATGCCCGCGTCAATGCACAGCACTTCAGAATCGGCAATTACACGCTGATCGAAGGCAAAGCACCGCAACATCTCGATACCTGGCCCGATCCTGATGCGGTATTCATCGGCGGCTCGGGGGGTGAGCTCGCCGTTCTCATTCAGTTAGCACTGCAGCGCCTGAGGCCGCAAGGACGGCTGGTGATGAATTTTGTCACGCTGGAAAATCTGGCCACCGCCACCACCACATTACAAGCAGACGGAGCACGCTGGGAAGTAGTGCAACTGCAAGCCAGCCGCAGCCAGCCGATTCTCGATATGCACCGAATGGCCGCGCAAAACCCGGTATGGATCATCACTGCCCGCAAGAACATTTCATGAACACATCCACCCCACGCATCGGCAAACTCATCGGTGCTTCGCTAGGCCCGGGCGACCCACAACTCATTACGCGGCGCGCCTGGGACGCGCTCCAATCCGGCGCACGCTGGCTCTACCCGGTAAAAAAAGCCGAGGAGTCCTCCTATGCACTGAGCATCGTCGAACGCGGCGGGCTGAGCATCCCTGACGATGCCGTGGCACTGGTCTTTCCGATGACCCGCGATGCCGACATTCTCGCCAAAGCCTGGGCGCGCGCTGCGGAACAAACGGCGGTATTGCTCGCCGAAGGGCGTGATCTGGTATTTCTCGTTGAAGGCGATGCTTCTACATTTTCCACCTTCGGCCACCTTGCCCGTGTGGTTCGTGAACGTCTGCCACAACTCGAAGTCGAAACCATTCCCGGCGTTTCTTCGTTTGCCGCTGCCGCTGCCGCCACTGGTGTGACGCTGGCCGAAGAGGACGAAACAATGGCGGTCATCCCGGCCAACTACGGCATCGAGATCATCGACCATTTGCTCGATGAATTCGACACCTTGGCACTGCTCAAGGTCAAACCGATGATCGACGAAGTCATCGGCCTGCTCGAACAGCGCGAGCTTCTGAATAGTTCGGTCTTCGTCGAAAAAGTCGGCGCACCCGACGAGCGTATCGTTCGCGACGTGGCTGCGTTGAAAGGGGAAAAAGTGGGCTATCTCTCCTTGATGCTGGTGCAAAACCCGAAGCGCGTGCGTGGCGAATTGCGGCGCGGCTGCAGACAACGACAGACCCAAGCTGAAACATGAACATCGCCGTACTTGCCATCACTCGCCACGGTATCGTGCAGGCCGCACGCTGCATTGCCACGCTGAAAAACACTCACCCCGCTCCTTCGCTCTTCGTACCAGAAAAATTCCGCACCGAAGCCGAAACCCTCGTAAGCGAGGCTTATCCATGTCATGGCTATACGGGCAAAACGGGGGAACAAATACCCCTGCTGTTTTCGAACTTCGATGCGCTCATCTGCCTCATCTCGCTGGGTGCTGTGGTTCGCCTGATCGCACCGCATCTAAAAAACAAAGACAGCGACCCTGCGGTTCTGGTGGTCGATGAGGCAGGACACTTCGTCATCCCGCTGCTTTCCGGCCATACCGGAGGTGCCAATGCGCTGGCCGTACAGTTAGCCAAACAACTCGATGCACAGGCTGTGCTGACCACGGCTTCAGACACACGGCAAACCTTGGCAGTCGATTTGCTCGGCCATGAATTCGGCTGGGATATCGAGGCCGACCACGACACCCTGGTGCGCGCCAGCGCAGCCGTGGTGAATGACGAACCGGTGGCCATCGTCCAGGAAGTCGGTCGCACCGACTGGTGGCATGGTCATGCCAATGGCCGGTGCGGCCCCTTACCGGAGAACCTGCACGTGTTCGGGCAGATCGAACAAGTGGCCACAGAAAACTTTGCCGCTGTGTTGTGGATTGCCAACCGCCCGTTACCTGCACCGCTCGTTGAACCACTGGCAGGGCGTTGCGTGAAATATCGCCCACCATCGACACCGAGCGACGCACAGAAAATTGCCCTAGGTATCGGTTGCGACCGTGGCACACCGGCCACCACGATCCACGCCTGTATCGCAGATGCGCTGACCGCTTGTGGAAGAAACATCACCGAGGTTGCGGCCGTCGCCTCGATCGACCTCAAGGCTGACGAAGCCGGCCTGCTCGCCGTCGCGCAATCCTGTGGATGGAAAATCCATTTTTATCCTGCCAGCGCGCTGGCCAAAGTGGATGTGCCCCATCCGTCAGAAACCGTTCGCCAATACACCGGCACCCCTTCGGTGGCTGAAGCGGCTGCACTGCTTGCCGCGGGGGGCGCTCAAGATCAACTGATCGTCGAAAAACACAAACGGCGCGGCGCAGATGGCCGTAATGCCACCGTCTCCATTGCAAGGATGAAACCATGAACGGCAAGATCATGCTGGTGGGCTTGGGCCCCGGCAACCAGGAACACCTGACGGCACGCGCTCGCGCAGCCATCGCCGAAGCCGACACCATCATCGGTTATGTGACATACATTCGGCTGGTCGCCGACCTGCTCGATGGCAAGGAGGTCATCAAGAAATCAATGACCGAAGAACTCGATCGTGCGATCGAAGCACTGGATCGCGCCCGACAAGGGCGCAAGGTCGCGCTGATTTCATCGGGTGATGCGGGTGTCTACGGCATGGCGGGGCCCACTTTCGAAGTTCTGTTTCAGGCCGGTTGGACACCCGAAGCAGGGATCGAAGTCGAAATCATTCCGGGCGCATCAGCACTCAACAGTTGCGCGGCACTGGTCGGCGCGCCCCTCACCCATGATTTCTGTGCGATCTCCCTGTCCGATCTGCTCACCCCCTGGCCGGTCATCGCACGACGGCTGGATGCGGCAGCCTATGCCGACTTCGTCATTGCGCTCTATAACCCGAAGAGCGGCCGACGCTCGGAGCAGATCATTCATGCACAACAACTCCTGCTACGTCACCGTGATCCACAAACACCCGTGGCCATCGTCAAATCAGCGTGGCGACCCAAACAACGCATCGAATTCACGACGCTCGAACGCATGACGGAATGCGAAATCGGCATGCTGACCACCGTGTTGATCGGTAATTCAATGACCTTCATCCGCCATGGCCTGATGGTCACACCGCGTGGTTACGCCAATAAATATGCCGTCGAAGGCGGCGAACGCAATATCAATAACGGCGAACAGGCCGGACGATCGCTCAGCACAGGACTGGCCGGATGGCGTGCCGCATTACACGCAGACCATGCACGCGGCATCTCTTGTGCGACCCTGGCGACACAACATCGCCTGCCTGCGGATTACATCCAGTCTCTGCTCGAACTCACTCTAACCCATGATCAGGAGGTCAGCCTCACCGCAAAAGACAGCGATTAAATTCAAATGACCACAGGTGTCCGTCATCGCAAGATGCTGGATGAAACGGGAACGGGGTGCGCGTATTGAAACACGATGGTACGCAATGCCCCGGCTGCTCCCGCAACGGTAAGCCCTTTCGGATGTTTCAACGCGACTCATATTTTCTACGAGCCGCGAGCCACTGACCGGCAACGTGGCATCGCTTGACTGCGATGTGCGCGAACCGCTTGGGAAGGCGAAGCATCAAGACGGGTCAGCCCGGAGACCGGCCTGTGATCTTCATGTCCGCCTCTGCCTTGATGCGATGTCCATTGGCAGAGGCGACTGCACTACAACCATGCGCTGCGGGATGTGGAACCCGCCCGTCCGGCCTGTTCCTTTCAGCGCATTATTCAGGTCAATATCATGTCTGTTCGTTCAGTATCTATCCGGCTTGCCCGATTGAGGCAAGGCCTTTCGTTCGTTCCTCTGCTGGTCACGTTTTCGCTACCCACGCACGCCGCAGGTCTACCCATGTTGGAAGAAGTCACCATTACCGATAACACACGCAAGATGACCGGCATTGCCCATTCCGCATCCGAAGGTACGGTCACTGCCCAACAGCTCAGCGCGCGTCCTTTACTCCGTCCGGCTGAAGTCATGGAAGCGATGCCCGGCATGATCGTCACCCAGCATTCGGGGGACGGCAAAGCCAACCAATACTTCTTGCGCGGCTTCAATCTGGATCATGGCAGCGACTTCGCAACTTATGTTAACGGCGCACCGGTCAATAACCTCACGCACGCGCATGGTCAAGGCTACATGGATCTGAATTTTCTGATTCCCGAACTGGTCGGCAATCTGCGCTATCGCAAAGGCATGTATGCCGCTCAAGAGGGTGATTTAAGCGTCACTGGAGCGACGCGCATTTATTACCTGCGCAAGCTACCTACTCCTTTCCTCGACATCACCCTGGGCGCAAATGAGTTTCGGCGCGCACTGCTGGCGGGTAGTCACGATATGGAGAATGGGATGAGTTTGCTGGGTGCGCTTGAACTGGCGGGCAATAATGGCCCCTGGTTGCAAGCCGAGCATCTGCAGAAAACCAACGCTGTCCTGCGTCTATCATCCGGCACGGCAAGCCGTGGCCATGCATTGACGGCGCTGGCTTATGACGCACGCTGGATCGCCACGGAGCATGTGCCTGAGCGTGCCATCCTCAACAACGAAATTTCCCGTTACGGCACGCTAGCACCTACCGACGGTGGCCGCACCCATCGTTATCAGCTCACGGGAGAATGGGCGAGCCCCCGTCCGGATGGGGCGATACGCGCCCAAGGCTATGTGGTCGATTATGGGCTCAATCTCTATTCGACCCCCTCTGGCCTGCTCGACGGCCAGCACGAACAGATTGATCAACGCATGATCTGGGGCGGCCAGATGTCACGCACCTGGCTGCTGGGTGAATCATGGAAAAACAGCGAGGCCACCCTGGGCTGGCAATACCGTCAGGACGACATCCGTTCCGTCGGCCTTTATCCGACATATCAACGGCAGCGCACGGGGGTGGTGCGTGCCGATCAGGCACAACAAAATAGCTACGGTTTATCTGCAGAAACCCACACGCAGTGGCAACCCTGGCTGCGCACCACATTAGGAGCACGCTGGGACAGCATCCATGCAGAGATCACTCCCAAGAATGGCGCATTCAACAGCAGTAACGGCGGGCGCATCCAGGCCAGCCAGTTCAGCCCGAAGCTGGGGCTCATCATGGGGCCATCGAGTGCCTGGCCTGATACCGAGTTTTTTCTGAATGCAGGTCATGGATTTCATAGTAACGATGCGCGAGGTGCCACCACACGCACGCATGCCGCAGATGGCAGCGTGGTTCAACCCATCCCGCTGATCGTCAAGGCCACAGGCAGCGAAATCGGGGTGCGTACCCATCTGCTGCCTGGATGGAACAGCAGCCTGACACTATGGCAAACGCGCTTGGCTTCCGAGCTGATCTTTATCGGCGACGAAGGTGTCACCGAACCCCAAGGCGCATCACAACGTCACGGTGTCGAATGGTCAAATCATTACGCCCATTCACAAGGCTTCATCATCGAGGCTGATGTCGCGGTTTCAAAGGCACGACTCGTACAGCCGATCAACGGCGGCAGCCGGGTTCCCAACGCCGTTCCAGTCACGGCATCATTTGCGGCGACCTACGACCCTGCCGATCGCTGGTACGGCGGGATTCGCTTGCGTTATCTGGGCGCCTATCCACTGGAAGAATCCGGCCAGCAAAAATCGCAAGCCTTCTGGATTGCCAATCTCAAACTGGGCTACCGTGCCAGCAAGTCTCTGCAACTCAGCCTCGACGTGCTGAATCTGTTCGACAGCAAAGCAAATGATATCGAATACTGGGGCGCATCCTGCACGGCTCGCGAAGCGGCTGCCTGCAATGGCGGTAATGGCTTTGACGGACGACTGGTACATCCACTCGAACCACGCACCTGGCGTTTTTCAGTCCGGATGAATTATTGATTTCAGATGATCAGGATCGCTGACCCAATGACGACGCCCCCCATCACCTGCCCCGCCCTGCTTATCGCCGCGCCGGCATCCGGACAGGGCAAAACCACCATAACCGCTGCGCTGGCACTACTGCACACCCGCGCCGGACGGCGCGTGCGCGTGTTCAAGTGCGGGCCGGATTTTCTCGATCCGCAAATTCACGCGGCTGTCAGTGGTGCGCCCTGTTACAACCTCGATCTGTGGATGTGTGGTGAAGAAGATGCCCGCCAACGTCTAGCCGAAGCCGCGAAAGAAGCCGATCTGATTCTCGTCGAAGGCGTGATGGGTCTTTATGATGGCACGCCTTCGAGTGCCGATCTGGCTGCACGTTTCGGCTTGCCGATTCTCGCCGTGATCGATGGCTCAGCAATGGCACAGAGTTTTGGTGCCATTGCTCACGGTCTCAAGCACTACCGTGACGACACGCGATTGGACTTTGTTTTGGCCAACCGTGTCGGTACGGAACGTCATGCCACTTTGCTACGCGATAGTCTGCCAGAGGATATTCAATGGCTTGGGCATTTACCGCGCGAAGCCAGTGCCCGTTTGCCTGAGCGTCATCTCGGCTTGCTGCCAGCAGCTGAAATCGACGATCTGCTGCAACGTATCGGCTCGATTGCCGACCGGCTCGCCCAGACCTCCGCCGTCACGCTACCTCGCGCAGTGGATTTTCCTTTCAGCCCGCCGCCCTTGCCCGAACAACAACTGGCCGGACGGATCATTGCCATTGCCCGTGATGCGGCATTTTGCTTCATCTATCCGGCCAATCTGGAATGTCTGGAAGCACTGGGCGCACGACTGACATTCTTTTCGCCGCTGACCGATGATGCGCTACCGCCTTGTGATGCCGTCTGGTTGCCCGGTGGCTATCCTGAGCTGCACGCCGCACGACTGGCGACGAATCGTACACTCTGGCAGTCGCTCGCCAAACACGTCGATGCCGGCCGCCCACTGCTAGCCGAATGTGGCGGCATGATGGCATTGTTCGAAACACTCGTAGACGGCAGCGCTCAGTCACACCGCATGGCAGGTCTGCTGCCCGGCACGTGTGCCTTGCAGCCCCGCCTGACCGGGCTAGGGCTGCAAGCCATCGAACTACCCGAAGGCGCGTTGCGCGGCCATACCTTTCATTATTCAAAAAGCACAACCTCCCTCGCACCGCTGGCACGGGCAACCACGCCCGACGGCCGTGAAGGCGAGGCGATTTATCGCCATGCCCGGCTGACGGCCTCCTATGTGCACTTTTACTTTCCCTCCCACCCCCAGGCCATTGCGCGCCTGTTTCTCTGAACCGCCCCCATGACGACCTCCCCCCAACAACAAGCCCAACCGAATTTCAGTGACGACGAACGTGCAGCGGTATATCGCGCCATCCACACCCGTCGCGACGTCCGCGGACAATTTTTGCCGGATGCGATTCCTGACGAAGTCTTGGCACGCGTGCTGACTGCCGCACACCATGCCCCTTCGGTGGGATTCATGCAGCCTTGGGACTTCCTCATTGTGCGTTCGCCGCAAGTCCGCGCACAGATCCATGCCGATTTTCTCGCTGCTCACGCCGAAGCCGCCTTGATGTTTCCCGACGACAAACAAGAAACTTACCGCAAGCTCAAGCTCGAAGGGATACTCGAAGCACCGCTCAATCTGTGCATCACCTGCGATCGTCGTCGCCATGGCCCGGTGGTGGTCGGGCGCACACACTTTCGCATCATGGATGTCTACAGCTCGGTTTGCGCGGTACAAAATCTCTGGCTGGCCGCGCGCGCTGAAAACCTCGGTGTCGGTTGGGTCAGCATCCTGCATCAGCCCGCCCTGCGTGCCGCACTCAAGCTGCCAAGCCACATTATCCCAGTGGCTTACCTTTGCATCGGTTATGTCAGCCATTTCCACCAACGCCCGGAGCTTGAAGCCGCCGGCTGGCTGCCGCGCCTGCCACTGGAAGACCTCCTGCATTTCGATCAATGGCAGGGGCAACCTGATCAGGCCGCCGATCTGAGTCTGCAAGAAGCCGTCCGTCAAACCGCGGCCGCACAACGGGCATGAGCGGAATAACGGCCACATCTTTACTCGCCAGCCTGCTGGTGGGGGTACTACTGGATCGGCTGATCGGTGAGCCGCGCCGCTGGCATCCCCTGGCAGGGTTTGGTCGCTTAGCCGAATACGGTGAAAAGTTCTTGCGATACGGTGCACCGGGGCACGCGCTGGGCAATCGCTTGCGCGGCTTGCTCGCCTGGAGCCTGTTGATCGTGCCATTGGTCGCCTTGGCCGCATACTTTGCACATCCCATACTGGATGCGCTACTGCTTGGCTTTGCCCTGGGCGGGCGCAGCCTGACCGAACATGCCCAGGCCATCGCCACACCATTGCGCGAAGGCCGACTCGATGCAGCTCGCCTAGCCGTGGGTCAAATCGTCTCACGCGATACGGACACGCTCGATGCAGAAGGCGTGGCCAAGGCGGCCGTCGAATCGGTACTGGAAAATGGCAATGACGCGCTCTTCGCCGCGCTGTTCTGGTTTCTTGTCGCCGGGGGTGCCGGTGTGCTGCTCTATCGTCTGGCCAACACACTGGATGCGATGTGGGGTTACCGCGACACACGTCGCCTCTACTTTGGCTGGGCCGCGGCGCGCATCGACGATCTGCTCAATCTCATCCCGGCACGCCTGACGGCGCTGACCTATGCACTGCTCGGCCACACTCGCCTGGCACTCGCCTGCTGGCGCACGCAGGCACCGGCCTGGAGCAGCCCGAACGCTGGGCCAGTGATGGCCGCCGGCGCAGGGGCACTGAACATCCGCCTAGGCGGCGCGGCGCGCTACCATGGCACAACAGAAACGCGCCCCGCCCTCGGCTGCGGCTCGGCGGCTCAGGCACTGGACATTCCACGCGCACTGCGCTTGGTCGAACAGGGCGTATGGCTGTGGCTGCTGCTGTCGGTTCTGGCATGGGTGGGGAGGAGTCTTCTGCATGCTTGAACACGGTGGTTGCCTGCACGCCGCCGCGCGTGCATGGGGAATACCCCATGCGGAATGGCTGGATCTGTCCACCGGCATCGCGCCCTGGCCTTATCCTGTGCCCCCGTTGCCCGCCCATGTCTGGCAACGACTCCCCGAAGATGACGACGGCTTAACCGATGCCGCTCGTCGTCATTACGGCGCGGCTCATCTGCTACCCGTCGCCGGAAGCCAAGCCGCCATTCAACGCTTGCCGCACCTGCTCCCTCCAGCGCGGGTTGCCATGCCCTCTCCCCTGTATGCCGAACATGGAGCAGCCTGGCAGGGAGCTGGGCATCATCTCGTCAGTTGGGCTGAAGGGAATGAAGGGGCTGAATATGCCGTGTTGTGCAATCCCAACAACCCGGATGGCCAGCAGTATCCCGCAGAGGCTTTGCGCGCCCGTTTGCAAAAACTGCGTCTCATGGTCATTGATGAAGCCTTCATCGACGCAGCTCCCAGCGATAGTCTGGTTACTTGCGCCGGTTTGCCCGGCTATGAAAATCTCGTTGTGCTGCGTTCGCTGGGCAAGTTCTTTGGACTCGCCGGGGCACGCGTCGGTTTTGTCTGCGGCGCACCGGCCTTGCTCGAACGCCTCGCCGAAGCCCTCGGCCCCTGGCCCATCGCCCACCCTGCACGATGGGTCGCACAACTGGCCTTGTCCGACACCCACTGGCAAAGCACGCAACGCGAACACTTACAACAAGCCTCGTCGCGCATGGCACTGTTGTTGGAGAAAAATGGCCTGAAAAATGCCAGAGGCACGGCCTTGTTTCAGTATGTCGTCACGCCTTTGGCGACGGCCTGGCATGCCGCGTTGGCACGTCGCAGCATATGGGTTCGCCGCTTCGAAGCTCCGCCCGCCCTGCGCTTCGGCTTGCCCGCAGACGAACACGCGTGGGCTCGATTAAGCGAGGCACTCGAAGCCGGACAACATGAAATTCTCCGGTTTCACAACGAAAACTCCACCGAGAATACTGATGCAAAAGGCTAAAAACACCCTGATGATTCAAGGCTGCACTTCGGATGCCGGAAAAAGCACCTTGGTCGCCGGCATGTGCCGGGTGCTGGTTCGGCGCGGCATACGCGTAGCTCCTTTCAAGCCACAGAATATGGCACTCAATTCAGCCGTCACCATCGATGGCGGCGAAATCGGCCGTGCCCAGGCATTGCAAGCACAAGCGGCACGCATCGAGCCTCATTCGGACTTCAACCCGGTACTGCTCAAGCCCGGTAGCGACCGTAGCGCACAGGTCATCATCCACGGCAAACTGGCGACTCATCTCGATGCCCGCGCCTACCAGGATTACAAACTGCAAGCAATGCAGGCCGTCATGGAGTCCTATCGACGACTGTCAAACAACTATGATTTCATCATGGTCGAGGGTGCGGGTAGCCCGGCGGAAATCAATCTGCGTCAGCGTGACATCGCCAACATGGGCTTTGCCGAGGCCGTGGATTGCCCGGTCATTCTCATCGCCGACATCGATCGCGGCGGGGTTTTCGCGCATCTGGTCGGCACACTCGAACTGCTCGCAGCCAGCGAACAGGAGCGCGTCATCGGTTTTGTCATCAACCGTTTTCGTGGCGATATCAGCCTGCTCGAACCCGGTTTGCGCTGGCTGGAAGAGCGCACCGGCAAGCCGGTGCTCGGCGTGCTGCCCTATCTGCACGGCCTGTCTCTGGATGCCGAAGATGCCTTGCCCGGAAACAGCGAGACCGCCCACCTGCAGCCCGGTGTCGCTCGACTAAAGGTCATCGCGCCCGCCTTACCGCGGATTGCCAACGCCACCGACTGCGACCCGCTTCGTTTACACGAGCCGATCGACTTCCGTTTCATCGGTGCGAACGAAGCCATTCCACCCGCTGACCTGATCGTGCTGCCCGGATCAAAAGCCGTCGCCACAGATCTGGCCTGGCTACGCGCCCAAGGCTGGGAGAGCGCGCTGCAACGACATCTGCGCTACGGCGGTAAAGTGATCGGCATTTGCGGCGGGTTACAAATGCTGGGACGCGCCTTGCACGACCCACTCGGATTGGAAGGCGTGCCTTCAAGTGTGACCGGGCTCGGCCTGCTGGATTACGAAACCACACTGCAGCCAGAAAAACGGCTGGCAAACGTCAGCGGAACACTCGCGTTACCCGGCGCGCCACCACTCAACGGTTATGAAATCCACATGGGAACGACGCAAGGCCCTGCGCTAGCCCAACCTGCTGCCTGGCTGAACGGGCACGCCGATGGAGCCCTCTCCAGCGATGGTCAGATTCTTGCCAGTTACTGCCACGGCCTGTTCGATCATCCCCAAGCATTCGATGCGCTGCTGACTTGGGCCGGCCACGAAAGCAGAGCCGTCTTCGATCGTGCCGCACGCCGCGAAGCCGACATCGAGCGTCTGGCCGATACCCTCGATGCCTCGCTGGACTGGGGGCGGATCGATGCGGTGATTTGTTGAGTTCTGTTGAATCAGTCTGCGTCGCATCATCGAGACGAGTTGAACAATTGAAAAATTGAAAAATAAAAATCGCAAAAACTTGACGCATTGGTATGTGCCACCTAACATCGCGCTTCCTTGACTAATGTGAATCCATCGTGTCTCGTTCTGCGCCTCTTTCCGCTTTACATGCCCTGATTACGCCCGACATGCAAAAAGTCGATCAGGTGATTCGTACTCATCTGCATTCGGATGTGGTGCTGGTACGACAAGTGGCGGAATACATCGTTGCAGGCGGTGGAAAACGCTTGCGGCCGATACTGGTTCTTTTGTCAGCGGGCGCGATGGGGTATCAGGGGCATCATCACCACACGCTTGCGGCAGTGATCGAGTTCATCCACACGGCAACGCTGCTTCATGATGATGTGGTGGATGAATCGGAATTGCGACGGGGTCGAGATACGGCCAATGCAATGTTTGGCAATGCGGCGAGTGTGCTGGTGGGAGACTTTCTGTATTCCCGCGCTTTCCAGATGATGCTGGTTGCCGATGATATGCGCATCATGCGGGTCATGGCGGATGCGACCAATATCATCGCGGAAGGTGAAGTGCTGCAACTCATGAATTGCCGCAATATCGACATAGAAGTCGAGGATTATTTGCGCGTCATTCGTTACAAAACGGCCAAGCTCTTCGAAGCGGCTGCGCGTGTGGGCGCCATGCTGGGCGGTGCGTCTGCTGACGTCGAAGAAGGATTGGCGCGTTACGGCATGCATCTTGGAACCGCATTTCAGCTGATCGATGATGTTCTGGATTATTCAGGCGATGAAACCAACACGGGCAAGCATCTGGGTGATGATCTGGCGGAAGGTAAACCCACGTTGCCGCTGATTCATGTGATGCGTCACGGAACCCCCGCACAAGCCGCCTGTGTGCGACATGCCATCGAGAGCGGGGGGCGCGATGAACTTCCGAAAGTGCTTGCTGCCATTCAGGAAACCGGCGCATTGGATGTGACGCGCAGGCAAGCCGAAGAAGAGGTGAAGCATGCCATCGCCAGCCTCGATCAAATCAAGGCTTCAAATTATCGTGACGCTCTGTTAGAATTGTCAGTCTTTGCAGTTAATCGGGATCATTGATTCTTGAATATTGATTGCATGATGAGTTCCAGTTCGGGGTGTAGCTCAGCCTGGTAGAGTACTGCGTTCGGGACGCAGGAGTCGGAGGTTCGAATCCTCTCACCCCGACCAAATTGGTCCAAAAAGCCGCCTTGCAGGCGGTTTTTGTTTTTCAGCCACGGAGAATGCGCTGTGGCTTCCCCCTCTGCACAAGCACAATCTGGATTTTTCCTCTTCCGTCGGGTATCGGTATACTGCCCGTTTTCTATTTTCAGTAGTTCATCGACTCGCATGACCATCAAATCCGACAAATGGATACGCCGCATGGCGCAGACCCATCAGATGATCGAACCTTTCGAGCCCGGACAAGTGCGCGAAATCGATGGCCGACGTATTGTTTCCTACGGTACATCAAGCTACGGCTACGATATACGCTGCTCCAATGAGTTCAAGCTCTTCACCAATATCAACAGCACCATTGTTGACCCCAAGAATTTTGATCAGAATTCTTTTGTCGAAGTGAAAGCGGATCATTGCATCATTCCGCCGAATTCATTTGCGCTGGCACGCACGGTCGAGTATTTCCGTATTCCACGCAACGTGCTCACGGTTTGTCTGGGTAAGAGCACCTATGCGCGCTGCGGCATCATCGTCAATGTCACGCCTTTCGAGCCCGAATGGGAAGGCTATGTGACGCTCGAGTTTTCAAACACCACACCCTTGCCCGCCAAAATTTATGCGGGTGAAGGTTGTGCGCAAGTGCTGTTCTTTGAATCCGACGAAATCTGCGAAACATCGTACAAGGATCGCGGAGGGAAGTATCAAGGACAGGTCGGCGTGACTTTGCCAAAAATTTAATCTGTCGTCTGGATTGCATGTCTTGCATTGTGAATGCAAGGTACGTTGCACGTTGCACCTGACTCATTACGAAAGTTGCCATGAAATTTCGTTTTCCCATCGTCATCATCGACGAAGATTATCGTTCCGAAAATGCTTCCGGCCTTGGGATTCGTGCACTGGCGGATGCGATTGCGACAGAGGGCATGGAAGTGCTGGGGGTGACCAGCTATGGTGATCTCACTTCCTTTGCGCAACAACAAAGCCGCGCTTCGGGATTCATTCTTTCCATCGATGATGAAGAGCTGGCGTATGACGAAGAGAAAACCATCACACGCTTGCGTGCCTTCGTTGAAGAGATTCGCTACAAGAATGCCGAAATCCCTATTTTTCTGCATGGCGAGACGCGCACCAGTCGTCATATTCCCAATGACATTCTCCGAGAGCTGCATGGCTTCATCCACATGTATGAAGACACACCGGAATTCATTGCACGCCACGTTGTGCGCGAAGCTCGTGCGTATCTGGATTCCTTGCCGCCGCCTTTTTTCCGTGCATTGACGCATTACGCCGCCGATGGCTCCTATTCCTGGCATTGCCCAGGACACTCCGGCGGGGTGGCGTTTTTGAAAAGCCCGGTTGGGCAGATGTTTCATCAGTTTTTTGGCGAAAACATGTTGCGCGCCGATGTCTGTAATGCGGTTGAAGAACTCGGACAACTGCTGGATCACACCGGCCCTGTCGCAGCTTCTGAAAGAAATGCTGCTCGCATTTTCAACTGCGATCATCTGTACTTCGTCACCAACGGGACATCGACATCCAACAAGATCGTCTGGCACTCCACGGTGGCACCCGGTGATATTGTTGTGGTCGACCGAAACTGTCACAAGTCGGTGCTGCACTCCATTATCATGACGGGTGCCATTCCTGTTTTTCTGATGCCCACGCGCAACAATTACGGCATCATCGGGCCTATTCCAAAAGAAGAGTTTCGATGGGAAAACATTCAAAAGAAAATAGATGCGCACCCCTTTGCAACAGACAAGAGTATCAAGCCTCGTGTGCTCACGATCACCCAGAGCACTTATGACGGCATTCTTTATAATGTCGAAGACATCAAGGAAATGCTCGACGGCAAGATAGACACCTTGCATTTCGATGAAGCATGGCTTCCTCATGCAGCATTCCATGATTTTTATGGCGACTATCACGCCATTGGTGCCGACCGACCGCGCTGCCGTGAGTCCATGGTCTTTTCCACGCAGTCGACGCACAAATTGCTGGCAGGGTTGTCGCAAGCCTCACAAATTCTGGTGCAGGATGCGCAGAACCATCAGCTTGATCGTGATGTGTTCAATGAGGCTTATCTCATGCACACCTCCACTAGCCCACAATACGCCATCATTGCATCTTGCGACGTCGCTGCGGCCATGATGGAAGAGCCCGGCGGGGCGGCACTGGTTGAGGAGTCCTTGACTGAAGCGCTGGATTTCCGTCGTGCCATGCGTAAGGTCGATGAAGAATGGGGGGCTGACTGGTGGTTCAAGGTCTGGGGGCCCAATGACCTTTCCGAAGAGGGGCTGGAAGAGAGGGAAGCTTGGATGCTCAAGGCTGGTGAGCGGTGGCACGGTTTTGGCCAGCTTGCAGAAGGCTTCAATCTGCTTGACCCGATCAAGGCAACGGTCATTACACCCGGTCTGGATGTCGATGGAGATTTCTCGGATGACTTGGGCATTCCGGCGGCCATCGTGACTAAATATCTTGCCGAGCACGGTGTCATCGTAGAGAAATGCGGTCTTTACAGTTTCTTCATCATGTTCACCATTGGTATCACCAAGGGTCGCTGGAACACGCTGGTCACGGCACTGCAACAGTTCAAGGATGACTACGACAAAAATCAGCCGCTCTGGAAGGTCTTGCCTGAGTTCATTGCAAAACACCCGCGTTACGAATCCATTGGGCTCAAGGATCTGAGTACGCAGATTCATGAGGTTTATAAGGTCAATGATGTCGCCCGTCTGACGACTGAAATGTATTTGTCCAATATGGAACCGGCCATGCGTCCATCGGATGCCTTTGCCCGCATGGCGCATCGTGAGATTGATCGGGTGCCTATCGATGATCTTGTGGATCGCGTAACGAGTGTGCTGCTCACGCCTTACCCGCCGGGCATCCCTCTGTTGATTCCTGGTGAGCGATTCAATCGAACCATCGTCCGCTATCTGCAATTTGCGCGCGATTTCAACGAGCGTTTTCCGGGCTTTGAAACCGATATTCATGGTCTCGTCAAAGACGCATCTAATGGTAAGGTTTGCTATTACGTTGATTGCGTCAAATAAGCCGATACGCTCATTTTGAGTCTCTTCCGGAATTCCGGCGCTCGTTTCATATCATGACGGAATCTTCACTAGCCACGCGACTGATCGACTGGCAACGTCAGCATGGCCGTCATGGTTTGCCCTGGCAGAATACAGGCGATGTCTATCGCATCTGGTTATCAGAAATCATGTTGCAGCAAACCCAGGTTGCCAGCGTGATTCCGTATTACCAGCGTTTTCTTGAACGCTATCCCCGCTTGTCTGATCTGGCGGCTGCACCGGTTGAAGATGTCATGAGTCTGTGGAGCGGGCTGGGCTATTACGCACGGGCACGCAATCTGCATCGATGTGCTCAGATGATAGATCGGGAATTTTCAGGATGCTTTCCGCAGAATCCGGAAATCATCGCTACTTTGCCCGGCATAGGGCGATCCACAGCTAATGCCATCGCTGTTTTTGCTTTCGATGTGCGCGCACCTATTCTCGATGGCAACGTCAAGCGTGTGCTGTGTCGTGTCTTTGGAATTGATGAGTTTCCGGGTACTGCGTCTGTCGAGCAGAGACTTTGGCAACTTGCCACTGACTTGCTGCCAGAGTCTCAAGAAGAAGGCGATTGTGCCACCTATATTCAGGCGCAAATGGATTTGGGTGCAACGCTGTGTACCCGGACAAAACCAGTTTGTTCGTGTTGCCCACTGGCGGATATCTGTATTGCAAACCGTGAAGGACGTACTCACGAACTGCCTCGCGCACGACCGCGCAAAGAGATTCCTCAACGCACGATGCGAGTGTTGCTGTTGCATGATGGAGCGCAGGAACAACGCTGGTTGTTTGAACGTCGTCCACCCACAGGTATCTGGGGGGGCTTGCTGAGCTTGCCAGAAGCAGAAACACCAGAAATACTGAAGCAGCTAGAACGCAATCTGGGTCGCTTTAATAATCTGACTCCGTTGAGTTCTTTACGTCACAGCTTCACTCATTTTCAGCTCACCCTGCAGCCGCTCATGGGTGAGCTGTATTGTCCTTTGCAGGTGACAGAAAGCGATCGCTATTGCTGGCTGACGCGTGATGAAGCATTGGCCGAAGGCTTGCCTGCACCGATTCGACGTATCGTTACTCATGCGTGGGCGCAAGAACCTCTGCAAATCTGATAGGCTAACCGGTTTTGATCAGATCAAACTGGATCGAATCGAATCATTGTGGATACTGGATACGCTGAAATGAAATACAAAATCATTCCTGTGACCCCCTTTCAACAAAACTGCACGCTGTTGTGGTGTGAAGAAACGCAGGAGGCCGCAGTCGTTGATCCGGGAGGCGATATCGACCGCATCCTCGCGACTGCACAACAGCAAGGCATCAAACTGACAAAAATACTGCTGACCCACGGTCATGTCGATCATGCAGGGGGGGCGGCGGAACTGGCGACACGCTTGCATCTGCCGATCGAAGGTCCTCACATGGGTGACCAGATGTGGCTCGATCAACTATCTCAGCAAGGACGCATGTTTGGTCTGGCTGCGGGAGGAACGTTCACGCCCGATCGTTGGCTTGATGATGGCGATACCGTGAGCTTTGGCAATGTCAGCATGAATGTGTTGCACTGTCCCGGTCACACGCCGGGGCATGTCGTGTTTCATCACGCAGATTCACATCTGGCGCTGGTGGGGGATGTCCTGTTTCAGGGATCGATTGGGCGCACCGATTTTCCCGGCGGCGACATGGCAACCCTGGTCAATGCCATTCGCAAAAAACTGTGGCCACTGGGTAATGAGGTCAAATTCATCCCCGGCCACGGCCCGATGTCCACCTTCGGCGAAGAGCGTCGTTACAATCCTTTCGTGGGCGATCAGGCTTGAGCGTTGAGGTTTGAGTCCATCCGGCAATGACAGCGAATCGTTTCATTGTTTCAGTGTTTCATTGTTTCATCCCTGATATTTCACGCTAAACTGGATGCTGGATTTGATGTTGAATCTTTCTGACAAAGTGTCTGATGAAAACCGGAAAGTCGTATCGCATGAGCCTTCCCTTGTTTCACGGTAACGATACATACGATGAACGCTTGCGTTTGCATGCGTTACTGCTACGACCGTTGAAACGGCTTGGACCGGGCATCATGGTGTCATTGATGAGTGCTTTGGGATGGGCTTACCCAATGAGTACTCTCGCGGAAGAAACAGCACAGGAAAACCGCCCCCCCTTGGTCTTACCCTCAGTCCCTGCGGGAAAATTGGGTAGCACAGCAAGTCAGCAGAATAATGTGTCGCGTGTCGCATTGACCCCACGCATACTGTATGGTGTCTTGCTGGCTGAAATTGCGGCGCGGCGGGGTAATTTACTGCTGGCAACCACGCTGTACGATGAGCTTGCCAAAGCTACGCGTGATCCTCGCATTGCCAAGCGGGCAACGGAATTTGGCTTGTACACACGGCAGACTACTGTTGCGCTCGGAGCCGCTCGTATTTGGGTGGATGCAGCACCTGAATCCGTGGATGCTCGTTTGAATCTGGCCAATCTGCTGCTCGAATCAAAACATCCTGACGATGCCATGAAGCAATTGGTGCAAGTGCTGGTGGATCGCCATGAGAAACCCGACACAGATGATGCAGACGACGACAAGCCCGAGGCTGCCGCGAAAGCCGATGCCCCGTCCGAAGCCAAAATCCAGACATCACCATCGATAGCAGCGACTTCGCTCTCTGATCGGATGACACAGGTTTATCTTTTGTTGTCGCGCCAAAATGACAAGCTCACCGGCGCGCGCTTGTTTGAGCAACTCACCATCCCTTTCGAGAATGTAGGTAAAGCCCAATATTTGCGCGCCATGTTCTGGGGGTTGGCCAAGGATGAAGCTCGCGCATTGGCCGCTGTTGATCGTGCGCGGACCTTGAAACCCGATTGGGCGGAACCGGTATTGCTCAAATCGCGATTGCAGCAAGGCATCAGCAGCACCGATGCCGAACAGACACTCAAGGATTTCCTGACGAAGCATCCAGACGCTGGCGAAGTGCGTCTGGCGTATGCACGTTCCTTGATCGGGGGCAAGCACTATGAAGCTGCGCGTCGTGAATACGACCAATTGCTCAAGGCCAGCCCGGACGATGGCGAGATTCTCTACGCATCAGCACTGCTTGCCATGCAAATGGATGATTTTGCGGCGGCTGAGCAGCATATGAAGCGTTTGCTGGTCTTGGGCATAGGCAACCCCGATTTGTTGCGCTTTTATCTGGGGCGCATGGCAGAAAGTACCAAACAGCCCGATCAGGCGATTGCCTGGTACATTCAGGTCATGCCCGGTGAGCAATATCTCCCCGCATTAAGCCGTGCAGCGACGCTGCTGTATAAGGGTGGACATCTGGATGATGGGCGCGCACTGCTACAGAAGGCGGCTGAAGCGCATCCGCAAGAACAGATCGTGTTGCTGATTGCAGAATCGCAACTGCTGGTCGACGCAGGACGTGTCACAGAGGCTTACGATCTTTTGAACCAGCAGCTTGTCCATCAACCTGATCAACCCGAACTGCTCTATGAGTCTGCATTGTTGGCAGAAAAGCTCAGACGACTGGATGTCATGGAGCGTAATCTACGCAAGCTGATACGCATCAAGCCGGATGATGCCCATGCTTACAATGCTTTGGGTTATTCGTTGCTGGAACATACCCAACGCCTCGATGAGGCAGATCAGTACATAGAAAAAGGCTTGGCACTATCGCCTGAAGATGCTTTCATCATCGACAGCAAGGGGTGGTTGCTCTATAAGCGGGGCGATCGTGTGGCTGCACTCAGTACCTTGCAAAAGGCGTATGACCTTCGTCCTGATCCCGAAATTGCAGCGCATCTGGGTGAGGTGTTGTGGGCAAGCGGAAAACAGGATGAGGCCTCGCAAATATGGAATGCGGCTCTTAAAGCGACTCCGGGGAACGTGTTGCTCAAGGAGACCATCAGGAAACTCAAGGGGGCGATGCCGGTGACTGACAAGCCGGGGGCAGGAAGCGTGTCTTCCACCTCTTCAATCCCCTCCATACCCAACGCATTGCCTGAATCCTCCTCCTCTGGTCAGGCAGTTCAAAAATAATCATGCCGCGATGCATGTCGGCATGGCTGTTGATTACGGCACTCATGGGGGGAGCGAGCTTGTTGTCTGGATGCGCCAGCTTGCGTACGGCAAGTGTCGAAGCGTCATCGGCATCATCGCCACTACTTTTATCACGCCCCATTCGCGCCACCATTACCACATTTGATATCGAAGGTCGTATTTCCGTGCGACAGGGCGATAAGCACCATACTGCCCATCTCGATTGGCATCATGAGCCGACTCAGGATCGACTGCTGCTTACCACACCGCTGGGTCAGGGTATGGCCGAGTTGACCCGCGATCATCGTGGCGCACATTTGCAGCTCTCCGATCGACGCATCTTTGAAGCCGTCGATATGGAAACACTGGCGCAGCGTTTGTTCGACATCGATCTTCCCCTTTCACTGATGCCACGCTGGATTGTGGGTCAGGTCGCACCTGCGATAGAGCCCAATCAGGATGACACGCTGGGTCGCCCTCAATGGCGACAGATCGATGGCTGGCGCTTGACTTATATGGACTACGAAAGCCCCGCTGCTCATGCGCTGCCTGTTTTGATGGAAATGCAGCAGCTAGCCGACGATATCGATGTGCGTCTCAAAATCGACCGCTGGCAGTTATCACCATGACCCCTTCCCATCTTTCGCGTCAATGGCATGATGCCTGGCCTGCCCCTGCCAAACTCAATTTGTTTTTGCATGTCGTGGGCCGTCGTGCCGATGGTTTGCATTTGCTGCAAACCGTTTTTCGATTCATTGATTATGGTGACAGCCTGCGTTTTGTTCCACGCAATGATGGACGCATCGTATTGGCAACACCCTTGCCCAATGTTCCTCCCGCGGACGATCTCACGGTACGCGCAGCGCGTGCCTTACAGCAGGCGACAGGCATCACGCAAGGTGTGGAGATTCATCTCGACAAGCGTTTGCCGATGGGGGGCGGGCTGGGGGGCGGCAGTTCGGATGCCGCCACGGTGCTTTTGGCACTGAACCATTTATGGCACGCACAGCTCACTTCCGACGCGCTGCAAAAGTTAGGGCTGGGTTTGGGGGCGGATGTGCCCGTCTTCATCCACGGCCATGCGACTTTTGCTGAAGGCGTGGGTGAATGTTTCACCGATGTGAGACTGTCTCCCGCATGGTATCTGGTGCTCGT
Source organism: uncultured Sterolibacterium sp. (assembly GCA_964437515.1). GTDB lineage: Bacteria > Pseudomonadota > Gammaproteobacteria > Burkholderiales > Rhodocyclaceae > Sterolibacterium. The sequence continues at coordinate 75,594 of CAYTHB010000003.1, forward strand.
TCCTCCCGTGGCGGTGCCGACGGCGCAAATTTTCAAATCTCCCGATTTGTGCCGCGATACACCACGCATCGCTGCGCACGACTGGCAGCAGGGCATGGGACATAACGATCTCGAAGCCGTCGCCTGCGCGCTTTATCCTGTCGTAGCCGAATATCTCGCCTGGCTGCGCCCTTTTGCGCCCGCACGCATGAGTGGTTCAGGTGCTTGTGTATTTGCCGAATTCACGGGCGCACAGGCTGAGCAGGCGGCGCGACACACCTACGCGCAGTTACCGGTACACATGCAAGGCTTTGTGGCACGCGGTCTTGACCGCAATCCGGCTTTGCCGGAATAGAGACAATCGACAAGCGGCAAGAGAGGTTGTGTCATGGAAATTCTCTGGTTCGTGCTGGCGGGGCTGGCCATCGTGGTGGGATTCGTCGGTATTTTCATCCCGCTGCTACCCGGCCCCCCGCTGATTTTTGCCGGACTCTGGCTGATTGCCTGGGTCGATCAGTTTCTTCATGTGGGTATGGGCACACTGAGTTTGCTGGCAGGATTGGCAGCGTTGGCCTGGCTCATCGACAACATTGCGGCCTTGCTGGGTGTGAAGCGTGCAGGTGCCAGCATGTTGTCCATGCTCGGTGCTGTGATCGGCAGCGTACTCGGGTTATTTGGTGGATTGCTGGGTATCCTGCTCGGCCCCATCGTGGGTGCGATGATCGGCGAATGGCTGGCCGTGCGTGATCACACCCAGACAGCGCGTGTCGGCATTGCCGCCGGGCTGTCTTTTGTTGTAGCGGTTGCACTCAAACTGGGACTGGCCTGCGCCATGCTGGGTGCGTTTGCGTTGCGCTGGTGGTTCAGTTAACGATCATGGTAGCCATCTCCACCCACAGAGGATGAAATAATCGTTACCCGATACGCCCACCCCACCCATCCGCCCCTCAAGGGGCGGCTACTGATTGGTTCGCTACGCTCAAAGCTTCAACCCGACTCTGATTTTTGTATTTCACGCTAACGCAACGCATCTGTTTGCACACATCAAACAAACTTCGAAATAACCTGATCGGCATATTTTCGAATGGCATCCTGTTTCATCTGCAAGGTGGGTTGCTGCTGCATGATCTTGCCTACACCTTCTTCAGCCGCCATGCCGGGAATTGCCCAGGGTGTGACTTGCAGGTCGGTGATGCCTAAGTCTTCCAGACGTTTGATGTCATCGATCGTGGTCGCATCGGGGCAATGCAGCATGATGTCGAATGCTTCGTTTTCGCGGCCATATTCACGACGATAGCGATTCAGTTCATCCACAATCCCCGGGATTTCTGCCTTGTTATGGATGACACTCAACCAGCCGTCGCCCAGCCGCGCGGCGCGCTGCATGGCGGGAGCCGTCGCGCCACCGACATAAATCGGGATTTTTTTCTGGGGTGTCGGTGCCATGATGACACGATCAAAGTCGATGTGCTTGCCATGAAATTCCTGAAAGCCGCCTTGCATCAATAAGCGAATCGCCTGAATTGCCTCGTCTTGCCGCTTGCCTCGTGTTTTCATGTCGATATTGAGCCAGCGGAATTCTTCCGGCATCCACGCCAGCCCCACGCCTAGCGCAACCCGTCCGCCAGATACTTCGGCTACGGAACACAGGCTTTTCGCTTCGAGCAGCGGCTGACGAATCGCCAGACGTAATACCGAAGGAATGAAGCGAATACGTTTTGTCACCACAGCCATTGCGGTCATCGCGACCCAGGGATCGAGCACAGGCATATCCAGTGGCCAAAAGCGCGAACCATCCGGTGTGTAGGGATACGGAACAGAAACTTTTTCTGGAAAGAAGGGGGCATCCGCTACCTGGATGCTGTCCCAGCCATGCTCGTCGGCGGTACGTGCAATGGCTTGATGTTCGCAGGGATCAACCATGAATAAATGAAAACCGAATCGCATGAGAGGGCTCCTTGATTTTTATGGGTCGTAGGTTGTAGATCGTAGATCGTACCGGTGCAGATGATATTCCTATTCCATTTGCAAGCAGGCAAAAAAAATGCCCCGGCCATCGCCGAGGCATTTTTGATGAACTTCACACGATATCAACGCTTGAGAATCGCTGCCGTGGCGTTGCCGCCCAGCCCCAGCGTTTGCGCCAGACCGACCTTGGCGTTGGGCACCTGACGCCCACCTGACTGGCCACGCAGCTGCCAGGTCAGTTCGGCGATCTGGAACACGCCCATCGCGGTGGTGGCTTCGCCGAAGGAGACGAAACCGCCGGACGGATTGATCGGCATGCTGCCGGTCGGCAGGGTTTCGCCGGCTTCGAGCAGTTTTTCGGCTTCGCCAGGCTGGCACAGACCCCACTCTTCGGGGAAGGCCAGTTCGTAATAGCAGGTGTTGTCTTGCAATTCGGTGAAGCTGATGTCCTTCGGGCCGATACCAGCCTTCTCGAAAGCCTTCTGCACTGCAGCCTTGGCTTCGGTGTGGTAGCTATGACCGGTCGGCACGGGGCCGGCCAGACCACGCGGCAGCGCGTCGTCGAAGGTCATGGTGGCGACCGCGCTGGAAGCGACCCAGATCGGCGGGTTGTTGGTGAACTTCTTCGCCATTTCCTTGGAGCAGATCACCGCAGCGGCCGCACCGTTGGAGACCGGGCAGATTTCAAACAAACGCAGCGGATTGCTGACGTAGGGCGATTTCAGCACGTCTTCCAGGGTGATTTCCTTCTGGAAACGGGCATACGGATTGCCCACCGAGCACTTGCGCGCCTTGACGGTGACCTTGGCGTACTGCTCTTCGGTCGTGCCATAGTCGGCCATGCGACGGCGTGCCAGCGTCGCCCAGAACGACGGGCCGGGGAAGCCGATGCAACGCTGACGGAGGAATTCGGGGTCGTTCGGGTCTTCCAGGCCGGAAGTCTGGATCATGCCCTTGGGCATGACTTCGCCACCGACCACCAACACCATGTCATACACGCCGCCAGCAACCAGCGAGTAGCCGACGTTGAAGGCGTTACCACCGGCAGCACAGCCGGCGGACATGTTGTACACCGGGATGCCGGTGGAGCCGAGATCTTCGACCACGTCGTTACCGTTCAAGCCCCAGCCCTTGCCGCCGGAGAAGCGCGAGCTGGCAGCGGCAACGGCCTGGATCTGCTTCCAGGAAACGCCCGCATCTTTGAGTGCCTGATCGACGGCGACGCGACAGAGTTCGGTGACAGACTTGGTGCCGACGATGTCATCGCCGGTCTTGCCAAAGCGGTGGAGGCCTACGCCCAATACTGCGACTTCTTGCATGTTTATTCTCCTCGCTCGTTAGACCAGTTTGAATTTCCAGGAGGTGTATGTCTTTTCCTCCTCGTGGTACAGGGCATCGATGACCAGCTCAACCTTGGCACCGACCTTGACGGCTTCCAGCGGATCGACCATCTGGCCGACCAGACGCAGACCGTTTTCCATGTCGATCACGCCGATGACATAGGGTTTGAACGGCTTGTCGTGTTTGTGCGGGGGCGGCGGTGCAAAGTCAGCCACCGAGTAGCTCCAGATCACGCCCTTGCCGCCGAATTCGCAGTCGATCAACTTCGATTCGGTGCAGTTCGGATTGTGGCAGGCAGATTTTTTCGGGAAGTAGGGCGTGCCGCAGGTGGTGCACTTGGAGCCAAAAATCTTGGCGCCGCCTTCTTCGCTGAACAACCCTGCAACGCAGGGAATGCGGGTTTCACTCATCATTTTCCTCCTTGTTAACGTACATGGTAGCCGTCTCCACCCGCAGAGGATGAAACAAACGTTACCCTAAACACCCACCCCACCCATCCGCCCCTCAAGGGGCGGCTACTGATTTGCTCGCTACGCTCGTAGCTTCAACCGGACTCCGTTTTTGTTGTTTCGCACTAAGCTTTGGCAAGCTTGATTAGTTCAGGGAGCACTTCCAGACAATCGCCGACGATGCCGTAACGGGCATAGCGGT